>JAAELP010000443.1 GCA_024226535.1 Planctomycetota bacterium | reverse complement strand
GTTTCGTCGTGCACGACGTGTTGCCGAGACCCCATGTACATCGATTCGTGATGCACGAAGGGTCGACCGGGTCGCCGGAGACGTCGGAGACGGCGATCGGAGGCCACAAAGGAAGCGGACGGGACGTCGTTCAGCCGATCGAAGGCCACGATGGACGCGGACGGGACGTCGTTCAGCCGATCGAAGGCCACGATGGACGCGGACGGGACGTCGTTCAGCCGATCGAAGGCCACGACCGGCGTCCCTCCCGCCGCCGACCGGGGACACCGGTGGCCAGATCTTGACGGGTCATCATCAGTAGAAAAAATTCCATGTCTAATCGCGCCACCTGCCGGAGGATTGAGCCGCGAGCTCGCGGAGCACCGCGGGATTCGGGGCCGCCCGGCGAACGGCTGATCGAGGCGATGAGCCGCGGCGGACTGCCGTCCATGGTAACGGTGCCGTCACTCCGCAAAGCCGAAGAGCGCGCTCTGAAGGATGCGGTTGATGAACGCCGCCTGGGCGAGGGTCGGATAGAGCGAGCGGACGGCGGACCGATGGTTGCGGGCGTGTTCTTCTGACCAGAAGAAGAGGCTCCGGCGTCAGAAGTCGTCGATGATGTTGGGCGCCTTCAGCCGGCTGGGGTCGACCAGCGGCACGGTCACGAGCGGCGAGGC
>JAAELP010000442.1 GCA_024226535.1 Planctomycetota bacterium | reverse complement strand
CGCAGATCGCCGAGGGCGATCACCTGATCCTCGAATACTCGGTCTCGCTCAGCACGTTCGTCGGTGAGTCGGCTGATCCCTCGATCCCCCCACCGCGACAGCAGAACAACCTCCAGAGCGTGGCGACGATCCCGGACGGATACACGATCGCGGTCGGCGGCCTGGAGGTCGAGCAGGAAGCAGAGGCCGTCAGCCAGATCCCGTTGCTCGGTGACATCCCGTTGATTGGAGAGCTGTTCAAGAGCCGGTCACTATCCAGCACACACTCGAAGTTCTACGTGTTCATCCGCGCCAACATCATGCGGCGCGATGGTTTCGAGGACCTGAAGTACATCAGCGACCAGCTCGCCACAGGGGCGGAGCTCGACCCGGAATGGCCGGAGGTCAAGCCGAGGATCATCCGATGACGACGGCGCTCGCCAGTCTGAGTGCTGAACTCGTGGACGCCAAGTTCCTCGAACGGATCCCGCATGACTTCGCACGCGCCCATCTGGTCGTGTCGCAAGGGATCGGCGACGGTACCCATCGCGTAGCTGCTGCGGAGACCACGGACCCGCTCGTGATCCACAACGTCGGTGTTCGACTCGGGGCCACCGTCGAGCCGTTCGTCGCGGATGCGGAGGAGATCGCCTCCGTGATCGACACGGCGTACGAGACGACGGCCCCGGACGAGGGGGGCGGGCGCCAGGGCACCATCGCCGTTGACGACGACATCGAACGTCTCGTGGCCCAGGCAGATCGCGACCTGCTGTCCACGCAGGGCAAGGGGCCGGTGATTCGGCTCGTCGATGCGCTGCTCTTCGAAGCGGTGAGCCGCGGCGCCTCCGACGTGCACGTCCAGCCCGTCGAGGACCACACGCTCGTTCGGTACCGGCGAGACGGCGTGCTGCACACGGTCCGTGAGATCCCGCGCAAGCTCGCGCCGGCGGTGATCAGCCGCATCAAGGTCGTGGCCCGCATGGACATCGCCGAGCCGCTCGCGCCGCAGGACGGGCGGGCGACCGTGACGATCGGCGCCGCGGCCGATGGGGCCACGGGCCGGGCCATCGACCTGCGGATCAGCACGCTG
>JAAELP010000441.1 GCA_024226535.1 Planctomycetota bacterium | reverse complement strand
TTACTGATACAATGTCCTGCCCGCTTTGGGCTGTTCCCCTGACAGCAACACTGTTTTCTGTGAAAAACGTCCCGGGAAGCGGGGACAGGATTTCTATTGCCGGTTCATCACCGGGGTCAGACAGGGCAGTGAAAATCACTTCGTTTCCGAACACCGTCCCTGCGCTGCAGACCGCATAGGCCCTGACATAATAGGTCACGCCGGGATCCAGCCCTGTCAGCGCGCTTGTGAAACTCCCTGTTCCCGAACTGTCGGATGTGCAGGCATACTCTGCGGGATTCACGGTGTCGGGAACCGGTGATGTGTTCCGGCAGATGCCCCTGGCGGTTATTTCAGTACCGGTGTCCGCGGTTACATTTCCGCCGCCTGATGCTGAGGACTCTGTTACAGAACTGATATCGGCAGTTGTCACTTCGGGGAGTATAAAACCGGGAGTCACGGCAGACACCTCGCCGCTGTATCCGCTGAAGACAGTGTTGGGATTGTCGGCATGGGGGTATGTGACAGACCGGATACGGAAATACCAGGCTGTGCCGGGAGCCAGGCCTGTCACTTCGGTCTCTGTTCCGGCCGAGGTTCCGAATACTGTGTAAGGGCCCCCGGGCACATCGGCATACACGGTTTCATATTCGTCCGCAAGGCCGGCCGATGTCCAGGAAAGAGGAACCGATGTCGGGGCGGGCGTGCCTGCGACCGGACTGACAGGAGCGACTGTCTGGGTGCTTTCCCAGTCACCGCCGTCCTGCACGGTGCCGAGAAAAATGCCTGTGCTGTCATCTTCTGCATAAAGGGCATTCCAGCGGAAATCACTTCTCCCGGGCGTCAGATTTGCCAGGTCTGCCAGTTCCGCGGGAATCACGCCTGACAGCATGTTGCTCTGCAGGCCGAGTTCCCGCAGTTTTCCCAGGTTTCCCAGTTCCGGCGGAATACTGCCCTCCAGGCGGTTTTTGTAAAGAGTGAGGTACTGAAGAGCCGGCAGGTTCCCCAGTTCCGGGGGAACGGTGCCTGACAGCTCATTGTTTCCCAGTTTGAGCAGCCGCAGTTTTGCCAGGTTCCCGAGTTCCGGTGGAACAGTGCCTGTCAGACTGTTATAATGCAGAAATATGTAAGTCAGGGAGGGGATGTTTCCCAGTTCCGGGGGAATATTCCCGGTCAGGCTGTTGACACCCAGGTCAAGAGCTGCGAGGTTTGCGAGGTTTCCCGCGGATATCGGTATACTGCCGGAAAGACTGTTGTAGCTTAAATTGATCAGGCTGAGTTCTGTG
>JAAELP010000440.1 GCA_024226535.1 Planctomycetota bacterium | reverse complement strand
GTTCTCATCTTCCAACTGCTTGAGTCGAACATCCTTGTCCATGGCCCGCGTTGTAACGCGCTTCAGGCAAAAGCGCAAACCACTACATCTTGTGGTCTGTTGACCCGTGAACGGTTACGGTCTGCGTGACCAGCGGACAGTCGCCCGTGAAGCACGTGCCCCCCAGCAACATGCAATCGGCACACGGCAGATCGATGCAGACGTCGGGCAGCGGGTTCGCGATGGGATCCTCCCAGAAGGCCAGGAGGTCGGCCTCGGAGAACGGAAGGCAGCACTTCGTGCCGTCCTGACCGGTCACCTCGTTGTCCGCCTTCACCCCGAGCCACTGCTCGGTGTTGCCGGGGCTCCACGTGTTCTCGAAGAGCACGGTGAGCATCGGACCCTCGGAGATGATCGGCGTCGCCGATCCGTACTTGGTGCTCGACAGCCACGTGACGTCGCTCTCGTATCCCGGTGGGGTCGTCTGCGCAAAGTACACAGAGGGCTCCCCGTCGATGACGACGTCCTGCGCGGGCGTGATGGAGACGCGATAGGTCTCCAACTGGACCGACGCGGGCGCGGCCGTCGGGCCGACGTCGATCGCGTCGATACCCACCTCGTCGGTGAGCTGATACCACGCGGTGCCGCGTGCCTTCGCAACGCCGTTGAGCCGCCACTCGATGAGGGGCGCGATGCCGGGAGGATCCACGTCGGCGTTGAGCGTCACCATCCGGCTCGTCGACGTTCGGTACTGCCCGCCGCCGAGGTCCCGCAGCGCGGCGTACGAGCGCTCATTGAAGTAGTACGCCATCGTGAGGTCGTTCAGCTCGTTCTCCGGCAGGGATTCGTCGATCTCCATTGACTCCGCCGACAGCGTGACCCCGACGTCGATGTCGCTCGGCTGGATGTTGATGACCGTGATGTCGCAAGTCCAGGTGGTCGGACCGAAGAACGGGTGATGGTACGACGCCTCGATGAGCGCGTCCCCCACCTCGATGAGCGGACAGAGCGCGTCGACACCCCACGCATCACGCCCCAGCTCGAACGCGCCCGTCCACGTGACGTCCACCCCGGGTGGAATCGCGAGGTGCAGCCGCACGACTGTGCCCACCGGCACGTCCGTCACGTGAGGCATCACGTGCCAGATCGTCGTGAGCCCGGGGATCGGCGCCACCCGCAGCAGATAGTCCAGGTTCTTCGGCGGCGGCAGCGCATTCGGCCCGCTCTCGCCGAAGACGGGAGCCGATACTCTCGGCACGGGCGATGTCCCGACCTTCGCCCCTACCTCACCGGCCGCGACCGGACCGGACAGTGCGGTGATCACCGCCAATGCGAGACCGGCGACGACGACGAGTCTTCTTCGTGGCAGCTCCATAATGAACTCCTTGGTTGCTCGACGCGCGCAGAGACGGCGCCGGCGCTCTGATCACCGAGCGCCGAACGCTCACTGCTCGACCCGTGCGGGTCTCTTCACGCGTTCATTCCCCACAGCGCATTCCAATCGTCATCTCTTCCGAGGAAGAGCGGATACGCGCGTAACCATACGCGTGTCGTAACACGCGGCGCCCCCGAGTCAAGTCACTTTCATCGACCGTTGTCACGACCGGCGCAGCCCGCGTTGCCCAAACGCTTGGCAGACAGGGTCTTCCCCGTACCTCGTGTCAATCCTTCACAGACTCCATCCACAGGCTCATCACGCTCCCGCCGCTGCACGTGGTACGACTTGCTGACCATGGCTCTCAGGCCTTCTTCGTCCATTCCCAGCCGAGGCGGCCGGGCTTGAAGCCGAGCGACGCATAGAGCCTGTTGGCGGGTTCGTTGCTCCCGCTGGTGGCGACGAGAGCATGCGTGGCACCGAGGCGTCGCAATCGGCGCAGACCGTCGCTGATCATTGCGGTCGCAAGCCCGCGGCGGTGGTGAGCCGGGTGACAGGCGACTGGTTCGAACAAACCGGCGAAGTTGACTTCGTCGTACCACACGATGCAGAACGCTGCGATTTCCGGTTCCCCGAGAACCTCAGCGACGAGATGGAGTTCGGGGCGATACGTCGGCGCGTCCATGATGGCTCCGCACGACGCGGTGGTCAGGGCGGGACCGGCACCCGACTGATTGTTGACCTCGACGATCGCCGCTGCGTCACCGCGCTCGGCGCTGCGCAGCCTGTAGCCGTCGGCCACGGCGCCTTCCGGAATCGGCTGGTCCAGTGGGCGCACACGGTACCAGTGACTGAACGACTCGGTGCGTGCGTAGCCGCGCCGAGTCAGAACGACTGTCATGTGGTCGTCGGTATCAAACCCGATCGTGGTGATCGATCGCCCAGGCGCTCGCTTCGAATGCCAGTGTTCCGCCCACTCCAGCATCGGATCGAGCATATGGCCATGACGCGGGTGGGCAAAGAGGTCGATCACGCCCGCGCCGTCCTCGACGCAGCCGGGCCACGCGAAGCCCGCGAGCGCGCCATCCCCGTCCAGCCAGAGTCGGCACGACCTCATCTCGGCGTCGGCGTCCGGCGACTGGAAACGCCAGTAGTCAAGATCACCGATGGTCATCGCCACGTCCGGACCCACGATCGCGTAGGCACTCCGGAGCAGTTGGCGCATGAGCGTGTAGTCATCCTCATTCACGTAGTCGCGAGAGAAGATGTCGCTCATGACCACCAAGCTCCGCGGCCAGCCGGTCGAGAATCGGAAGAGGAATACTGTGGCATTCGGGCACTTGGCGCCATGAACCCCCCCCCAAGGACCGGTCCGCAGCGAAGCTCCTTACTCCAGTCGCTTGCGCATGATGAACTTCGAGCCATCCGGGAAGCCACCGATCTCGCACGCCACGTCGTAGCCCAACTCCCGGTAGAACGCCGGAGCCTGGAAGCTGAAGGTGTCGAGGTACACGAGGGTGCAGCCGCGGGCCCGCGCGTGCGCCTCGACGAGTTCCACGAGGCGCCGGCCGATGCCGCGCCGTCGGTGGTCCTCGTCCACCCAGATTTGCTGGAGTTCACAGGACGTTCCCCAGCGCCGCGCGAGCGCGCCCCCGATGATCGCCCCCGATTCCAGGCGGGCGAAGCACCCGAAGTTCTTCACGGCGCCGAGATCGACCGCCCCGCGGTTGAACGCGTCGAGACCTTCATCGACGACCCTGGCATCCGGACCGGGCGGGTCGTCGACCGCTTCCCAACGCAGGTCCCGTGGTTCCATCATCAACGCTCCGGCTTGAACTTCCCCCGCTTCTGCCAGGCCTTGTCGACGATGGCCAGGTACTTCACCGGGTCCTTCTTCACCTTGGGCTCGCACCCGGCGCAGCAGAACCGCATGAGACGTCCGGCGACGACCATCTCGGTCGGGCTTCCCATGGATCCGAGCGATCCCCCGGCGACGAGACACGTGTCCAGCGGGTAGCCCTTGCGCTGCGCATCCGCCGCCGCCTTGTCGAGCATGGCGAGGTACTTGTCGGGATCGGCCTTGAACTTGCGCTCGCACATCCGGCAGCAGAGCCGAACCAGCCGGTTCTTGTAGACGACGTTGTTGGTGGTGTCCTTGCCGCCTTCGAACAACGGCTCGCCGGTCACGAGGCACTGGCGTGTCGGGTAGTAGCGGAGCTGGTCCTTGATGATCAGCTCGTCGATCTTCTTGAAGTGCGTGGCGGGGTCGGCCTCGAAGCGGCGAATGCAGCCGCCGCAGCAGAAGCGAACCTCGCGCCCGTCGTACTCCCTGACGATCGGGTCGCCCTTGGAAGCGAGCTTCGCGCCGGAGATGATGCAGATGTCCAGCGGATACGCGAACGTGAGCTTCGCCGCGGACTTCGTGGATGCAGGCTGCGACTCGGCCGGCCGACTCCGGCGACCGCTCGTCCGCCGCCCGGGCTCCTCACCACGCTTCGCGAGGGCGACGAACTTGTCGCGACGAGGCTCGTCCCACGCCTTGAACATCCGGATGCAGGCGGGACAGCAGAAGCCGACCGCCTGCCCCTTGTGGTCGACCGTGCCCGCGGTCGCCGCGATCGGTTCCTTGCTGATCGGGCACATCGCGTTGACGGGCTTGTCGTCGGCCGATGCCGTCGGCGTGAACAGCCCGCCGATGACGAGCACGGTGATGAGGCAGAGACGGTTCATGTGGAGACTCCTTCTTCGGACGATCCATCGATCGTAGCCTTGCCGGACCCGGTAGAATCACGGTTCCGGGAGGATCAGGCATGCCACGTCACGTCCCCCACCTGCCGCTTCTGCTCGCCATTCTCGCACTGCCCCTGGGCTGCCAGCCGCAACCCGTCGCGCCGGGGGAGCTCCCCACGACCGTCGACGCGGCGTGCGGGCAGTGCCAGTTCGGGCTGCCCGGCGACGGCTGCGACCTCGCGGTGCGGTTCGACGGCCACGCCTACTTCGTCGACGGCACCGGCATCGACGACCACGGCGACGCCCACGCCGCCGACGGTCTCTGCAACGCGGTGCGCCGGGCGCGCGTCACCGGCCGGGTCGCCGGCGACCGCTTCGTGGCGAGTTCGTTCGAGCTGCTGCCCGCGGACGTCGAGTAGACGGCCGACTCTTCGAGCTTCCCGCGACCGCGCTCAGCGCCGCGCCGGCACGATCCGGGCCGCCGCCTCCAGGACGCCGTCGACCCCCTGGTACGCTCCGTTCAGGTAGGTACGCGCGAGGATCTCTCCCTGGCTGTCCACCAGGGTCAGCGACGGGATCCCCTTCCCGCCGCACAACGCCTGCTTGAGCGAGCCGTTGCGCGACGGATCCCAGACCGTCGCGTAGAACGGCATGCGGTACTTCTGCATGTACCCGAGCTGCTTCTCGGCGGACTTGTCGCTGCTGACGAGGATGACCGCCATCGGCGCGTCGGGGCCCAGCGCCGACGCGTACTGCACGAGCTTCGGCGTGAACCTCCGGCACGGAGGGCACCAACCCGCCGAGAAGTAGACGAGCGCATGCGTCCGGTTGCCAAGCGCGTCGGCCACCGGCACCCGCGATCCGTCGGCGAGTTCCAGCGCGGGCCCGACGGCGTCGGCGAGGGACGCGAACCCCGGCGACGCGTCCTTCTTCCGATCGTCGTCACCGGCGATCTTCGGAGCCCGCGAACGGATCGCGTCCAGGTCGGTCTCGAGGAACGCGGCGAGATCCGCGTCCCGTTTCCGGGCACGCCGGATGTCCTTGCCGTAGGCCTTCTCCAGCGTGGTGAAGGCGCGGCCGACCTCGTCCTCGAACTTCGTCCGCGCCCGCGCCACGGCGCCCTCGTACCGGTCGACCGCCCGCTGGAGCGAGCGGGGCCGCTCTGGCTCCGACGGGCTCGAGCTTGCGAGCAGCGGGGTCGCCAGGAGCAGCGCGGCGATGGACAGCGAGAACTTCGTACGCATGGTGATCTCCTCCGAACCCCGGATTGTAGCTCGACCGGGGTGCTGCCCGGCGTCACCCCCGCGGCGCGTAGAGCTTCGCCGCCGCGGTGCCCGCGCGCTCGACGTAGTCCTCGGGGAACTCCCAGATCGGCTTCTGTACGCGGGGGTCGGCCCGGCGTGGCCTACTCCTCGTCGCCGCCCCCCTGCCCCTTGATCCAGCGATAGAGCTGCACCCGGCTGTACGCCCAGTAGCGATCCGCCGTCTTGGGCGAGATGTCGAGCGCCTCGGCCACCTGCGGGATCGTCATCCCGGTGAAGTAGCGCAGCTTGACGAGGGCCGCCTTCGTCGGATCCTCGCGCTCC
>JAAELP010000439.1 GCA_024226535.1 Planctomycetota bacterium | reverse complement strand
CTAGGTCCTGTTTGACGGCTCAGAACCTCGCCTGAGCACGGTCATTTCCGCCGTGGCGGCGTCGCCGAATCTCGACGTATCTCCCAGATATGTCGTCGATTCGGCTCCTTGCCACGACGAAAAGCACCGCACCCAGTCGAGTCCCTGAGCCGTCAAACAGGACCTAGTTCGTCAGACCTCGACGAGCCCCTCGCGAATCGAGAAGCGCACGAGCTCCGCGCGGTCGCGGATGCCCAGCTTCTCCATGATCGACTCGCGGTGCCCGTCGATCGTCTTGGGGCTCCGGCAGAGGATCTCGGCGATCTGGGCGCGGGTCTTGCCGCGGCCGATGAGACGCAGGACTTCCTGCTCGCGCGGCGTGAGCGCGTCGAGCTTCGTCGAGGGCGGCACGAGCCGGTCGCGTCCACCCTTCTTCCCGGGCTGGCATCGCTCCTGCACGCGGGGGCTGAACGCGAAGTCCCCGCCGATCACGCGCCGGATGCCGTCGATGATGACGTCGGTCTCCTCGTCCTTGGAGAGGTAGCCCCACGCGCCAGCCCGCACCGCGGCGCTGATGTAGTGGTCGCGAACATAGGCGCTCAGCACGATGACCCGGACGTCGGGCAGGATGCGGCGAAGGTCGTCGGCGGCCTCGAATGGATCGGGCCCCGGCATCTCGATGTCGAGCAGGACGATGTCCGGAGAAAGCCGCCTGGCCTCCGACAGGAGGTTGTCCGCGCTGCTGAGCGCCCCGACGAACTCGAGGTCCGTTTCGAGCTCGAAACGCGCCCGAAGTCCCTCGATCAGGAACCGGTGGTCGTCGACACACAGGATGCGGGCAGGCTGCTTCTTCATGATGATGGTGTCCCTTCCAGATCGTTGGAGACGAGTGCTCCGATCTGCTGACGCATGAGCGAGAAGTCGAACGGGTCCTCGATCAGGCTCGCTCCGAGCTCCTTCCATTCGTCCCGAGGTAGCCCGACGGCCACGACCTGGCGATCACCCGTGGCCAGGAATCGCCTCGCCACGGGCAGGGCTTCCGGTGAGGCCTCCGTGATCCAGAGGTGAACCGACCCGGGGTCGCCCACACGATCGTATCGCACCGAGCAGCCCGCGGACTCGAGGATCGAGCCGATCAGCGACGCGGCGCGTCGATCCGGGAGCGAGACCACCGCCGTGGTCACGTCGTCGGTCCCGGCGGGGGCCACCGATTCGGCCGTGCGAAGGGTGAGCGTGACCGTGGTCCCCTCGCCGAGTTCGGACTCGATGTCGACGCTCCCGCCGGCGGACAAGGCGACGCCACGGACGAGCGACAGTCCGAGCCCGGTGCCGAGGCCGCGCTTCTTCGTGGTGAAGAACGGGTCGAGGGCGCGCTCCCGGACCTCCGCCGTCATCCCCTCGCCGTCGTCGGTCACGCCGACGCGAACGTGGTCGTTGTGGCCGTGGTGCTCCGCCCAGACGCAGACCTGGCCCGCATCGCCGATCGCCTCGCCGGCGTTGACGAGCAGGTTCAGCACCGCCTGCGTGAGCCGGTGCGGCGGGACCGCCACCGGCGGCAGCCGGTCGGGCCACGTGCTCGTCAGCTCCACGTGCCGGGGCAGGCTGCGTGCCAGCAGGGGGGCGACGCGTGGCCACCATCGCTGGAGATCGGTCGTGTCGATGGCCTCGTTCGCGCCCTCGGGGTCGAGGGCGAGATCGTGCAGCCCGCTCGCGAGTTGGGCGAGATAGCTCGTGGCCTTGCGGATCTCGTCGACGTGCTCGCGCACCTCCCGGGGGAGCGTCTCCGCCTCCAGCGCGTCGAGCCGCGAGCGCACCGGAAGGAGCACGTTGTTCATGTCGTGCCCGAGCCCCGCCGCGAGCGTGCCGATCGAGGCGAGTCGGTCCGCGGTGCGGAGCTGGCCGTGCGTGGCCTCCAGCTCGGCGCTGCGCTCGTCGACCAGCTCCTCGAGGTGCTGTCGGTATTGATCGAGTTCCTCCTCGGCGCGCTTGCGCTGGATGACCGGCCCCAGCAGTGACGCCGCGGAGGCGACGAGGTGCGTGAGGCGCTCCGACTCGGGCGCCCGCTCACGCATGAAGAACGCCATGACCGCGGCGACCTCGCTGCCGGCGAGCACCGGCACGGCCACGCCGGCGCGCAGGCCCGCGTGGGCCGCCTTCTCGGCGCGGACGAACAGGTCCTCCTGCGCGACGTCGTCGAGCCACTCCGGTCGACGCGAAGCCCAGACGCGTCCGGGCAGTCCCTCGCCGTACTTGAACGTGGTCCCCTGGGTCAGGGCCTGGAACAGGTCGAGACGCTCGCCCTTGGCGTGCCAGACCGGCGTGTTGTAGAGCGCCTGTCCCTCGGGATCGGGGAGCCATGCCTCGCCGTAGTCCCAGCCCGTCGCGTCGCAGACAGCCTGGAGCGCCGCGGACATGGCGGTCTCGAGATCCTCGGCCTGGCCGACGGCGATCGTGAGGTCCTGGAGCAGCCGGCTCTCCCGCTCGGCGCGCTGGCGGTCGCTGATGTCGTGGACCACGGCCGTGAAGTACGTCTCGGACTGCTCGGGAAGGTCCACCTTCGAGACCGACAGCTCGATGGGGAACTCCGTGCCGTCTCGGGTGACCGCCATGAACTCGCGCGTGCGTCCGAGGATCGAGGTCAGGCGCGTTCGCCGGTAGTTGTCCAGGTAGCCGTCATGCATGGACCGATGGGGTTCCGGCATGAGGACGTTGACGTTGCGGCCCACCAGCTCCTCAGGCGCCCAGCCGAAGACGCGTTGGGTCGAGTTGCTGGCCACCCGGATGATCCCCTGGGTGTCGATCGTGATCACCGGATCGAGCGTGGACGCGAGGATCGCGCGCAGCTCCAGCGCGCTCTCGATCTGAAACTCCCCAGCCGGTTGGCGAGACGTGGTCACGGCGCTCCTCCGAGGTCATTCTAGCGCGAGAGGGTACCTTGAATCGGGGCGATCTTCCTATGGTGGCTCGGCGCGCCCCCCGTCTTAATCAGAGCGCAGGGTGGCCGGGTGGCGCTCCACGACGGAGCGGGTCGTGTCCGAGGCCTCTTGATCCGGGAAGGAGCACTGCATGGGCGACCAACCCGCCGCGCTTCCGAGCATCGCCAGCATCGTCGTCGCCACCGACTTCTCCGACGGAGCCGCCGCGGCGATCGACTGGGCCACGGTCATCGCGCTCAAGCACGGCGCGCGGATCGAGCTGGTGCACGCCATCGACGCCGTGCCGCTGACATCCGTGCCGCTGGACGTGCAGCAGCAGGCGGAGGGAAGGCTCGGCGAGCAGGCCGCCGAGGTGCGGAAGGCCGGGGTCGAGGCGGTCGGGACGTGCCGGCCGGGTCGCGCGTGGAAGGTGGTCGCCGACGTCGAGCGCGAGGTCGGTGCGGACTTCGTCGTGATCGGCAGCCGCGGGCGCACGAGCTACCAGCGACTCTGGCTCGGGAGCGTCGCCGATCGCATCGTGCGCACCGCCGAGGTGCCCGTGCTGACGGTCCATCCCGAGGATGCGGGCAAGGCATCGCTCCGTACGGTCCTCGTCGCTACGGATTTCTCCGAAGAATCGCTGCTCGCGGCCGACGCGGCGTTGCGGCTCACGACCGGTCTCGCCGGTGAACGGCGTCTCATCCTCCTGCACGTGTGCGATCTGCCGATGGACTACGGGATCGCGGTCTCCGCCAACGTCATCGCCCAGGCCCGCGCCGACGACGAGCAGCGCGCGCGGGCCGAGCTCGACCGGCTCGCCGAACGGTACCGATCCGATCGACTCCACGTGGACACGATGGTCGTGGCCGGATACCCGGCCACGGTTGCGCAGGAGGAGGCGGAAGCGCTCGGCGCCGATCTCGTCGCGGTGGGCACGCACGGTCGATCCGGGCTCCAGCACCTGCTGCTGGGCAGCATCGCCGAACGCGTGCTCCACCACGCTCCGTGCCCGGTGCTCACGGTGCGGCGTCCAGGCGATCCCCGTGAGACCGATACGGAGGAGGCGGTGTCGGAGTAGGAGGGACTGGAGATGGCGGGGATGGCGGGGATGGCAGGGATTGCGGGGATGGCGGAGCCCGGCGCGTGTACTCGCCGCGCAACTCCGATCATCTCAGCCATCCCCGCAGTCCCCGCGCGGCCCGGCCTCGGGAGCCAACGCCCATGACGGAGTTCGATGACCAACGCGCGCGGATGGTGGAGCACCAGCTCGCGGGCCGCGGGATCCGCGACCCGCGGGTGCTCGACGCCATGGGGCGGGTGCCACGCGAGCGCTTCGTCGAGCCGTCGCTGGTGGCCAGCGCCTACGCCGACGGACCCCTCCCCATCGGGGAAGGTCAGACGATCTCGCAGCCGTTCGTCGTCGCCCTCATGATCGAATCGCTCGGTCTGGACGACGACGCGCGCGTGCTCGAGGTCGGCACCGGGTCCGGCTACGCCGCCGCCGTACTCAGCCTCGTCGCGGGGGTCGTCTACACGATCGAGCGTCAGGCGGGGCTCGCCGGCGCCGCGCGGCGTCGCCTCGCCGCGCTCGGGTACGACCGGGTGCACGTGCGTCACGGCGACGGCACGCTCGGGTGGCCCGAGCACGCGCCGTACGACGGCATCGTCGTCGCCGCCGGCGGCCGGGAGGTCCCGCGCCGGTTGCGCGACCAGCTCGCCATCGGGGCTCGGCTGGTGATCCCGCTCGGTCGCACGCGGCGCGCCCAGAATCTCGATCGCCTGACCCGCACCGGCCCCGAGTCCTACGAGCACGACGACCTCGGCGAGGTCCGGTTCGTTCCCCTCGTGGGGCGCGCCGGCTGGAGCGAGGATCGGCCCGGCGGCATCCCCGGGATGTCGATGTGGGGACAGTGGCGGCGCCCGGTCGCGGACACGGACGATCCGGGCTAGCGCCGTGCTCAGGTCGCCGTCGCCGCCGGCGCGTTCACGCCTTCCTCGATCCAGCGCGTTGCAATCTCGCGGACGCGGAACTTCTGGATCTTGCCGGTCACCGTCATCGGGAAGTCGTCGACGAACCAGATCGTCCGCGGCACCTTGTAATGCGCGAGACGGTCGCGCGCGAACTGCTTGAGTTCATCGACGCTGATCGCCGCGCCGGGCTGGAGCTTGATCCAGGCGGCGACCTCCTCGCCGAGCCGCTCGTCGGGGATGCCGAACACCGCGACCTGGGCGATCAGGGGATGCTGGTGATACAGCGACTCGAGCTCCGCCGGGTAGACGTTCTCGCCGCCGCGGATGATCATGTCCTTGATGCGCCCGGTGATCCGCAGCGCGCCGTCGTCGTCGAGCACGCCGACGTCGCCGGAGTGCAGCCACCCCGCCTCGTCGATCACCTCGCGCGTCATGTCGTCCTGCCGGTAGTAGCCCCGCATGACGTGGTAGCCACGGAAGCAGATCTCGCCCGGCACGCCGCGCGGCACGATCGCCCCGGTGTCGGGATCGACGACCTTGAGCTCCTGGTGGGGGAGGTTGTAGCCGACGGTCTCCGTGCGGTGCTCGATCGACGAGTCGGGAGGCGTGACGTTGGTGAGGGGGGAGGTCTCGGTCTGCCCGTACGCGACGAGGATCTCGCGGCAGCCCATCTCCTCCATCACGCGCTCCACGAGCGCGGGCGGGCACGGGGCGCCGCCCATGACGCCGGTGCGCAGCGAGCTGAGGTCGAAGGAGTCGAAGTCCTCGTGGTCCAGCTCCAGGAGGAACATGCTCGGCACGCCGTGCACGGCGGTGCATCGCTCCTGCTCGATCGCCTTGAGCGTGGTGTCCGCGTCGAAGTGGGGGGAGGGGATCACGATCGCCGCCCCGTGCGTCAGGCACGCGAGGTTGGCGACGACCATGCCGAAGCAGTGGTAGAAGGGCACGGGCACGCAGAGGCGATCGCGTGTCGTGAACGACATCGCCTCGCCGCAGGAGAACGCGTTGTTGACGATGCTGTGGTGGGTGAGCACGACGGCCTTCGGAGCCCCGGTCGTCCCGGAGGTGAACTGCACGTTGATGGGATCGTCGGCGTCGAGCTCGGCGCGGCGCTGCTCGACGCGCTCCTCGGTGATCGTGCGGCCGCGCTCGAGGACGTCGGTCCACGTGAGGATGCCGCGCTCCGGAGGCGTGGCGAGATCCGGATCCTCCGGGTCGTAGACCACGACGTACCGCAGGTGCGGCAGGTTCTCGACGCTCACGGCATCGGGCGTGTACGTCGTCAGCTCCGGGCAGAGGGAGAGGACCATCTCCAGGTACTGCGACCGTCGGAACGAAGGGATGAGGAACAGGTGCTGCACTTCCGCGAGACGCAATGCGTGCTGCAACTCGCCGATGCGGTAGGCGGGGTTGATGTTGACGAGGATCGCGCCGACCCGCGCCGTCGCGAGCTGGAGCAGCACCCACTCGACGTTGTTCGTCGACCACACCGCCACGCGACTACCGCGTTCGACGCCGAGGGCCAGGAGCCCGCGGGCCAGTTCCTGCACGCGCTCGTCGAGTTGCGCGTAGGTCAGGCGCACGTCCTGGGTCAGGGAGACGAGCGCTTCGGCGTCACCGTGCTCGCGGATGACGTTCGAGATGAACTCGTCCACGGTGATGCTGCACAGCGGTTCGCTGCCGCCACGGTGAACGTACGAACGGGTCGACTTGGTCAGGTTCATGGGCTCGTTGGACGTCGTCATTCGGTTTCGTTCGCCTGCGCGGTGGTGTCCGCGTCGGTCTCCGTGTTCGTCGCCTGGGGTGGGGGAGCGGTCCGCCGCGGGGCCGCCTGTTTCCAGTATCGGTGGGCCTGCTCCATCGCCATCGCGAGGACGGAGTTGGCGGGATAGTCGTGATCCAGGCTCTCGCGTCGTCCGGCGGGGCGGGCCATGAACAGCTCGAGCGCCTCGTGGATGCTCTCCACGGCGTAGACGCGGAAGCGCCCCTCGGCGCACGCGTCCGCGACGTCGGGGCGCAGCATGAGGTCGCCGGCGTTCGCGCGGGGGATCAACACGCCCTGCGTGCCGGTCAACCCGACCTCTGAGCAGACGTCGTAGAAACCCTCGATCTTCTCGTTCACGGCGCCGATCGCCATGATGTTGCCGAACTGGTCGATGGCTCCGGTCATCGCGAGGTCCTGCCGCAGCGGCAGGCCCGTCAGCGCGCTGAGCAGGCAGCAGATCTCGGCGCCGGAGGCGGAGTCGCCGTCGATACCCCCGTAGCTCTGCTCGAACGCGATCGACGCGCTGAACGCGAACGGGTGATCGGTGTGGAGCAGGTGCCGGAGCAGGCCGCCGAGAATGTAGAAGCCCTTCGTGTGGATCGCGCCGCTCAGCGCCGCCTCGCGCTCGATGTTGATCACGCCGGCGCTGCCGACGCCGATCGTCGCGGTGATCCGCGCCGGGAACCCGGAGATGAGCGGCCCCGAGGAGCTGACGGCGAGCCCGTTGATCTGTCCGACGCACTCGCCGGTGGTCTGCACGCGCACGGTCCCGTCCACGAGCAGCTCCCGGAACCGCCGCGAGGGCAGGTCCGCGCGGCGCTTCGTTCGCTGGACGGAGTCGAGAACGTCGTCGCCGGTCACGACCGAGCGCCCCGCGCGGCCGGCGAGGAACGTCGATTCGCGGACGAGGTCGGCGAGCCGCCCGAACCGCGCCGTCAGCTTGCCGCGTCGCTCGGCGATCCGCGCTCCGTGCTCGACGACCGCGCCGATGGCGTCGCGATGAAGCGGAAGCAGTTGTTCCTCGCGGACGATGCGGGCGATGACCCCGGCGTACTGGGCGATGCCGTGCTCGTCACGGTCGATCATCGAGCTGAAGTCCGCGAGCACCTTGAAGAGCTGCGGGAAGTCGGGATCGACCTGGTCGAGCGTGAAGTACGTCTGCGCGTCGCCGAGCAGGATCACGCGCACGTCGACGTCGATCGGCTCGGGGTTGAGCAGTTGCTGCGTCCACGGGAGCGTCATCTCCGGCGGGATGATCTCCAGGCGACCGGTGCGGAGCGTGCGCATGAGCACCTTCCACGCGCCGACCTCCGAGAGCACGTCGCGGGCGTCGAGGACGAGGTACCCGCCGTCCGCCCGGAGCAGCGAACCGCCACGGATCATGAGGTGATCGGAGCGCGATATTCCCATCGGCCCCGCCTCCCGCTCGACGACGCCGAGCAGGTTGGTCATGGTCGGCGTGTTCTCGACGATGATCGGGCACAGGTCGTCGGTGTGCTCGAGCACGATGTTGGCGCGGTAGAGCGACGAGAAATCGCCGGTCTGCTCGTCGTCGAGGCTGGGGAGGCGGTCGACGACGTCATCGGTGATCTGCGTGAGCAGTTCGCGCACCCGGTCGTCCGGAAACGCCGACTGGACGCGATCGACGAAGTCCCACAGGACGGCGCGGGTCTCGGACTCCAGGAGCTTCCGGAACGCCTCCGAGTACTTCTGGCGCACCTCGTTGAGCTGCCGGTTCAGGTCGTGGAGCCGCGAGTCGAACGTCTGGCGTTGCTCGTGGTACCGCTCGTGCTGCGCGTCGTCGACCTCGCCCTTGGCGTGCAATTGCTCGAACTGCTCCGGTGGCACGGGCTTCTCGCCGACGACGGGGAACAACGACGTGTGCGCGCCGGACCCGGCCTGGACCGTCACCAGCGCAAGGCCCGCCTCCTTCAGCGCATCCTCGAACGGCCCGACGACGGTCTTGACCTCTTCCTGCGCCGCCTCTTCGAGCGAGGTCTTGCGGGCCATGACGCCGTCCGCCGACAGGGCGGGGCCGAGATCGTCGCGCACGAAGTCGGCGAGCCGATCCAGGAGACGCTTGAACTGGCGGGCGCTCCCCGGGGGAAGGCTGATGAGCCGCGGGCGCTCGGCCGTCGAGAAGTTGTGAACGAAGACGCGATCCTGCGCCTGCGGGCACGTGGGCTGAAGCTCTTCGAGCAGCCGCCGGAGCAGCGTCATCCGACCGGTGCCGGACAGGCCGCGAACGAAGATGTTCTGGCCGGCCGCCCGCGACTCGAGCCCGAACTGGAGCGCCTCGACCGCCGTCTCCTGGCCGATGACGTCATCGATGGGCTCGATCTCCGCCGTCGTCTCGAAGTCGAGGCTCGACGGATCGCACCGCCAGCGCAGATCCGCCGCGGAGAGCGGCGGGGGGCCGAGGCGGTCCGTGGCTTCGTCGTTCATGGGGAGCATGATTGCAGCGCCGTCTCGTTCCCGCCACCGGGGCGGAGTTCCCGTGTTCGATTGGGCGCGCCGTCTTACGACGGGTTCCGTTCGCGTTTGACCTCGATGAGCAGGTCGTCCCAAGGTGTCGGCTCCGACACCGCCGCGATTCCTTCCAGGCAGAGGGCGTGGACCTCGTCCAACTCCGGGCCTGGATCCCGGCCTGCCCGGCGGCTCTCGCGCGCCGAAGCGAGTTGCACCCGCGCCGTGAGCAGCTTCACACGGTTCTGGCACCCTTCGATCGTCCGAGCGTGCGCGAGCGTCGCCCGCGCTGGTCCGAGCCAGTCGTCGAAGCCGCTGAGCCCACGTTCGAGGTGGATCTCCACGAGCGTCACCGCCGCGTCGTAGCTCGCCGGGTCCAGCGCGACCGCGCGCTCGGCGGCGGACCGCGCCCGCTCCAGAAGCGCTCCGTCGCCGGTGCTCCGCCGCGCCTGGCGGAGGTGGATCGAGGCGAGCAGGGCGAGGGCCTCACCGAACTCCGGGTGGATCTCGACGGCCCGATCCAGCGCCCGAGCCGCGGCGTCGTGCTCGTCGCGATCGAGGTATGCCTCGGCCTTGGCGAGCAGCGCCTCGAAGTAGCTTCGGCGCACGCCGATCGCGCGGTCGTAGCTCTCGAACGGATCGCCGCCGGCGAGCCGACGCGCGTCGCCGCGCAGCTTCCACACCTCCTCGGCGTCGGGCTCGCGATCGAGGATCACGTCGCAGATCTCCACGCACCCGTCGCCGTCGCCGGCGGCGAAGCGGTGGACGGCGCTCGCGTAGTCGACGTGCCACGTGCGTCGCTCGTCGCCGGACGCCTGGACCTGGCGGAATGCGAGGCTCGCCTGCTCCAGACGCCGGCGCGCCGTTCGCAGGCTCCCGTCCACGCCGGTACGGGTCATGTGCTTCCGCGCCCGGTGCTGCTCCTTCATGTACAGAGCGAGGTACAGACGTCCCAGCTCGAACGATGCCGCGGGCAGGCGGACGCGGTCGACCGACCGTTCCATGTCCTCGAGCGCCGCCTCCAGCCGGCCGCGCCGGAACCTGGCCACGCCACGCTGGAACCGCGCCCACGCGTTGTCCGGTCGCTGGTCGAGGATCCGTTCGAGCCTCGCGCACACGGAGTCGAGCCGCGCGAACGACGGCGCGAGCGAGCCGGACACGCGGTAGACGTCGGCGTCCCACGCCGCGAGTTCGTGCGCGACCTCCATGCTCCGCGCCCAGTCTTCCTCGGCGGAGACGTCCGCGACCGGCGCTTCGGCCTCGGCGCCGGTCCGTTGCTGCACGAGACGCCGGAACCACGGGGCGGACGCGCCGGGACCGGGCGACGCGCCGGAGCCGGCGGCGATGATCCGGTCCAGCTCCTCGACGACGGCCTTCATGTCGCGCGGCCGATCGTCCCGCCTCTTCTGAAGACAGCGGAGCGTGAACGTCTCCAGCTCGCGCGGGATCTCGCCCCGCGCCTGCTCCGGCGGCATGAGCGCCGGCGTACCGACGATCTGTCCCTCGTGGCTCATCGTCTCGCCCATCGCGCCGCGGAGGTCACGCGCGATGCCGAAATCCGTCACGTACGCGCGGCCGCGCCGGTCGAGCAGGATGTTCTCGGGCTTCAGGTCGCGGTGCACGATGCCCTCGGCGTGCGCGTGATCGATCGCCTCGGCGACCTCGCGGATCGCGCCGACGAGCGCGGCGAGATCGAGGTCGGCGTCGGCGAGGTTGCCGCCGTCGACGTACTGCATGACGATGTACGGATGGCCGTCGACGTCGCCGAGGTCGTGCACCTGCACGATCGAGCGGCAGTCGAGTCGCGCGGTGATGCGCGCCTCGCGCCGGAAACGCTCCAGCTCGGCGGCGCCGGCGTGGCGGAGGAACTTGATCGCGACGGGGCGGTGGAGCCGCGCGTCGTGGGCGAGGTAGACGGTGCCGCCGCCGCCGTGGCCGATGAGCGAGCGAAGCTCGTAGCCGGCCGGAGCGAGGTCACCGGCGGTGGGCTCGACGGACCGCGGGTCGATCAGCGTCTCGAGGTCAGCAGGGGCCTGGTCGGTGGCGGCGTCGTGACGCCGCGTCTCGTCGGGGGATGCGTTCATGGCGGCCTCGTATCGTACGCCCCGTGCGTACACTGATGCCGTGGAGCCGCCCACGACGAGCCAGGCGGTGAGAGACGGAGTTCACGATGCAGATCCGCGCGCTCATCGGAACCGAGCAAGGGCGGATTCGTCCTCAGCTCGGACGCCGCCCGTGACCGGTGGGCCGTCGAGGGGCCGCTGTTCAAGGGTTGGAAGGTGACCGCGGCGGCGCGGGGACCGTCGGGCCGGTTCCTCGCGGCGACGGCGAGCGAGGTCTACGGGCACGCGGTGCACGTCAGCGACGACCTGTCGAGTTGGCGACAGATCGGTGAGCCGCCGCAGTGGCCCGCGCCTGACACGGGCGACGGCAGAAAGCTCAACCAGGTCTGGACGCTCGTGCCCGCGGGGGATCGCTGGTTCGCCGGCGTCGACGAAGCGGGCCTGTTCACGAGCGACGACGACGGGGAGACCTGGACGCCGGTGGACGGGCTGAACGAGCACGCGACGCGTGGTTCCTGGTTCCCGGGCGCGGGAGGGCTCTGCGCGCACACGGTGCTCGCGGATCCGAAGCGTCCCGAGCGCATCTGGTGCGGCATCTCCGCCGTCGGCGTGTTCCGCTCCGACGACGGCGGTGCGACCTGGCACACGAAGAACGATGGCATCCCCGCCGTCATCGAGGACAAGACCCACAAGGACATCGGCCGCTGCGTGCACGCGATGGTCGCCGATCCCGACGACGCCGATCTCATCTACCGCCGCGAGCATGTGGGCATGTTCCGAAGCCGCGACGGCGGCGAGCGCTGGGAGCGTATCGAGAACGGCCTCGCGTCGTGGTTCGGCTTCCCGATCTCGATGGACCGCGACACCCGCGCGCTGTTCTGCGTGCCGCTGGAGAGCGACGAGTACCGCGTGCCGGTGGACGGCGCCTTGCGCGTCTATCGCAGCACCGACGGCGGCGACTCCTGGCAGGCGTGCGGCAACGGGCTTCCCTGCGAACACGCGTACACGAGCGTGCTCCGCAAGGCGATGGACGTCGATCACCTCTCGCCGTGCGGCGTGTACTTCGGAACGACGTCGGGCAGCGTCTACATCTCCAACGACGCCGGCGCGTCGTTCTCGGCGATTCCTGCCGTGCTGCCACGGGTGTACTCGGTGTCGGTGTTCGTGGACGCGTGATGGCGATGTCGATCGTCAGCATCACCGTCGAGCTTCCCAGCATGCTCAGCCGGATCGCGGATGTCCCCGCGAAGTTCACGGTCAGGGCGACCACGCTCCGCGGTGCCCTCGACGTGGCCGTCGAACGTCACCCGACGCTGCGAGTTCATCTCTTCGACGAATCCGGCGACTTCCGTCGGCACGTCCTCTGTTACCACAACCAGGCGAACACGCGCTGGCTGGACAGCCTGGACATGCCGCTGGCGGAAGGCGACCGGGTGACGATCATGCAGGCGGTGTCGGGGGGTTAGCAGGACGCGCCCGCGTCTCCAACCGCATCCGCGCCACGAACAGGCTGTTGAGAAACTCAACAACCTGCTAATCCCGAAGCCCCGCGCCCCGGATCACCGATGCTCTTCTTCGAGGCGGGGGGAGACCCCGGAGATCAACCCATGGCTGTTTCCCCTCTCGAACTCTGGCTGCCCATCCTGGTCGCCTCCGTCGTGGTGTTCATCGCGAGCTTCGTCTCGTGGATGTTGTTGCCGTTCCACAAGGCGGACTTCAAGAAGCTCAAGGACGAGGAAGCGTTCTTCAAGACGCTGGCGGCGATGGACGCCAAGCCGGGTCAGTACATGTTCCCGTCGTGCGACGATCCGTCGCGGATGAAGGACCCGGAGTTCAAGAAGCAGTGGCTCGCGGGGCCGCACGGCAGCGTTCTGCTGTGCCCGGCCGCGCCGAACTTCGGGCGCAACCTGCTGCTGGTGTTCCTCTTCTACGTCGTGCTCAGCTTCTTCGTCGCGTACCTCGCATCGTTCGTGGTGCCGGCGGACGCGGTATTCCGCTACGTGTTCCGGGTCGCGGGGACCGCGGCGGTCCTGGGGTACGTGTTCGGCGCGATCCCCGGCGCCATCTTCTTCGGCAAGCCGCTGCGGGCCGCGGTGCTCGACGCCGTCGACGGTGTCGTGTACGGCGTGCTGACGGGGCTGATCTTCGCGAGGATGTGGCCGGAGGCGGAGACGCTGTTGACGGGGTGAGGTGACGCACACCGACACGGACACAGACTGCTCGCTGCGCGCGCGGTCCGTGGCACCATCCGGAACACGGGCACGAATGGGCCGAATG
>JAAELP010000438.1 GCA_024226535.1 Planctomycetota bacterium | reverse complement strand
GGGGCACATATCCTACACCGAGCTGATTCCAGCGCAATGGACGGCCTTCCGGCGCCTATCGCCGAAGGATTGTCAGGATCTGCAATGCCGCACCCGATCCGGCCTCACCATATACTGGCGCCAGAATCCAACTGCCCAGAACGCCGAAACGCCACCGACACCCCGTGACCAGCCGCCGAGCGCCCACGAGACTACGACCGAGAAAATCGCGCACCGCCGCACGCTGGGTGAAGGCCGGTGCGGTGGTGCTGGCCGGCTACCTCTACCTCGCGTATGCGCCGGACAACTACAACCTCGCCCGGCCTCTCGATCTGACGGACCGCCCGACCTTCGTCACCGACCTGAAGCTGCGGCTGGCGGGCGTCGAGCGCTGCTACGACGCGCTCGATCGCGCCGGCGTCGGGCTCGAGCGCCTGCCCGACGAGGTGAAGGGCCCCGGCTGCGGCTTCGAGGACGTCGCGCGCCTCGACCGCTCATTCACCTCCTGGGGCGGGGGCGTGACCCTGAAGTGCCCGATGCTGGCCGGCATCGCGATGTGGGAGCGTCACACGCTGCAACCGGCCGCCACCGAGCTCTTCGGTTCCGAGGTCGTGCGTATCCAGCACTTCGGAACCTACTCCTGCCGCAACGTCAACAACGACGCCCACGGCCGGCGCAGCGAACACGCCACCGCCAACGCCGTGGACGTCGCCGGTTTCGTGCTCGCCGACGG
>JAAELP010000437.1 GCA_024226535.1 Planctomycetota bacterium | reverse complement strand
GTAGGTCGTTGTCATGAGTTGCTCCTGGGTTTGGTTACCAGTTGGAGCGTACTCTCAGCGACCTACATTTTGCGCGCGGCTCCGCACATAGCATCTAACGAGAATTGGGGGAGAGGAATGTGGGCACGAGGGATGTGCCTTTGGGTGGGTGTCATGATATGAGTTTGGGGGAATGTGGACACCGTCAGAGCGCCGAAGGGCCTCTGGGATCCTCTCAGGTAGGGTGCTGTCGCCCATAAACGCCGCATACCACGGGGGGAACACTTGGAGGTTCGACGAGCGGACGCGTGATCGCGCCGGTCGATGCCCGTCACTGTGCTCTCCGTCGCGGCGCTCAGGGTCACGGCGATCAGCGTCACTGTGCCCACTTCACCTCGACGCGGAAGTCCTCGGCGGTGTCGTCGAGGGCGTTGGCCTTGAGGCGGCGCATCTGCTTGGATCGGATCGGGGCGAACTCCCAGTCCATGACGGGTGACACCTCCCGGCCGCGGTCGTCGTAGAAGACGATCCGGTAGTCGACCAGCAGCGTCTCGGTGGTGAAGTTGCGCACCGGTTGCTCGACCTCCATGACGCGACCGGGGTCGTTGAAGACGACCGCGGGCGGGAACGCGAGCAGGGACTGGAGGTCGGGGTCCATGAGCATGACCTGCGGGTTGTTGTACGGATCCGGGACGGGATCCGGCAGGCCCGCTACGGGCGCGACGTTCGGCGGCGGGGTCTCGCATCCAACGAGTCCGGAGGTGCTGGCGAGCAGGCCGGTGAACAGGACGGCAGTCAGAGCGGCGGGGAGCACCGCGGGGCCGGGACGACGCGTGGCGGACGGTGCACGGTTCATGGGTGGACCTCCTGCGATGGGGCGAGGGCGCGGGCGCGGGCGAGAGCGCGGGCCCCGTGGTACCGGGACCCGGTTCGGCCGGCGAGATTCCGTACGAGGTTCGAGCGGGGGACGTACCGGGGATGCGCGCGGCTCATGATCCGCTTGTATCCCATCGAGTCCGGCTCCGGCGTGAACAGGCCGGTGCCGCCCTCGAGGATGTGGCGGAAGGACGGGTTGCGTGGCTTCCCCGGACGCCGTTCGGTTCCGGAGCCGATGAGGATGTTCTCGGCGCGGTACAGGTTCACCAGGTCCCGGACGGTCAGCCCGCGGAGGTGGCCGCCGGCCTGGTACGCCTCGAGCACCGCGCGCGACGGCGTGGAGACGTCGCGTCCGCCGAGGATCCACGGGTAGTCACCCGGGCGCACGCCGGTGTGGTCGTTGCCGTACCGCCGATCGTCGCCGGCGAGCCATGCCGGCGCGGGCGCGCGGGGACCGTGGATGCGAAGGTATACCGCGCGCGGGTTCCTCGTGGTGCCCGGCTCGAAGTCTGGAAGCACGACGGTGGCGTTCGGGTTGCCCTTCACGCGCACTTTCAGGTCGCAGCGATCCTCGAGCCGCAGCGGCATGACGTAGATCGCCTGCGGCAGGAACTCCAGGTGCCGGGTGTCGGCCCGCGCGCCGCTCTTGAGCAGCATGCCGGCGAGCATCATCCCCGCGCCCGCCAGCGCGGTGCCCGAGTCGTCGCTGTTCGAGGCGACCATCGCCCCGGCGACGAAGAGCCCGGTACCGAGCCCGCTCTTGAGCTTGCGGACGTCTTCGAGGTTGCGCCAGCGGTAGTCATGCGCCATCTGGTTGACGTCGCAGATGGCGTGGACGCGGGCGACGTCATAGCCGTCGGCCGAGGCAATGAGCGGCCCGGCGTACCCCTCGTACGGCCAGAACTCCGAGACTTCCCGGTCGCGTCCGAACGAGAGCTTCACCGGTCCCTTGCCGTGGTCCACGAAGAGCAGCGTGTCGTAGTCGCGGTTGCGGATGACGTCCGCGAGACCGGCGAGGTCTTTGCGGATCGACGTCGCGGCGCGAAGCTGCGCGTCGCGGCCCGCGGCGCCGGCGTGGTCGGAGGCGATCGCCTGCATGACGAAGCCCAGCGCGAAGTCGGTGTCGACCGCTGCGTAATCGCGGCCCGGCGGTGCTCCGGGCGCCCTTCCCCGGACGCGCCCGCCGGCGACGTCGCCGCCGAAGTCGGTGAGCCGGAACAGGGCGTTCGCGGCGGCGGCCCGCGCGTTCTCCCAGTCGCCGAGCACGGCGTGGGCCGTGGCGACGTAGTAGTAGGTCAGCGCCTGCTCGAACGGATCGCCCTTCCAGACGCGGACGCCCTCGTGGTCGAGGATCGCGGCCGTGGTGCGGTCCGCGTTGAGCCCGGCCGTGCTCAGCAGGTCGAACGCGCGACCGAACATCAACTCGGCCTCCGCGAGGTCGCCGTCGGCCAGCGCCGCCATCCCCAGACGCACCGTGTCCAGCAGCATGTTCCGGTCGCGGCCGACCATCGCATCGCCCCGCAGCGCTTCCCGCGCGAGCGTGAACTCGTAGTCGTAGTACCCGCGCACCGCTTCCGCGTTCATGCTCGGTGCGGTGTCGCAGCCGACGAGCGCGAGCACCAGCAGGAGCACGGCCACCCGCCGTCCCCTCATCGCTCCGTCGCTCCGTCGTTTCGTCGCTTCACCCTCAGTCATACGTTCGTCCATGCACGGTGCGCTTCACCTCCCACCGATCCTCCCACGTGATCGTCCCGCGTTGAAGGTCCACGAGCTGGTAATCGCAGAGGTAGGCATCGGATCGGCCGGCGCCGGAGGTGTTCGTGAGGGCGTGGAACTCGGCGGTCATCAGGTGCGTCGGATCGAGGCGCAGGCCGTAGGGCTCGGTGGATACGCCCAGTTCCTCGGCCACGATCGGCCAGCGCTCCGGCGGGATGATCCAGACGAGGTTCCGCTGCTGGGCGAGATCCGACTGCTGGAGCACCGCTCGCAGGCGCCCGACGTAGAGCCACTTCTCGCGATCGGGAATCACCTGGTTCGTGTAGTTGGCCACCCGGTGGATGCTGACGATCCAGCGCTCCGAATCGGGCGAGCGCGCGCCGATCACGGGATCGGACGCGAAGGAGCGGGCCATGCTATCCGTCATCGCGACGAGGTCCACGTTCTGCAGGAAGCTCGTGCGGGCGCGGGGTGGTCCGGCGTCGCCGCACCCGGCGAGCAGCGCGATGACGACGAGCACCACGCCGGCCCGCACGCGCTTCACTGGTACTTCACCTCGTACATGTTCTCCCAGACGATCGCGCCGGCCCCGACGTCGGGGCCCGTCGCCGCCTCGCGGAGTTGGACGAGCTGGTAGTCGAAGAGGAAGTAGTTCGTGCCCCCGGAGGGCATGTCGTAGACCTCGCACGTGAGGACGTAGTCGGCGCGTGATTCGTACGCGGCGGCGGTGGATTCCTCGTCCTTGCCGCCGTACTCGCGGGCTCGCTGATCCTCGACGTATGCGCGTTCGCGAACGAACTCGAGCCCGTGCCGCGCGCCCGACGACTGGAGCACGCTCCGGAGCCGGACGAGGAAGATCTGGTAGTCCTGGTTCCCGAGCTCCGAGCGGTTCTCGATCTCGCCGAGGTAGATCCGCGGCGGGCTCCCGGGGTCGTTGACGTCGAGTCGCTTGGCGATGTCCTGGGCCATCCGGTTCGTGGCCGTGGTCAGGTCCTGCGAGCGGGGGGACCGCGTCCGCAGCTCCGCGTTGGCGTCGCGGGCGGGGTCCATACGGTACCCCGAGGTGCCTTGGTTCTTCGGCTGGCTGTTGCAGCCGGACATCGCCATCACCACCGCCACCGCCGCCGCGGTCGCGGGAACGCCGAAGGGGAGAGTCGTACGCACGGCTGGTCCTTTCTCTGCCCGGGATGATGCGAACGCGAATGCGTGGGGGCCCGGCGGGCGCATGGTACCGCTCCCATGACCGTCCGTTCCACCTGAAGGAAGACCCCGCCGGCACCCCGCGCATTCCAACGAACAGCCCGCGAACCGGAAGTTCGCGGGCTGGCGTGGTTGGTGATGCCGTTGCCGGGGTCAGGGCTGCCCGCCGCCGCCGCCGGCGGCGCCGCCGAACGGCTGGCTCTCGAGGCCGGTGATCTCCACCTGCGAGAAGCTCCCGGTGAACGTGACGTAGCGCCGGTCGACCGACGCCGACGCCGCGCCGCGTGTCGGGCGGATCGCGAACGGGTAGCCGCCGATCTGGCGATGCATGAAGTCGGGCGCCCGGATGATGAGCGTGCCCTGGTAGTACTTGATGGTGCCCCACTCGCCGCCGTTGTCGATCCAGCCGTCGGGCTCGACGATCTGGAGGATGAGCTCGACGATCTGGTCGGCCTGCTCGATCTCGGTCAGGCGCTCGGGGTCGTCGGTGGGAGTGCCGAAGAGCGATCCGCCGCCGCCACCGCCACCACCACCGCCGCCGCGGCCGCCGCCACCGCCACCACCGCCGAAGCCGCCACCGCCGCCGCCGCCACCACGGCCGCCGCCGCCGCCGCCGCCGCCCTGGCTGAGCGCGCTGTCGAGGTCGAGATCCGGCGCGTTGTCGTAATGCGGTGGCTCGAACAGCAGGTCACGAATCGGGTAGTACCGGATCTCCTGCGAGTTCCGGGCACCCAGCCGGTCCTTGGTGCCGACCTCCACGTAGCCGCGCCGAAGCTGCCACGTACACTCCTCAAGGTCATCGCCGCACTGATCGAGGACAAGCTCGAGAACCGTCAACGCCGATTTGTCCGAGACGTCGAGCGTGATCGGGAAATCCGGGTCGATGCCGGCGCCGGTGCGGTCGTCGTTGAAGCGTCCGACGATGTTGACGCCGAGCGCCGTGCGAAGGTAGTTGATCGCCTCGCGGGCGGGCGTCTCGTCGAACTGCACCGACATGTCGGTGTAGAGCAGCACGCCCAGCATCCGCGCCTTGGACTGGTTGCGGCGCTCGGACTGGGCCCGGCGCTGCATGAAGTGGTTGATTCGATCCTGGAGCCCCTGCCCGTGGGCAGATTCCGCGGGCATGAGGAGCCCGATCGAGCCGCAGGTGGCGAGCAGGGCGAGCAGTCGCGCGGGGTGTCTGGCGATCATCGTCGAACTCCGAAGCGGGTGAGTGGGTCGAGGCGACCCGGCCGGACCACCATGCCCGGCCTTCTTTCAGGATGCACCTGAGTATATTCGGCAGGCGGAGAATCCAACGGAAGTTTGACGCCTCCGGTTCCCCGTGGTTCCCCGCCTGGACACCCTCGTGTGGCGATTTTCGCGTCAGCGTCGGAGGGCGTGGAGGCTGATGAGCGTCTCGGACGCCGCCAGGAGACCCAGTGCCTGGGCCGCGGCCGGCTGGTCGAGGCTCCACGTCGCGGCCCGGATCCCGCCCTTGGCACGCTGCGGGCCGGGCGTCGCCCAGAGCATGGTGTCGTCGACCGCCAGTTGCTGGAGGAAGCGCATCGTCTGGAGGTGCGCGGCCACCGTCGCGTCGCGCTGCGCGGCGGGCGTGAGCGTCTCCTGGCGCAGCATCGTGGCGAGGAACGCGGCGGGGCGCGCCGTCTGCGCGTCGGCATGTGCGCCGCGGGGTCCGGTGAGCGCGAAGCCCCCGTGGAGGTCCGGCGGGCCGGGGCGCGAGATCGTGCCGATTCGGCTCGCCTCGAGCACCGTTCGCAGCATCCGGAGATCGTCGACCCGCGCCGGCGGACGACCGGTCGCTCGCGCGTAGTCCAGTTCCGCCCAGCCGATCCAGGGGAGCAGCGAGACGCGCTGGTGCTCCGGCACCGACGACCAGGCCCGGTCCAGCGCCGCCCGGACGCGATCGGCGTCGAGTCCCTCCGGCTGAGCGCCGATCATTCGGGCCGCGGCCGCGACGAGCATCGCGCCGCCGTGTCCTCCGGGCGCCGACTCGTCGTCGAGCCGCCGTGCGACGTGCTCCGCCGCCCGCTGGTAGAGCACGTCGATCGCGGCCTCGGCGCGCAACGAGGGCGTTTCGGCGACGGCGAGGACGATCGCGGCGCAGGCGGCGGGATCGGAGATCGGGTCGATCTCCTCCGGCGTCGTCCGGCCGAGATCGCGCAGGATCACGCTCATCGCCGAGCGCATGCGGTCGGCGGTCGAGTCGCGGAGCGTTGGCACGCCCGCGTACCGTCCAAGGGCGAGCGCCGTGAGCGCCTGGGTAGCCGGGGGACAGATGAGCGGGTCGTACACGTCGTTGCCGGCGTGGTAGTCGCCCATGAGCCCGATCGGTTCGTCGTGCATCCAGAGCGCATTGAAGATGTGGTTGGTGAGCCCCGTCGCCATCGAGTCGATCGAGGCGGTCGCGACCGCGCCGGGTTCGACGAGTACCTGTCCGCGGAACGACTCGAACGGCCGGCGGGTCGGCGTGCGTTGGGCGAGGTGGATCGTTCGGAAGCGGTACATGCGGCAGTCGAACCGTCGCGAAAGATCGTCCAGCTCCCGCGCCGGGAGCTCCAGGTCCACGGCGAGCGACGGCAGCACCTGCTCGATGCTGCCGACGGTGTTGCGCGCGCGAAGCTGCGACGGGAAGAGCAGACGCACGGACTCGTCGCGTCGCATCGCCACACCGTCGAGGCCGGGCTCGATCTGCTCCGCGATGCGGGCGAAGGAGCGTCCCGGCAGCGGCACGAGGCGGCCCGCGCACTCCAGCTCCAGCGTGAGCGTCTCGCCGATCCGCTCGCGGCGATCGTCGGGCAGGTTCGACACCGCCTCGTCGCCGAGCACGCGTGACAGCGCGCGGCCGGCGGCGCGGCGGATCATGAGATCGTCGGCGTGGTTATCGGTACCGATGCCGAGGACGCGCCCGCGGTAGCGAAGGACCACGCACGCTCCGCTCGCGTCCTGGATGTTGATGCGGGATGCGGGATCGTCCACGTTGGGCACATCGAAGGCCGTCACCCACTCCCGGAGCGTCAGGTACGCGCTCACGACGCCACCCGCGTCCGGAAGCGTGGCCGGATCCGGTGTCGGCGACGGCTGCGCGACGGCGCTGACGGCGAGGTGCGCCACGCACCATGTTGTCGCCAGACCACGCGTGATGTTGCGTTGCATCAACATGAGACCGTGATGATCGAGTGTACGTCCGAGAAAAACCGCGAGCACGCGCCCGCTGGCGCAATCCGCCCGGCGGAGCCTGTCTGGAACGCCTGTTGATGACTAGAGTGCGGACAACAGAAGACCAGACAGGAGTGCGAATATATGTTCCTCAGCAGTTTGATGTCGATGACCGATAGCCGCAAGCGGCTGGCGATCCTGACCGTCCTGACGTTCATCACGCTCTGCTGAGCAAGACTCGCACACAGAGCATCGGCCGTCGCGGGTGAAGGAGGTCTCGGCGCCGGCCGGTGCCTCGACACTCCACGTCACGGCATTCTTCCGGACTTCCTTCCGGGTTCGTCCGGGGGTTTTCGCAGAGGGGCGAAGAAGAGAAAGCCCACGGCGCGCAAGCGCCGTGGGTGTTTTTTAATTCCCGCTCGGACCGCCCTGCGGGACGGATCCTCGCTCTCGCGCGACGGTGAGGTGACGGCGTATTGACGGCGTATTGACGGCGCGGTCGTGGTGGCGGTGGCGGGGGCGGCGCGCAAAAAAGGGCCGGCTTTCGCCGGCCCTCGTGTGGTCGCTTCGTCGCTGCTCAGTCCAGCGAGATCTTGTCGGTGCCGAGCGCACCGTGCTCGTCCATGCCGCCCTTGGCCGGAACCGGTCCGCCGTGCTCCTTGGCTTCCTTCTCGCCGGCTTCCTCGGCGTCGCTCCACTGGGCGCGCTTGAGGCTCAGGCCGATCTTGCGTTCTTCGATGTCGACCCGGAGGATCTTCACGTCGATCGCCTGGTCCGCCTTCACGACGTCCTGCGGGTTCTCGATCTTCTGATCCGACAGCTCCGAGATGTGCAGCAGTCCCTCGAGCCCCGGCTCGAGCTCGACGAAGACACCGAAGTTCGTGATCTTCGTGACCGTACCGTGCACGACCATGCCCGGCTTGTACGCGTCCGGGATCGCGTTCAGCCACGGATCCTCGGAGAGCTGCTTCACGCCGAGACCGACGCGCTGCTTCTGCTGATCGATGTCGAGCACCACGCACTGAATCTCGTCGCCCTTCTTGAACTTCTCGTTCGGGTGAGAGATCTTTTCCGTCCACGACATGTCGGACACGTGGAGCAGACCGTCGATTCCCGGCTCGATCTCCACGAACGCGCCGTAGTTGGCGAGGTTGCGCACCTTGCCCTCGATGATCGTGCCCGGCGGGTACTTCTGAGCGACCAGCTCCCAGGGGTTCACCTCGGTCTGCTTGATGCCGAGGCTGATCTCCTGCTTGTCCTTGTCGATCTCGAGGACCACGACCTCCAGCTCGTCACCGACGTTGACGACCTCGCTGGGATGGTTGATCCGCGTCGTCCAGGACATCTCGGAAACGTGCACGAGGCCCTCGATGCCCTCCTCGAGCTGCACGAAGGCGCCGTAGGAGACGAGGTTGACCACCTTGCCGCGGACGCGGCTGTTGACCGGGTACTTCTCCTCGATGCTCTCCCAGGGGGAGGGCTCCTTCTGCTTGAGGCCGAGGGCGACCTTCTCCTTCTCGAGGTCGATCTTGAGGATCTTGACCTCGATCGGGTCGCTGATGCGGACCAGCTCGCTGGGGTGATTCACGCGGCCCCAGCTCATGTCCGTGATGTGCAGGAGTCCGTCGAGGCCGCCGAGGTCCACGAACGCACCGAAGTCGGCGATGTTCGTGACGGTGCCCTTGACGATGTCGCCGACCGTGATGCGCTCGAGCAGCGCCTTCTTGGCGGACTCGCGCTCCAGCTCGATGAGCTTGCGACGGCTGATGACGATGTTGCGGCGCTCCTCGTCGATCTTGAGGATGACGGCGCGGATGGTCTTGCCGATGTACTCGCCGATGTCGCTCGGGCGGCGGATGTCCACCTGCGATGCGGGCATGAAGACGGGCACGCCGATGTCGACGAGCAGGCCGCCCTTGATCTTCCGCATGCCGCGGCCTTCGACGATGTCGTTTTCCTTCTTCGTCTGGAGGATCTTCTCCCAGCCGCGGATCCGATCCGCCTTGCGCTTGGAGAGCTTGACGATCCCGGCCTCGTCCTCGATGGCTTCGAGGAGGACCTCGACGGTGTCGCCGGCTTCGATGTCCTCGAAGTTGTCGAACTCGACTTTGTTGACGAGGCCCTCGGACTTGAGGCCCACTTCGACGACGACGTCGTCACCGGCCTTGCCGACGACGCGTCCCTGAAGGATGGTTCCGGGCTGGAAGTTCTGGATCTCGCCGGAGAGAAGGCTGTCCATGTTGCCCTCGGCAACGTCGGAGCCGTAAGCGGACGAGACGAGGGCGTCGATCTCGGATTCATCGACGCCGATCTGCTGAATCAGGTTGTGGTCGACCATTGAAAGGGGTTCTCGATTGCGCGTTCCGCGTCACGGCAACGCACCGCGACGGAAAAACGAGGAAGTGGATGTCCGGTCCCGGCACCGCGCCGGGAATACCGGTGGGCTCATCGGCCCACGATCGCGAAGCCGCGGAGTATAGCTTCGCACGGGGTGCAGAGCCGCTCGCGAGGCCCCCCAACCGCCGATAACCGCCCCCCACGGCCCCCAAAATGGTGACTGACACCATTTTCGGGGCCGTGGGGGACGGGATGCGCCGCACACTGTTGCTGGAGGGCGCTGCGTGTTGGGTGACGGTCGGATTCCGGTCTGGGTGGTCGTGGCGGTGCTTGCGGCATGCATGCCGCGGAGCGCGCAGGGCCAGGACACCTGCCAGGTCTACGGTGAGGGCTTCGAGAGCTTCGCCGGGCCGCAGGAACTCGATGACGGGACGTTCCGCGTGCAGTGGTGCATGGGCGGCGCGTCGATCGCCGGCGGCAGCTTCTGCCCGACCGGCAACGCGCTGCGCATGGCGTCGGTGACGCAGGATCCGATCGTGCGTGTCGGGACGCCGGATGGGTGCACCGCGGTCACGATCTCGCTGGACTACAGCCAGTTCGTGGCCACGGGCACGTTGCTCCGATGGGCGCTCGTCGCGGACGACGGGATCGACTGCAACCAGTTCGTGAACACCGCGGGGGCGGCGCTGCTCGAGATCGGCGGGACGTGTGCCTCGGTGACGCACACGGTGTTCACCGGCCCGGGCCAGTCCGTCTACTGGAAGATCGATCACGGCGGTGGCGCCGGCGCGGTGTTCATCGACAACGTGCGGATCTCCGTCACGGGCTGTTGCGCGTCCGGAGCGCATGCGTGCTGCGAGACCGGTGGTCCCGGGTGCGACGATCCCGACGTGCGCGACTGCGTCTGCTCAGTCGATCCGTACTGCTGCGAGACGGAGTGGGATGCGTTGTGCGTGCAGGAGGTCGAGTCCTTCGCCTGCGGCACCTGCGGCGGCAGCGCCGAGTGCCCGGTGGGGCTCGCGGTGGACTTCGGGACGCTGTTCGTACCGGGAGCCGTGTGCGCGACGTTCCCCGAGGTCTTCGAGTCGTGCGAGGGGACCGGGCCGTACCTGTCCAGCATCGGGGCGTGCGGAGACGTGGGCGACATGTCCATGCGCTTCGGCACGGGGTTCCCGTACTCGGCGGTGGTCACGCGCTGCTTCGCCTTGCCGCCGGACGTGCCGACCCGGCTCGAGTTCGTCTACACGAAGAACACGGGAACGCTGGGCCCGCGGCTGGACATGAGCCTCGACGGCGACGCGTTCGTCGAGGTCTGGCAGGCCCCGATCACGTTCCCGGGCGGGTGCTTCGGGATCGCGGTCGACCTGGAGCCGATCGCCGGGGCCACCGACGTGCGGGTCCGCTTCTCGTCGGGTTCGTCGATCGACAACGGGGCGAGGATCGACGACATCGCCATCACGCTGGGCCCGCCGCCGCATGAGTGCTGCGCGACGGGCGGGCCCGGATGCACCGACGCGCCGGTCGAGGCATGCGTGTGCGCGTTCGACGCCTACTGCTGCGACGTCGCCTGGGACGAGCTGTGCGTCTTCGAGGTCGAGCAGCTCGGGTGCGGCGTCTGCGGCCGGCCCGCCGATCTCGACGGCGACGGTGACGTGGACTTCGCCGACCTGCTGCTGGTGATCGCGGGTTGGGGGCCGTGCCCGCCGAGCGGCTGCCCGGCGGATCTGAACGGTGACAAGACGGTGGGGTTCGCGGACGTGCTCGTCCTGATCGGCGAGTTCGACCCCTGATTTGGATGCCTGAGCGTGACGGAAGCCGCAACCAGACCGCGGTTCGGCCGAACATACAATCAGGCCATGGCCTCACTGCTCATCATCTCGGGTCCCCAGGAGGGCGACTACTACCCGATCGGTCAACGCACCACGGTCGTCGGGCGCGACGAGCACTGCCCGATCCAGATCGTGGACGACACCGTCTCCCGCTGGCACCTGGAGATCCGCTGGGAGCAGGACGAAGACCACTTCGCGATCCGCGACATGAAGAGCGCCAACGGCGTGTTCCTCAACGACTGTCGCCTCGACGAACGCGGCGTCCTCTCCGACGGCGACGTGATCCGGCTCGGCGCCTCGGAGCTGATGTTCTCCGAGCTCGACTTCACCAATCGCGACGCGATGATGGACCGGTACCGCCAGCGCGGCGAGCATGATCGCAGCACCGTGAGCATCAAGCGGGGGTAGCGGTGGCAGCGGCGTTCCGCTCGATCTTCCTGTTGAGCCGCGCGAAGCCCACCGCGCCCAGCAGGTTCAGGAACAGGCACAGCGCGAAGACGCCCCCGCCGGCGTCGGGCCGCCACGCCTCGAGACTGACGTAGATCGCGACTGCGAGCGCCGGAGCGAAGAGACCGCGGATCCCCGTGAGCGTGACGTGCACGCCCATGTACTGTGAAGCCAGCTCCGGCGGCGCGAAGTCGTGGTGCCCCAGGTTCCAGCCGAGCACGCCGCCGGCGAACGCCACGCCCTTGAGCGCGGCCGCCGGCCAGAGGAGGGCGGGCGTGTCGAGCATGGCGGCGGCGAGGACCGCGAGGTTCGCCGCGATGAACGCCCAGACGTGGTACATCCGGAAGCGCACGATGTGCACGCGGTCGAGCAGCCGCGACCACAGCGGAAGCGCCAGCGGCATGAGGAGGATCGGGATCGACGAGATGATCAGCATCCCGCCGAGGTACCCGAAGCCGAAGCGGTCGTGCATCATGATCACGACCGGGGCGGTCATCATCAGGTTGCCCGTGCCGAACACGAACATCGTGATCATGTAGCGCCGGAACATCCGGTCGGAGCGAAGCGCGTCGAGGACGTGCAGGGGTCGCAGCACCGCCGACCGCCCCTCCGACTGCCGGCGCTCGTCGTTGAGCAACGCCGCGTGGCCGCGCATCCTCATCCGTCCGTACACGAGCGCGCCGACGAGCCCGAAGCCGGCCGCGAGGGGGAACAGCGCGTGGTACGACATCTCGTTCGCGCGCATGGAGAGCCCGAAGACCAGGCTCACGACGCCGAGCATGAGCGCCTGCGCGGTCGCGAGCTTCCCCGCCATTCTTGCGAGCACCGGGCGCGGGTAGTTCGCCCCCCAGACCGTGGATCGCAGCGTTACCACCCCGGACCAGCACACGCGCGCCCCCACCGTGGCGAGGATGATCATGGCCAGCCCCACCCCGTCACGCGGCGCGAACGCGGCCTGGGCCACGAGGAGCACCGCCAGCAACTGAAGGACGACGAGGAACCGGATCTTGTCGCGGCCGTGGCTGAGCGCCGCCCAGAGGAAGCTCGTCACGTTGGCGAACGTCGGCGCGCCGGCGAGCACGGCGACGGACGCGTTCAGCCACCCGTTGGGGACCTGGCCGGCGAACATGTTCTTCGCGATGACGCTGACCACGCCGCCCTCGACGGCGCCGATCATGATCGGCAGGAGCGTCCAGGCGAGGATCTCGCGCCGGTAGTGGGCGCGGCTCAGCCTGGGCATCGCCGCCGGGTGGAACGACCCGATGGCTCGGTTGACCGTGTTGATGGCCGTGGCGACGGGAGACACGGGCAAGCGTTGGCGCGGCGGGGGGCAAAGGCAAGCGATGCACGCCCTGTTCGCCCCGGATTCGATCCGAACCCGACTTTAGCGGGGCACGCCCGTCGTTGAGATGATCGGATACGGGCTCAGCCGCGTCGGGTGATCGACGTACCACGCGCGGCCGATGTCGCCCCAGAACATCCGGTTCTCGTGGTTGAACGTGTACGCCATGTGACCCGACACGTCCTCGGGACGCTCACCGAGCGTCTTCATGCCGGGCGTCAGGTCACCGGAGATCGTGTCGAACGACGCCTCGGAGGATGACTCAGAACCGCAGCCGGTCAAGAGCAACGCCGCCACGCAGATGGCGCCGGGAACGATCATGTGCGGGAGTCGGTTGGTCTTCATGGTGCGTGTGCCTCTGACGTGGACCCCGGGGACAGATTGTACGCGGCGATCATGATCGCGGTTGCCCCGTACAGCGGGCGAAAAAGGGCCCAGAGACACTAGGATGTAGCATTCGCGCCCCTCGGTGTCAATCTCACGCGAAGTTCAGCCCGACGGCGACCGAAAAGCCGCGTCGTCAGGCCCCGATGACCGACGTTTCGACGCAAAACGATCGACCCCGCGCGGACGATCGGGTACTCTGAGGCCGACGGATCCGAACGACCTCGGATCCCCTCGGGATCGTTTTGCTACACGGGTTCATTTGCTCGATCCTCTGTTGAACCCCATGGGATCGCCGATCCGCGACGATGGTCATGCCTCCAACGAGTGGAAGGCCGGGATCGACGGGAGGCGAACCCCCCTTGCAAGGAGAGGGTTCGGGCACCAACCCGTGCAGCGCCGTTGAACCGGCGCTGCGAGAGGCGAGCCCGATGGGATTCGGGGTCGTTTGCCTCTTACTTGAGCGCTCCGTACGGCCCTCCGGGCCGACACTCGCTTTCGCGCGGCGGGCGGGCAACCGCTCGTGCGGCCCTCCGGGCCGACACTCGCTTTCGCGCGGCGGGCGGGCAACCGCTCGTGCGGCCCTCCGGG
>JAAELP010000436.1 GCA_024226535.1 Planctomycetota bacterium | reverse complement strand
GAAAACAGCCCACGCTGCTGAAAACGGCAGGCGGAGGCAGCAGGATCCGGGCGACTGGCTGGACAACGCAACCGCATCATACACATACACACCGAACGGAAAAACAGACACAGTCACCTATTCCAACGGTGCAGGTATAAAATACAACTATTATGATTCAAACCGCATCAGTGACATTATCCACAGGTCAAAAACCGGCGAAATTATTTCAAGGTATGAATACACATACGACAAAAACGGGAACCGGAAAACTCTGACCGAACTGCAGAACGGCAAAACCGAAAAAACAGAGTACAATTACGACACCGCGGACCGGTTGGAAGATTACACAACCGACATCAGCGGTAACAAAATAATAACAAAATACACCTATGAAAATTACAACCGCAAATCCGAAAACGTCGGCATAATATTCTTCAAACCCACCGAGGAGAATATAGAAGAACTGAAAGATGAGGGTCTGCCCGAAGAGGTCACCGGCAAACTCTTATACCTGACAGATATTGAATATGCAACGGAAGATCAGTTTGCGGAAGCCCTGAAACTGGCAATAGGAGAGGCCCACACCGCACAGTACAGAGGCATGATCGTCGGAGCCGCGCAAAGTGAAAAACCGCTCAAAGCCCGTGATTACGAATATGACG
>JAAELP010000435.1 GCA_024226535.1 Planctomycetota bacterium | reverse complement strand
GGCTACCCCGCGGCGATCCTCCACCACGTCATCGACGGCGGCGTCCGCACCACGACCTGGGACTTCGAGCATCGCCCGGACGGCACGATCGTCGAGGGCCCGATCTGGACGCATCTCGGCGGCGGGGATCGCGTGTTCCAGTGCCCGGATTTCCGGGGTGAAAGCACGTTCGGCGAGGATCCCTCGACGGGCTACAACTACAACACGACGTTCGTGGGCGCCGAAGGCCGCTACCCGACGCTCGACCCCGACGGCAACCTGCTCGAAGGCTGGGACCACTGCCGACGCGGGATTCCGGCCGCGGCCCACCGACGCCCCACCACCACCGCGCTCTTCGGCGATGGCGGCTGGATCGGAGGCGCGAACAAGTTCATGCGGGCGCCATCGAACACCGTCGAGGTCGATCTCGGCCTGGTGCACGGCGGCACCCAGGCGTTCCGGCACGGCGGCTGCGCGAACCTGGTCTGCCTCGACGGCCATGTCGAGTGCGAGGACGTCGCCTGCTGCGGCATGCACGGGCACGAGGCGTTTCTCGACACCATCACCGACTTCCCTCGGAACGGCTTCCTCAGCGACGACGACTTCCGCTACGACCCCCGCTGATCCGACCGTCGCGGTGGCTCGCTCCTATCATGCGGTTCCATGGCCCCGAAGAAGCCCCAGACCCGACACGAACGGCTCGAGTACCTCGCGTTCGGCGAACCTCGACCCGCGGACTTCCGATCACCCTCCGATCCGAGTGGTGATCTGGTGGTGATCCTCGCCGGCGACGCGATGTTCGGGATCGAACTCGAGCGCCCCGCCGCACGCGGTCTCGTGCAGTTCGGTGACCGACTGGCCGAGGCCCTGCTCGACGAGGGCCACGCGGTGATCCGGCCCGCAGGCTTCGACGCGGAGCGTGATGCGGCCGGCTGCATCGAGGCGACGCGGAACCTGCTGAGGGAGGCGCGACGCTCGACCGACGGACATCAGTGTTCGGTCGTCGGACTCTCCGCGACCGCGCCGCTGCTGGCGGTCGCGGCGGCCGAACTCGACGTTCGCTCGTTCGTGCTGGTCTCCCCGCCGATTCTCGAGACCTACGGCAATCGGCCCGAACGCATGGAACTCGCCCTCGCCGAAGCACTCGGCGTACCGGCGGAGATCGCGGCCGAACTCGGCACCCGGAATCCCATGCAGGTCGGTGGGCGGGTCGCGGAACGCGCCCTCGTCGTGCACGGGGCGGCGGACACCGTGGTGCCCGCCGCGGACGCGATCGGCTGGCGGGCGTCGCTCGCCGCGTCGGGTGTCGGCGCCGGGCGCCTCGAAGTCGCCTTCGCCGAACACGACCTCGCCCCCTCCGCGGATGTCGCGATCGACGGGATCCTCGCATTCCTCGGGAACGACGACCGATGAGCCACGACGGTCCGATCGAGGTCGAGGACGCGATCGCCCGGATGCTCGAGACGATCGCTCCGGACCGACCGACGACCGACATGCGGATCACCGACGAGGATCTCCTCGGGCGCGTGCTCGCCGAACCGATCCGGGCCGATCGAGACCACCCACCGTTCGATCGCGCGACGATGGACGGCTACGCCGTACGGACCGCGGACCTGGCGACCGGTGAACGACTGCCGGTCCTCGGTTCGATTCCGGCGGGCGGCGCGATGCCGAAGGACGTCGCGGCCGGTGGCTGCGTCGCGATCGCGACCGGCGCCGC
>JAAELP010000434.1 GCA_024226535.1 Planctomycetota bacterium | reverse complement strand
CGTAAGCGTGCGGCCAACCGTGTTCCGCCCCCGAGGCCGACGATCGGCCTCAGCGTTCCGTCTTCGCAGCCCGCAGTTCTTTCCAGCGGTCGGGAAGCAGGTCGGGGAGATCTGAGGTCTTCAGCCTCGAGATGCGCGTGATGACGTCCGCGATGTAGGCCTCGACATTCAGATCGTGCAGCCGCGCTGAGCACACGAGGCTCATCAGCGTTGCCATCGTTCGGCCGCCGTGTTCGCTTCCGGCAAACAGGAAGTTCTTTCGGCCAACCGCCATCGGGCGGATCATCTGCTCTGCAAGGTTGTTGTCGATCGCAAGGCGACCGTCATCGAGGTAGGCGGCGAGGGCTGCGCGATGGTTCCGCACGTACGCCATTGCCTCGCCCATCGGGCTCTTCGGTAGGACTCGCCCGCAGTCGTATTCCGTGTCCACCCACTTCATGAACGCCTCGACGATCGGCCTCGACTCGCGAGATCGCCGCTGGCGAACCTCGTCGGCCGAGAGATCGCCATCCTGATCCCGCATCGCACGCTCGACGCCATTCAGCGACTTGATGAACGCCATCGCACGCGTGGATCGATCAATGTCCGTTGTTCTCGCCTCGTGGAACTTCCTCCGCGCATGCGCCCAGCAGGCCGCGTGCGTCACGAGGCCGCCTTTGCCCAGCGCACAATACGGTGCGAAGCAATCTCCCTGAAGCAGACGCCCCGTCCACCCCTTCAGATGCCGCTCCACGTGCTCGGCTTCGCGTGAGTTCGTGTACTCCACGACGACGTAGCATCCATCGCGGTCCCATGGCACACCGTGCCGTCCGATGTACGGCCACAGTCGCCCGGTTCGCGTTCGGCCTCGTCCCTTTTCCAGCGTCGGCATGGTCGTGTCGTCGGTCTGGATGACCGGCGAACCACGCACTCGCTTCCACATGAGATCGATGAGCGGCTCGACCAGCTCTGCCGTCTTCCGCAGCAGCCCCGCCTGCGTTGATCGGGGGAGCGAGATCCCCGCTCGCTTCATCATCTTTTCGATTCGATAGAGCGGTAAGTGATACTCGAACTTGCTCGTCACCAGGTGCGACAGGACGCTCGGGCCGGCAATCGAACGCTCGATTGCCTGATGCGGCTTCTCCGCACGTTGCACCTGGTTCCGGCACGACGGGCAGGCATACACCAGCCGTTCGTGCCGCACGACGTAGAACTCGACCGGCTTGATCTCCAACTGTTCCGAGGAGTCGCGTGCGATCACGACGCGCTCTTCACCGCAGCACGGGCAGGGCTTCTCGTCCTCTGGGAGGTCATGCTCGATCGTCACACGCGGCAGGTCCGCAGGAAGCGACTCTCGCTTCGGTTTTCGCTTGGCTCTCTTCTTCGCCGACGTCTCGTCGGGCAGGTCTTCGGAGTTGTCGTCACCGATTTCCCCGCGGATGCGCCGGATCTCCTCGGCGAACAGTTGAAGCTGATTCTCGTCCAGCGTCTCGGCTCGCTTGCCGAACGTCCGCTGGAGCATCGCCATCAGCCGTGCTTTGTACCTGTCACGATCTGCGGCGATGGCATCTCGCTCTGCTGCGAGCTGCGTGACGATCTCGTCTCGCTCGAGAAGCAGTTGCTTCAGAACGCCTGGATCATCGGGAAGTGTGTCGCATGCCAGTGTGCTCACGCGAGGACCATACCGCACGATCCCCCAAAGCGCCAGCGTAACGACGAGGTTTCTTCACATTATCGAGATTCAAATCTTCGAGCAACGCGTATAGCTGCGCGTGTGTTATTTCGGTGCGAGGTGGATCGCTCTGCGCACGCGCCGCCGACGGCATTCGGAAGGTGCCGCGTTCGAGGCGTTTGTACCAAAGTGCCATTCCGTCGCGATCCCAATAGAGAATCTTCAGCCGATCGCCGCGCCGGTTCCGAAACAGGAACAGGTGTCCGCTCGTCGGCGTCTCGCCCATCTCCTGTACTACGAGCGCCGCGAGTCCGTCGAAACCGCGCCGCATGTCCGCCGGCTTCGTGTAGAGCAGCAGACGCACCGATGCGGGCATGGAGATCATGAACTCACCACGCTCTGCAGCACCCGCACGACACGAGCCAGGGTCAATTCCTCGAAGTCGGGCCCGACGCGCACATGATGTCGGCCATCGACGATCACTTCGATCGCCGACGGCGTCGGCACATCCGGCGTCACCGTGATCTCGACGAACTCCCCGCTCACGCCGGCGCCGTCAGTCTTCGACAGCTCGCGTCGCCATCGCCCGAGGCTGCTCGTCGTCACGCCGTGCTGCGACGCGAACTCCGCCGCATCGAGCCCGCTCGCGACCCAGGCCTCGGCAACCGCCAGACGATCAGCTTTGCTGCGCCAGCGACGTCCTCGGCGCGTTCCTGGCGACGTTGGTCTCGATGCGGACGGTGAGGTGCTGGCCATCGATGGTCCTCCTGCGAAGGCGACCATCATCGACGAGAAACGCCGCCGCAGGGGCGCGACTCATGACACTCTTGGCCATACGCTTACGCTCGACGGGATCCACGCCTACGCGCTGGGCACGCACACGTGCAACATCGGCAACGACAACCTGCTCTGGGGCAACCAGCACAGCGGCACGCCGGTGGTCGGATTCAACGCCTTCCGCCTCGAGAACAACCGACTCGTGCAGGTCGGCATGTCGTGGGCGAAGCACGGCACCGGCGCCGCCGCCGGACCCGGCTGCGGTCTTCCGTGCAACGGGCAGGGAGGTTCCGTGCTCGGGATCGGCTGCCGGGACGTGTATGGCTCCGGGTTCAACGGGCTCCAGAGCATTCTCGGCCCGCGTTCGGACGTGAACGCGTGGACCGGCGCGCTGCTGCCCGCACCGGGCGGCTCCAATACCGAAATCACGCGGCGTCTCCAGATCAAGGAGACGGATCTCGACGCCGCTCAGCATCCCGACGCGCTGTACTTCGTGGAGGGCGTCTACGTCGCGCTCGACGATGCGGGCATCTTCGGCAACGCCAACAACAACGCCTCCTATCGGCGGGTGACCGTCGGGGGTGACTTCTCGCTCACGACGGTCGATACGACGCAGGTCAGCACCCCCGCGATCTTCGCGTGGGAGGACCACGGCAACGGCCTGAACATGCCCGATCCGCTGGTCGAGGTGAAGACCCTGCAACTCGGCTTCGAGGGCCGGGTCTTCGTCGCGGCCCGCGCCGCGGAGGTCGGCGGCGGCCAGTGGCGGTACGACTACGCGATCTTCAACCTGAGCTCCGACCGCAGCATCGGCGGGTTTCGGGTGCCCGTCGCCCTCGGCGCGACGGTGAGCGACGTGGGGTTCCACGACGTGGACTATCACTCCGGTGAGCTGTACGACAACACCGACTGGACCACCAACGTCACCCCGGCCGCCGTCGAGTGGACGAGCCCGCAGAGCTTCGACGAGAACCCGAACTCCAACGCGGTGCGGTGGGGCACGATGTACAACTACTGGTTCACGGCCAACGCATCGCCCGACCTGGGCCTGGCCCACTTGACCCCGTTCAAGCCGGGCACGCCCGAGGTCATCGCGGTCAGCGTCCGGAGTCCCGGCGTGATCATCGCCTGCGCTGCCGACCTCAACGATAACGGCGCCGTCGACTTCGCGGACATCCTCGAGATCATCGCGGCCTGGGGACCATGCACCGCCTGCGCCGAAGACCTCGACGCCTCCGGCGATGTGGGGTTCGGGGACATCCTTCAGGTGATCGCGGCTTGGGGGCCGTGCCCCTGAGGAAGAAACGTCCGCGGCAGGACTCGAACCTGCAACCTCCGGCTTCGGAGGCCGGCGCTCTATCCAATTGAGCTACGCGGACAGTGGGCGGGCGGGCATTGTAGTCGGCCCGCGTCCACGCCGCGATGAACGGCGGCGGGTCTTCAGCCCCAGTTCGCGATCATCATCAGGATGTCCTGGAAGCCCACGTTGCCGTTGCCGTCGAGGTCGCCGACGCAGCAGCCGTCGCACGGGCCCCACTGGCCGATCACGTTCAGCACGTCGGCGAATCCCACCATGCCGTCGCCGTTCGTATCGCCGATACGCATCGGGTTCATGGATTGCCCGGTCGCCTCGAACGCTCCCGTGTCGATGACGGTCGGGTTGCCGCAGCCGGTGTCCGGCGTGCTCATCTCGTCGGCGAACCGCGCGTCGCCGGGCAGGTCGACCGGGATCAGCTCGGCGACGTCGCCGTCCTGGTCCTCGTCGGTGACGTCCGGAGGCGACGACCAGCTTCGCCCCGCGTCGATGCAGGGCGACCCGGCCCCGAGGCGGTAGTCGTTGTCCGCCACCGTGTCGGGGTCCTCATCGGGGCCGTCGGCGTCGGCAAAGAGCGGATCGAGGTCGTGGTTGTCGCCGCCGGACCCGGTCCATCCGCCCTGCACGAAACTGAACTTGACGATCGGGTCCCCATTGCCGACGTAGATCTGCGCGCTGGCGTCGCTCCCGCCGGCGTCGGCGTTGCCCCAGAGGATCGTGTTGTTGATGTGCGGGCGGCCGTCGGAGTTGTTGTAGGTGCCGCCGCCGTTGGAGCCGGCGGTGTTGTCGACGATGGTGCAGCTCGAGATCGTCGGTCGTCCGTTCAGGAAGTTGGACATCGCGCCGCCGTTGTCGCGGGCCGCGTTGCCCGCGAACAGGCAGTTCGTGATGGCCGCTCCGCTGCCGTTGAAGTTCGTGATGCCCGCCCCGGTCCCCGCGGTGTTGTCGAGGAACCGGCAGCACGTCACGCGTGGCCTGCTCCCGGAGTTGAACATACCACCGCCCTGGCCGGCGTCGTTCCCGGTGAACAAGCACTGCTTCACCGTCGGTGCCGTCGCGGGGGAGCTCTTGGAGTAGATGCCGCCGCCAAACAGCTCCGCGGCGTTGGATGCGAACGTGCAGTCGAGGATCGTCGGGCTGCTGGAGATATCGATGTACAGCCCGCCGCCGGAGCGCTCGTCGTTGGTCGCGCCCTCGGCGTGTCCGGCGGTGATCGTGCAGCCGGCGAGGATCGCGGTGGCGGCCGTGCCGTTCGGGGCCGTGACGACGTGCCGGCTGTTCTCGCCGTTGTTGGCGAACTCGGGGCCGTCGTCGCCGGCGAGGTCGCCGGAGAGCATGGTGACGAACAGCGTGACGTCGCGCTGGTCGGGATCGGGCGCGCCGAGGCCGGCGTAGCCGCCGTTCAGCGAGACATCGTCGAGCAGCGTGAAGGTGGCGGCGCGGTCACCGGTGCCGGCGGGGAAGGCGTCGCTCCGATCGGGGACATAGGTCCCCTGCGCGACCCGGATCTCCTCCACCGTGCCGCCGGCCGCGGCGCCGACGGCGTCGGCGAGGAACCGGAAGGCGGTGGACCAGCTCGTCCCGTCGCCGCCGGGCGGGGCGTCGTCGTCGACGTGCAGCACGTCACTTGCGAGCGCCGAGGGATCGAGCAGCAGGGACAGTGACAGGGCGCACCAACCCGCTCGGCACATCATCGTTCGACCATGGAACATGACCGCGTCTCCCGCGATGCCTGGATCTTCAAGTCGCCGAACAGACCATCCGCCTTGGAAGGCCCGCTCCACCACTGGCGTTGAACCCCGGTGATCCGATTCTAACGTCTCGGGCGCAGCCTTCCAAGCGCAAACCGCGGCTCGAGGTGCCGGCATGAGAAAAACCCCCGGCCGCGATCGGCCGGGGGCTTGGTGGCATTCTTGCCAATCGGACCGGAGGTCCGATGGGATCGTCTGCCGTCTCCGGATCAGATGGTCGGGCACGGGCCCCAGTTGGCGATGATCTGGAGGATGTCCGCGAAGTCAACGCTGTTGTTCTCGTTGAGGTCCCACGGGCAGGGCAGCATGATCGGGGCCGTCTCGAGGGAAACCTCGTAGGCGTTGTTCGTGGCTGTTCCGTCCGGGCACGGGAAGCCGTCGAAGATCGGATCGGCGTCCGGACCGGCGGTGCCGACGAACAGGACGTAGTCGCCCGGATCGAGGGCGAAGCCCGTACCGGGGAGACTCTCCAGATCGCACTCGTTCGAGTAGGCGAACTCACCCTCGACGAGCGCGGTTGCCGGGCAGGCGCCGCCGGCGCTCATCGCGAGGATGAAGGAGCCCGTGTCGGCCTCGGCGCGAAGGTTGATCTTCGCGCCCTGGAGCGCGGCGACGTTGAACGCGTACCAGTCGGTGTCACGCGTACCGCCGTTGCCCCAGCAGTTGCCGCAGATGGCGGAACCATCCATGACGACCGTGCCGAAGGCTTCCGGGGTGCTGTTGCAGCCGCCGTTGACATTGTCAGAACCCGGCGTCTCGTCGCACGGCTCGCCCTCGGCGGTGCCGGTGCACGCCGGGGTGAGGAAGCACTCGATGCCCTGGAACTCGCGGATGACGGCGCTGTACACGCCCGACTCCCCGGGATCCTGACCGAAGCCGTCGATGGCGAGGTCATAGGTGCCGGCGGTGAGCGGGATGTTCAGGAGCGCCGAGGCGCCACCGGTGACGCCGCAGTTGTCATCACTGCAACCGGCCGGGACGACGCCCTGGGTGTCCATCAGGAAGATCTTCGAGTCGTAGGTCGTGCCAGTGCCGCACAGCTCGACGTCGATCGAGAGCGGGCCGGTCATCACGATCTGGTACCACTCGTCGGGGGCGTTGCCGGGGCCGCAGTCCGTGAGGGCGACGGTGCCGGAGTCGAGGAAGTTGGTCTCGTTCGACGTGTCGCCGGTGACGGTGATGGTGGCCTCGATCTGGACCTGGGTGATCAGGGTACCCGGCGGTTGCGCCGTACCGTCACCGAACGCAGAGGTCGTGAGACCGACGCAGGCGGTAACGGCCACGGCGAAGCCCGCGCCCTTCGAACACAATTGCAACTGAGTCATTGAGAGTTCCTCCTCAAGTTCTTGAGATGTCCACACACTCTTCGCGAAACAGAAATCAGAAGGGACCGGCTACGAGGAAACCACTCGGCCTCCCGCTATGCGTCCAGCCCCACGACTACATTGAGTTCGTCAAGCATAACGCAAGGATCCCAGTGCGGGGAGTTTTTTGGGGCGTTTTTTCGGTCGGTGGGCGGTTCGGCGCCCTGAAAGCGGTTTGGCCTCCGGTCCGGACCTGGGTATCTGGGTAAGACAGGTGAAGGGGCATCACGGACACACGCCCCACGCCCCGATCACGGTGAGGATGTCGCCGAATCCGACGTCACCGCTGCCGTCGAGATCCTCCGGGCACTGCGGCGGACACGCACCCCAGGCCGCGATCACGGCCAGGATGTCGGCGAAGTCCACGGCGGCGTTGCCGCTGAGATCCTCCGGGCAAACCGGCGCGCATGGGCTGGGATTGCAGCTCAGGCCGATGCCCAGGAACGTCCCGCCCACGGTGCCGCAGTCACCGGGGCCGAGCAACTCGCAGGTGCCGTCGCTCATGCAGCAGGCCCCGGCGTCGAGGCACTGGGCGCTGACGCTGATCGTGCCGCTGCCCCGCTCGCCGAGATACCCGCCGACGCGGATCAGGAACGTCCCCGCGAACCCCACGAACGCGACCTGGGACTGCTCCCCGCAGAAGTCGTCGTTGCAGGCGAGAATCTGGAGCGACTCGGTAGGACAGGTGCTGTACACGCCGATCCGCGTGTTGTAGTTGCTCCCGCACAGGCTCACCGTGAACTGGCCGCCGCACGGCGGATCGAAGGAGAACCAGACGTCGGAGCCGATGTCGTTGTCGCCGTTGGCGTCGCAGAGTTGCGGTTCGAAGGGGCCGTCCGTCGTCGCCCCGAGGTTGGTGAACGGCAGCGTCTCCTCGCCGATCGGCGTGGCGTTGACGCAGTCGTCGTTGGCGGGCTTGGGCGCGCTGAACAGGTTGATGCCGTAGTCCTCGACTTCGCCGTAGGCCGTCGGGCCGCAGGGATCCAGCTCCCAGTCGAAGTCCGAGTCCTGGATACGCACCCGCATCCGCGACGAGCCGTTGGTGACGGAGCCGGGGACCATCACCGTCGTCGTGTACGGGCCCGCGCCGGAGAACGTCGCGACCTCCTCGCCGTCGTCGGCGAAGTCCCCGTCACCGTTCCAGTCGATCCAGAGCGCCCCGATGTCCGAGTTGGGGTCGGGGTTGCCGATGGTCATCGAGAACGGCACGGCGTCGCCCTCGGTCACGTTCGTGAAGACGGAGGTGAAGTCGCTGTAGGTGCCGGCGCCGCTGTCATGGTCGATCGCGCCGAACGTCACGTTGGAGATCCGCTCGAACGAGGAGTTGCTGCTGAAGGCCACGCAGTACACGCCCAGCGGGTTCAGGCAGGTGCGGCTGTTGCGGTGGGTGATGATCGAGCTGCGCGACGCCGGGGTGAACGTGTTCGCACACGTGATGCTCGGGTTCATCGTGTTGGACGGGCACTCGCAATGGAACGCGCCCCAGAGGTGGCCCAGCTCGTGGGCGCTCAGGTCGGTCACGCAGTTGAAGTTGCCGCTGAAGTCCGACTCGACGAGGCAGTACGCGTTCGACGTGCAGATGCCGCCGATCGTGTAGGCGATCCCGATCGTGGAGCCGGCCAGCGCCCGACCGGTGAACAGCTCGGCCACGTCGCGCACGACGGTTCCGTGGTTCTGGAGCCACTGGAGCCGGAACTCGTCGAGCAGATCGCCGGCATCGGAGGACGAGTACGTTCCCGGGGTGGTGCGCACGATGATCGTCGTGATCACGTGGGTGATGTCCACCTCGGCCTCGTACTGGAGGTTCATCGCGTTCGTGACCTCGTTGATTCGGTCCTCGACGTTGGAGACCGACGAGCCGTAGTCCAGGTAGTAGGGCCAGTCCGCGTCGCACGCGAGCTCGCAGTTGGCGAGGTCGCCGTCGGCGGGGCCGGCCTCCTCGGCGGCCTGGGGCTGGCGCTCCGCGTGTTGCCGGACGAGCTGGGCCTCGCTGGTGCCGCACGATCCGCCGTTGGGGATCGTGTCGGACTCGTGGTAGACGACGTGCGATCCGGGGGCGAGCCCGTCGACGAGGTGACCCGCCGGCTCGACCCAGTAGCGGTCACCGGACGCGAGCTGGATCATCGCGCGAAAGCCGTCGACACGCAGCGACGCGGCCACGACGGCTCCGTCCTCGCCGGCGATCACGCCGCGCAGCGTGTTCACGAGGCCCGGCTCGACGGCCTCGAGATGATCGGGGCCGTCGGAGCGGTAGACCGCGTAGAGGTCGGAGCGGACCGAGTACGGCGCGAGGTCGAGCGTCCTCGTCGTCCCCGCGACGGGGACCGAGATCGTGAGGGGTACGCCCACGGTGTGGTCGTACTCGAGCGTGACGAGCTCGCTACGGGCGAGCCCGAGCGAGGCGTTGACGATGTCGTGGCGGTGCCGGGTGGCGAGGTCGGTCCGGGTGGCGAAGTCCGCTCGGGTGGCGAGGTCGGCCCGGGCGGCGACCTTCGTCGCGGCCGTGACCGGGGCGACGGCCGTGAAGCTGGCGACGAGCGCCAGCGCGATCGAGGTCCCGAAACACCGACGGCCCGCGCGGCGGTTGCACTGCTTACCCATCTTGACTCACTCCTCATGGTGTCGGTCCGGCGCCTGGGCGCGAGGTCCGACACATCAACCTACTTCCGCGGTGGCTCCGGACCAGCGTATTCCGGGCTTTCGGCGTCCGGGCGGTCCCGCGCCGGACGTCACGACCGCTACAGCCACACCTGATTGACAAGCACGCAAGCGGCGTGCCACTGAGTCAGCAGGGCCCCCAGGCACCGATGACGGTGAGGATGTCGCCGAATCCAACGTCACCGCTGCCGTCGAGGTCCTCGGGGCACTGCGGCGGGCACGGGCCCCAGGCCGCGATGATCTCCAGGATGTCGGCGAAGTCCACCGAGTCGTTGCCGTTGAGGTCCTCGGGGCACGGCTGCGGACACGGGTTGGGGTTGCAGCTCACGCCGATGCCGTTGAACGTTCCGCCGGCGGTGTCGCATGCGGTCGCGCTGAGCAACGCGCAGCCGCCGTCGGCGAGGCAGCAGGCGCCGGCGTCGAGGCACTGAGCGCTCAAGCTGAGCGTGCCGGTTCCCTTCTCACCGAGGTACCCGCCGACGCGGATGAGGAACTCGCCGCCGAACCCGACGAAGTTCACCTGGGACTGCTCGCCGCAGAAGTCGTCGCTGCACGCGATGATCTGGAGAGAGCCGGTGGGGCAACTGTTGTAGACGCCGAGACGCGTGTCGTAGTCGCTGCCGCAGAGGCTCGCGGTGAACTGGCCCCCGCACGGCGCGGTGAACGAGAACCAGATATCCCCGCCGATGTCGTCGTCGCCGTCGCTGTTGCAGAGCTGGGGCTCGATCGGCCCGTCGGTGCTCGCGCCGAAGGTCGTGAAGGCGACGGTCTCCTCGCCGATCGGCGTGGCGTTCTGGCAGTCGTCGTTCGGCGGCGGCACGGTCGCGAAGAGCGTGAGGCCGTAGTCCTCGACCTCGCCGGCATCGGTCAGGCCGCACGGTGCGAGGTCGGGATCGGTCGTGCCGTCCTGCACGCGCACGCGCATGCGCGTCGCGCCGGGGACCATCTGGCCGGGCACGAGAACGTCGATGGCGTGGGGACCGGTTCCCGAGAAGCTCGCCACGTGCTCGTGGAGGTCCTGGAAGTCGGCGTCGCCGTTCCAGTCGATCCAGAGGCCGGCGAGTTCCGAGCCGGCGGCGTTGGCGACGGTCATCGAGAACGGCACGGTCGTGCCCTCGGTGAGGTCGGTCGTGATCGACGTGAAGTCGCTGTAGGTGCCGCCGCCGCTGTCGTGATCGATCGCGCCGAACGTGACGTTCGAGACGGCCTGTGCGCCGGTAGCGAGCGAGACCCCGGTGCAGTAGGCGCCCACCGGGTTCAGGCAGTCCTGCCCGGTGCGGTACGAGGTGATCGCGATCCGGGTCTCCTCGATGAACGTGTTGGCGCAGACGACGAGCGGGTTCATCGTGCCGTTGGGGCATCCGCAGTGGAACCCGCCCCAGAGATGGCCTAGCTCGTGGGCGCTGAGGTCCGTCGCGCAGTTGAAGTTCCCGTTGTAGTCCGACTGTGAGAGGCAGTATGCGCTCGGCCCGCAGATGCCGCCGATCGCCGCCGCGATCCCGATGATGGGCCCGTCGAGCTCGCGCCCGGTGAACAACTGCACCACGTCGCGAACGACGCCGGTGTGGTGCTGCTCCCACTGGTCCCGCAACTCGTCGAGGAGCACGTCGGGATCGGTCGAGGCGTACGTGGGCGACGTGCGAACGATGATCGTGGTGATCACGTGGGTGATGTCCACCTCGCTCTCGTACTGCACGTTCATCACGTTCGTGATCTCGTTGATCCGGGCCTCGACGTTCGCCACCGACTGTCCGTACGCGTCGAAGTAGGGGAGGTCGGCGTCGAAGGCGAGCTCGGTGTTGGCGAGGCCCACGCCGTCGGCGGGGCCCGCTCCGTCGACGGCCTGGGGACCGTGGTCCGCGCGTTCCCGCGCGAGCTGGGCGTCGTTGACTCCGCACGAGCCCTCGTGGGGCATGGTGTCCGACTCGTGGTAGACGACGTGCGTGCCCGGCGCGAGGCCGTCGACGAGGTGGCCCGCCGGCTCGACCCAGTAGCGCTCGCCGTCGGCGAGCTGGATCATCGCGCGGAAACCGTCATCGCGAAGCGACGCGGCGACGGCGGTGCTCGCCGTGCCGACGACGAAGCCCCGCAACGTGTTCACCGGGCCCGGCGCGACCTCCGCGAGATGATCGGGGCCGTCGGACCGGTAGACCTTGTAGTGTCCGGCGGAGCGGACGCTGTACGGCCTGAGATCGAGCGTTCGCTCCGCACCGGCGACGGGGACGGTGATCGTGAGCGGCACGCCGACGGCGGGGTCGTACTCGAGCGAGACCAGGTCGCTGCGGGCGAGCCCGAGCGAGGCGTTGACGATGTCGTGGCGGTGTTGCGTCGTCGCATCGGCGGTTGACGCGAGTGCCGGCTCCGTGGCGGAACCGATCGCGAGCGCGAGCGCGAGGAGGGTCGGTAGGAGAGATCGCATGCGTCGTGTTTCCCTATCTGGTTCGTTCGCGCGGTCGGTCACGAGCACGGACCCCAGGCGCCGATGACGGTGAGAATGTCGCCGAAGCCCACGTCGCCGCTGCCGTCGAGATCCTCGGGGCACGTCGGCGGGCACGGCCCCCAGGCCGCGATCACGGCCAGGATGTCGGCGAAGTCCACGGCGCCGTTGTCGCTGAGATCCTCCGGACACGGCTGCGGGCAGTTGGCGCCGCCGCAGTCGGTGTCGTCGCCCTGGTAGGTGCCGCCGGTGGTGCCGCAGTCGTCGGAGGTCTGCACGGAGCATCCTCCGTCGGTCGCGCAGCACGCGCCGGTCGCTGGCGGCTGCGGGCAGTTGGCAGCGGCGCACGTCGTGTCGTTGCCCTCGTACGTGCCGCCCGATGCGACGCAGTCGTTCTCGGAGCCATCTGTGCAGCCGCCGTCCGCGAAGCAGCAGGCGCCTTCGCACGCGACGGGGCACGAGATCGCTTCACACAGGACGCCGTCGCCGGCATACAGGCCGCCGAAGCCGACGCACTGGGTCTGCTCGAGCGGGAAGCACTCGCACCCGAGGCAGCAGGCGCCGACCGGCGGGGCGCAGACGCCGGGAGCGCACTCGGCATCCACGCCGAGGAACGTGCCGCTCACGGCGTCGCAGTCGGCCTCGGTGGTGTCCGCGGCGCAGGTGGCGCCGAGGCAGCACGCGCCGGTGTTTCCGGGCGACGTGCAGTTCGGCGTCTGCTGAAGGCACGAGCGGCTGTTGCGGTGGTTCGTGATCGACGCCTGCGTTCCCGCGGTGAACGAGTTCGAGCACGTGAGCCCGGCGTTCATCGTGTTGCCCGGGCAACTACAGTGGAAGGCGTCCCAGAGGTGCCCCAGCTCGTGCGCCATGAGGTCCGTGGAGCACGCGATCGAGCCGCAGCAGTCGTTCTGCGAGTAGCAGAACGCGCCATCGTTGGTGCACTGGCCGAAGCGGTCGCAGATGTCGCCGATGTTGGCCGCCTGCCCGATCGTGGAGCCGCTGATCTCGCGGCCCGTGAAGAGCTTGGCGACGTCCCAGTCGAGCCCCTGCTGGTTGTTCGTCCATTCCTGGATGAACTGGCAGAGCAGGCCGCTGCTGCTCGAGGACGTGTACGGATCGTTCGAGCTGGCACGGACGACGATGTTCGTGATCGTGTAGCCGATGTTCACCTCGTCCTCGTACTGCACGCCCATCGTGTTCGTGATGAGGTTGATCCGGTTCTCCACCGAGATGATGGAGCCGTAGTCGAGGTAGTACTCCCAGTCCGCGTCGAAGGCGATCTGGGTGCAGTAGACGGCGCCGCCGTCGGCGGGACCGTCTCCGACGCTCTCGAGGGGCTTCTTCGGCGCCGGCGCTTCGGACGTGACATCGGCGAGGTTGCCGCACGTGCCCTCGGTGGGGATCACGTCGTCATTGTCATAGATCACGTGATCGCCGGGCGCCGCGCCGTCGACACGCCCGAACATCGGCTCGATCCAGTACCGCGTGCCGTCGGCGAACCAGAGCGTCGCCGAGAGCCCGGAGTCGTCGATGGCGCCGGCGACGATGCAGTCGTCGTGCCCGACGACGCGTCCGCGGACGGTGCGAACCGGCTGCGGCGGGGCGGAGACGAGGTTCCCTCCGCCGAGGTCCCGGAGCACCTGGTAGCCCTCGGCGCGTACCGAGTGCGGCCAGAGGTGCAGCGGCAGGACCTGGCCGCGGAACTGAACGACCAGTTGGTGGTGGATGCCCGGGGTCGCGTCCACGTCGAGGCTCGCGACCTCGCTGGCGGTGAGGCCCAGCGCGGTGTTCGTGGCCACGCCGAGATCATGCTCGTCGGCGGTGACCTGTCCCAGCGCGGGGGCCGCGCCGAGCAGGGCGAGGCCGATCACCAGCGACCAACCCCCGCGGGGGATGGCCCGAAAGCTCGTCAGGTTCATGGAACGCTCCTCTGTGGACGGTCGTCTCGGACCACCCAGGGGTGGTGGCCCGCCCTCGCGGAGCGCCGACATGCTCCGACCTCCCTGAACGGTACGTGTCCGGTGGGCGTGAGGATGCGGGAAAGCGACCGCTCCCCGATCGCGGATGGGGATCCGGGATCGGGGAGCGGGGATTTCGGACTTGGTGATCTGACGATTCGACTTCGTCAGCACGGACCCCATGCGCCGATCACGGCGAGGATGTCGCCGAAGCCGACGTCACCGCTTCCGTCGAGGTCCTCCGGGCACTGCGGCGGGCAGGGCCCGAACGCGGCGATGACCTGGAGGATGTCCGCGAAGTCCACGGCACCGTTGTCGCTGAGGTCCTCCGGGCAGGCGGGCGGCGGACAGTTGGCGGCGCCGCAGGTGACGTCGTCGCCCTGGTACGCGCCGCCGGCCGCGACGCAGTCGTCGGCCGTCTGGACCACGCAGCTTCCGTCGGTGAAGCAGCACGCGCCCGTGCACGGCGGGCAGAACGCGGGGGAGCACGGAACGTCGTCACCGGCGTAGCTGCCGCCCGCGTTCGTGCAGTCGGCCTCGGTGACATCGACGCACAAGCAGCCGACGCAGCAGCCGCCGGTGGGCGGGTTGCAGATGCCGGGCGTGCAGACCGAGCCGCCGCCGAGGAACGTGCCATTGGCCGCGTCGCAGTCGCCGAGCAGTGTGTCGGCCGCGCATGCAGTGCCGATGCAGCACGCGCCGAGCGGCTCCGGACACGGGCTCGGGCTGCACGAGGTGTCGTCGCCCTGGTACGTGCCGCCGGTCGCGTCGCACTCGCTCTGGGTCGCCACGAGACACGATCCGGCAGCGAGGCAGCAGGCGCCGGTGCAGACCGTGCAGTTTGCGCCGCCGCAGGTCGAGGCGCCGCCCTGGAACACTCCGCCGGAGGCGATGCAGTCCGCCTCGCTGCCCTCGCTACAGGAGCCGTCGCACTGGCAGCAGGCGCCGGTGATGTCCGGACACGGGCTGAGCAGGTCCAGCGTGACGCCGCCGGGGGCGGATCCGGACCAGCCGCCGGGGTTGCCGACCATGATGAGGTAGGTCGTACCCACGGCGAGCCCGTCGTAGCAGATCCGCGACCGGTACGGCGTGCCGCTGGGACCGCAGTCGTCCTCCCCACAGGCAAGCTCCGTGAGGTTGCCGCAGGTGCCCGAGTACAGGGCGACGATGGTGTCCGAGACGTCCGTGGAGTTGCACGTCTGGATCTCGACGCTGCCGTGCGTCGCGACGAACTCGACCCACAGCGTGTTGTGCACGTCGGTCGGCGTGCCGTCCCACTGGCACGCCGGGCTGCCGGTGGGCAGTTCCGGGTCGCCGGGGCCGCCGTCGTCCCTCGGCGGTGTCGCGACGCTGTTGTTCAGCGCCGTGGACGACGTCGCCGCCGCCACGGTCGGGAACCCGCAGTCGTCGTTGGTGCCGACCTCGGGGCAGGTGACGGAGCCGCAGGAGCTGAACATTCCCTGCCACGCGCCACCGGCGGCGGAGCAGTCCTGCTCGGTGTCCACGTTGTTGCAGCTCTGATCGCCGAAGCAGCAGGCGCCGCACGGAGCGCAGAACTGCGTCGTGCAGGGGCTGCCGTTGCCGGCGTAGGTGCCGCCGAGGCTCGCGCAGTTCGTGGGCGAGGTCTCGAAGCACGTGCACTCGATGCAGCAACCGCCGGAGCCGGACACGCACGGGTTCGGCGAGCACGTGCTGCCGTCGCCCTGGAACACGCCGCCGGCTGCGTCGCAGTCGCTGACCGTGGTGTCCGCCGCGCAGCTCGAGCTGATGCAACAGGCGCCGGTCGGTTCGGGCGGCGATCCGCAGGGCTGCCCGATGTCGAGACAGCTCCGGCTGTTTCGGTGGGCGACGATATCGCTGATGGTCGCGGACGTGAACGTGTTGAAGCAGCCGATGAAGCTCCGCATCGTCGTGCTACAGGGGTCGCAGTGCACGGCGTCCCAGAGGTGCCCCAACTCGTGGGCCATGAGATCCGTCGAGCAGCCGAGACCGCCGCAGCAGTCGTTCTGCGAGTAGCAGAAGGCGCCGTCGTCGAGGCCGAACGATCCACACCCGCAGCAGCCCTGCCGGTCGCAGATCTCACCGAAGTTGGAGGCCTGGCCGATCGTGCCGCCGCTGATCTCCTTGCCGGTAAAGAGCTTCGCGACGTCGAAGTCGATGCCCTGCTGGTTGTTGGTCCACTCCGTAATGAACTCGCAGAGCAGCGTACCGCTGCTGGTGGAGGTGTACGGATCCGACGGCGACGTGCGCACGATGATCGTGGTGATCGCGTGGGTGATCTCCGTCTCGGTCTCGTACTGGGGGTTCATCGTGTTGGTGACGAGGTTGATCCGGGTCTCGACCGCCGACACGGTGTTGTAATCCTGGAAGTACTCGAAGTCGGCGTCGCACGCGAGCTCGGTGCAGTGCAGCGCGCCGTCCGCCGGGCCCTCCGGCTGGCTCACGATGCGGTCGGGATCGCCCGCCGCCGCGAAGTGGGCGAGGTTCGTGTTGCCGCACTGTTTCTCCGGGGACACGATGTCCTCGTTGCGATACACGACGTGATCGCCGGCGGCGGCGCCGTGGACGCGGCCGGTGAGCGGCTCGATCCACCACCGAGACCCGTCGGCGAACCAGACCGTCGCCGCGAGCCCCGTGGAAAGCACCGAACCGGACACGATGCTGCCGGCGTCGCCGACGACGCGACCGCGGACGGTGCGGACCGGCTGCGGATCGGCCGCCTCGAGACGGCCGCCGCCGAGATCGACGAGCACCTGGTAGCCGGGCGCGCGCGCCGAGTGCGACCAGATGTGCAGGGTCTCGAACTTGCCGCCGAGGGGCACGTTGACGTGCAACGTCAGTCCCGGCGTGGTATCGACGGCGACGTTGACGACCTCGCTCGCGGAGACGCTGAACTCCGCGTTCACCGCGGCCTGGAAGCTCAGCCCGCGTCCGGTGTCCGTTGCCGCCGCCGCCGCCGCCGCCGACGCCGTCGTTACGAGTGCCGAGCCCACGAACGCGGCGGCCAATGTCATCAAGACAGACCGTCCCGTGAACGGGACACCCCGGTACTTCTTCAGGTTCATCGATCGCTCCTCTTCAGACGGGTCGCTTGCGCTGCGCGACCGCCCCGACAGACGGTCGCCCCGCCCCTTCCACGCAATCAACATATCGCGAAGACGACGCGCGGGCCAGACAAAACCACGGCGGCCCCCCCCGGCTTGCCCAGTCTGGCTGTCTTCTCGGCGTCGACTCAGCCGAGCCCGCCCTTGAGGTTGTCGCCGAACTTCTGGTTGAGCTGCGCGCGGAGCTTGCGCATCTCGGGATCCTCGGAGCGCTGGAAGGTGTCCTGCTCGTGGGCTTCCTGGGCCTGCTTCAGCGACAGCGCGATGCGACGCTGGCCCGTGTCCACGGACAGGACCTTCACGTTCACGACCTCGTCGACCTTGACGACGTTGCCCACCTTCTGCACGCGCTCGCGGCTCAGCTCCGAGATATGGATGAGCCCTTCGACGCCGGGCGCAAGCTCGACGAACGCTCCGAAGTCCATGAGCTTGGTGACGCGGCCGGAGACGATCGCTCCCGGCTCCATGGCGCCCGCCGAGGCCATGTACGGATCCTCGAGGGTCTGCTTGAGCCCGAGGCCGATCCGCGGCGGCTCCTGGTCGCGATCGACCTTGAGCACCTTCACGTTGACCTGGTCGCCGGGCTTGACGACCTCTTCGGGATTGCTGACGCGCTGGTAGCTGAGGTCGGAGATGTGGATCAGTCCGTCGATGCCGCCGAGGTCGGCGAACGCGCCGTACGGCTTGATCGTCGTGATCACCGCGGGGCGCGTCTCCCCGACCTGGAGTCCTTCGAGGATCTCGACGCGCTTGCGGGCGCGCTCCGCCTCGAGCGGAATGCGCCGGCTGGCGACGATGCGGCCGCGGTGGCGGTCGAGTTCGATGATCTCGCAGGTCATCTTCTCGCCGACGAAGACCTCGAGGTCGTCGATGTGATGCAGGTCGACGTGACCGGCGGGCATGAACGCGCGGTGGTTCGCGATCTCGATGTCGAGCCCGCCCTTGTTCGTGCCGGTGCACTTCGCTTCCACGATCTGTCCGACGTCGAGCGACTCCCAATCCGCCTTGCGCACGGCTCCCTCGCGGGAGAGCATGAGCAGGTTCTCGGCCTGATCCACGCGGTCCACGACGAACTCGACCCGCGATCCGATCTCCGGTGGCGAGTCGGGGAACTGCTCGACCGGGCAGACGCCCTGCGTCTTGGGTCCGAACTCGACGAGGATGTCGCCGCCGTGGATCGACACCACGGTGCCGGTTCGGAAGTCGCGTTCGCCGGGGGCGGTGCGCCGAGGCGTCGAGTCGGCGAGGATGTCCTCGACACTCATGTCGCCGAGCGCGGCCTCGATCTCTGCTTCGATTGCCGCGTCGAGGCCCGAAGGCTTGGGTTGCTCAGGCATGTTCGTCCCTCGTGAGGAACGGCGCATCTTACCCTGAAAATGAGACCCGACCCATTTCTTCAAGCGGTCAGGACGGGAAGGGGGACGGATGCCGGTTCCTGGACGGCCGTGGTGCGATCGGCGGTGACGTCCTGGATCGTGGTGGTGATGACCGTGCCGCGGGGCCGGTCGGTGCGCACGTGCACGAGGGCATAGTGGTCGCAGCGTCCGGTCATGAACGCCGGGTCGGACCGGTCCGGTTGCTCGAGGATGACGCGGAGCGCCCGTTCCCTCAGCTTCCTGCGGTAGCGGAGGGACAGGCCGTCGACCGGATCGTCCTCGAGATCGATGAGACGCCGCACGCGCTGCTTCTTCACGGACTCGTCCACGAAATCGTCACGCCACCGCGACGCGGCGGTGCCGGGGCGTGCCGAGTACGGGAAGACGTGCATGTGCAGGTAGCCGACCCGGCGGGCAACCTCCAGGGTCCGCTCGAAGTCCGCGTCGGTCTCGCCGGGGAACCCGCAGATGATGTCGGTGGTGATGGCGGGGGGAAGACCGTCCCCGGTCGTCAGGGCGGCGTTCACGGCGACGATCATCTCCAGGTAGGCGTCGACGCGATACTGGCGGTTCATCCGGCCCAGGACCCGGTCCGATCCCGACTGGAGCGGGAGGTGGAGGTGGGGTACGACGGTCGGGGCGTTGGCGACCATGGCGTCGAGCAGGGCCGCGGTCACGTCGCCGGGCTCCATGGAGCTGACGCGCAGACGCTCGAGTCCCGGCACCGCGGCGACCGCGTCGATCAGGTCGGCCAGCGGTTCGGCGTTCGGGTCGGCCTGGTGGCGGCGCAACGCCGTCTCGTGCCCGTACGCCCCGATGAAGATCCCCGTCAGCACGATCTCGCGGTGGCCGAGGTCCACGAGGCGGCGGGCTTCGGCCACCGCGTCGCCGACGGTCTTGGAGCGGAGCGTGCGCCGGATCTTCGGGATGATGCAGAACGTGCAGTGCGCGTCGCACCCGTCCTGGATACGCAACTCGGCCCGGACGTGGCTCCCGGCATCACGCTCCGGCATGATCACCGGCAGGCCGGCGAGCCGTCCGCCGGAAGCCGCGGCCGGGGGCGGCTCGGGCCGTCGCGGATCGGTTTCGGCCGACGGCCCGGCGAGCCAGCGATCGACGGCGTCGGTCAGGCGGTCGATCATGGTCGCGCCGTTCGCCGCAACGTCCTCGTGGGCGATGACCCGCGCCGGATCGCCCGCGATCCCGATCGCCTCGTCGCGGTTGGTCTCGGCGTAGCACCCCGTCACCAGCACGAAGGGCGTCTCGCCCTGCCGGCGCCGCGCTCGCCGCACCGCGTGCCGGCTCTTGGCCGCCGCCGTGGTCGTGACGCTACAGGTGTGCACGACCTCGAGGTCGGCCGGTTCGGGGCCGTCGGTGCGGGCCAGGCCACGGGCGAGGAGCACCGACTCGATCTCGCGGGTCTCAGCGTGGTTCACCCGGCATCCGAGCGTCGTGATGCGAAAGCGGGGGGGCATGACTTCCTTTTAACAAAGGACCGCGTCATCCGTCATCAGGGGTGAGGCGGTTTTTCGTCGTTAGAGCCCTTCCGCGTCACCGCGTACGGCGGGGGGGGGCTTGATGTAAGATCGATGCTTCGGCGGATGTGGGGGCCAAGGCCGGGGGACCATGCGGGGGACCATGCGGGGAACCATGCGGGGAACCGCCCCGCCGATGGCTCGTAGGGAACCTCGTAGGAATACGGGGTAGGCAGCGGTCCGATCGATCCGGGGGATTGTGGTGGGGAGTCGCGAGCGGCGCGCGGAGGCCGTCGCGACCCGCGTCGTCGCCTATCCGACCCTCTGATCAAGGAGCGTTTGCCGAGACATGGCTACCTCGAAAGCAGCTTGGGGCATCGAGATCGGTGCGAACGCCATCAAGGCCATTCGCCTGGAGCGCGAAGGCGATCGGGCGACCGTCTCCGACTTTGCGGTGATCCCCCACAAGAAGGTACTGAGCACGCCGGACCTCGACCAGGACGAGATGGTCCGCCTCAGCCTCGGCCAGTTCATCAGCCAGAAGTCGCTGGAGGGCGAGCACCTCGTCATGAGCGTGCCCGGCCACGCCGCGTTCGCGCGCTTCGCGAAGCTGCCGCCGGTGGAGCCGAAGAAGGTCCCGGACATCGTCAAGTTCGAGGCCGTTCAGCAGATTCCCTTCCCGATCGACGAGGTCGAGTGGGACTACCAGACGTTCACGTCCGACGACTCCCCGGAGATCGAGGTCGGTATCTTCGCGATCACGCGCGACCGCGTGCAGCAGCGACTCGGTCTCTACGCGGAACTCGGCGTGTCGCCGGAGTCGCTCACGCTCAGCCCCGTGGCGCTCTCCAACGCGATGGCCTACGACCTGGACCTCGGTCCCGGCGGCAAACCGATCATCTTCCTCGACATCGGGACGCAGGCCACGGACGTCGTGATCGCCGACGAAGGCCGCTGCTGGATTCGCACCTTCCCGCTCGGCGGAACGCACTTCACCGAGGCAATAGCCAGCGCCTTCAAGCTCAGCTACTCCAAGGCGGAGAAGCTGAAGAAGGAGGCGTCCACGAGCAAGTACGCCAAGCAGATCATGCAGGCGATGCGGCCGGTCTTCAGTGACCTGCTCCAGGATCTCCAGCGATCGATCGGGTACTACCAGTCGCTGCACCGCGAGAACGAGCTGGAGATGATGGTCGGCGTCGGCTCGACGTTCAAGATCCCCGGTCTGCGCAAGTTCATCGGGCAGCAGCTCCAGATCAACGTCGTCCGGCTGGACGAGTACAAGAAGATCGCGGTCACGGGGCGGCAGGCCGCCGCGTTCGCGGAGAACGCGGTGAACACCGCTACGGCCTACGGCCTGGCGTTGCAGGGCATCGGGCTCGCGCCGATCGCCGCGAACCTGGTGCCGGTCAAGGCGCTCCGCGAGCAGATGTGGCACTCCAAGACGAAGTGGTTCGCGGCGGCCGCGGCGATCATCGTCGCCGGCGCGGCCACGACGCTCTACCACCCCCTGACCGACCGCGGCCGGTTGAACCCGACCACGCCGCCGGTCGTCGAGAGAACGCTCACGCGTGGCCAGCAGCTCCGCGAGGAGTTCAACCAGGTGCAGGCGGACGTCGGCTTCACCGCCGAGAACATGCGGCGTCTCGTGGACTACCGCACGATCTGGCCGAACATCGTGGCCGACGCGTCGGAGGCGATGGCGTCCACGGACCCGCAGCCGGTGTTGCTGGAGTCGGACGTCAAGAAGATCCTCGACGTCGAGCCGGTGGAGCGGAGGCTCGTGCAGCTCGAGCATCTCGCCGGCGCCTACGTCGCCCCGGCTGACGCTCAGCAGCCGCGGCGGATCGCCGTCACGATGGACGTGGAGCTGAGCCACTCGAACCCGATCAAGTTCCTCAACGACAACGTCGCCAAGTGGCTCCGCGACAACGCCGAGCCCGAGGGCGACCGGGCGGGCGTTCCCTATCGCATCATCGCCGACACCATCAGTTGCAATCCCGCGCAGCTCCAGCGCCTGCTCGCCGATGCGGCTGGCGGCACCGAGGAGCAGGGCCGGGGTGGCGCCCCCGGGCGTCGTCCTCCCCGCAGTGGCGCGGCCCCGCCGTCGGAGCGGCGACCGCCGACCGGCGGCACCCGGTCACCGCCCGGTTCGCGCGGTGGAGGTTCGCCCGGCGCGCCCTCTATGAGTGGCGGTGGCGAGGGTCGTCGGGAGGCGCCGAGCCAGAAGCGCCAGCCCCCCGGCTCTCGCGGCGGTGGTAGCGCGCCCGGTTTCGGCGGCGGCGGTGAGGGGCGGCGGGAGATACCGTCTCAGAAGCGCATGCCCCCGGGCTCACGCGGCGGCGGCGGTCCGTCCCAGCCCGGCTTCGGAGGAGCGCCCGGACCACGCGCTCCCGGCGGTCGCGGCACGCCCGGCTTCGGCGGGGCAGCCGGCAAGGGCGATGCCGGCGGCGGCGACCAGTCCTCGGCGGCGGTAGACCTCGAAGCCCTGGCTCCGATGCCGCTCCGCCCGTCGCTGTACCCGTCCGGCGCGACGTTCTTCCGCGTGCCGGTGACCTTCGAGATCGAGATCATCGACCCCGCGTTGCCGCGCCCGGCGCCGCCCACGGCGTCGAACCCCGGGTCGGATGAGAGGAGCCACGGATGAGCGCTGTACTGACCTGGCTCAAGAGCAACGTCGCCAGCGTGTTCTTCTTCGTGGTGATGATCGCGGCGCTCGTGGCCCTGCCCATCTTGGCCGCGGGTCTCAACGAGGACGTTCGCAGCACCGTCAAGGATCGCGTCAAGAGCCACGACGATCTGCGGAAGCTCGAAAAGACGAGCATCTCGATTCCGCGGGTCAGCGGTCCGCCGATCCAGCAGAACGCGATCATCAACGAGCGCCTGCTCGACCGATACAACGCGATCGTGAAAGCGGAACGGGCGGATGCTGGACAGGTGCGTCAGCTCGCCGTCGAACACAACCGCAAGGGTCGGGGCGTGCTGGAGCCGCGGCTGTTCCCGGAGCCACTGCAGCGCGACCGCGAGGTGCTCCCGGAGCGCTTCTACAACCTGCTCCTGGCCGCCTACGAGCAACTCCTCGCCGACGTGAGCGCGGGAACCCCGCCGGCGCCCGAGGTGATGGCCGAGTACATCGAGCGCGAGCGTTCGAAGTTCTACAGCCAGATCCTCCAGAAGGACCTGACCGACACGCTCACTGCCGACGAGGAGGCGAAGCTCCACAAGGAGCTGGCCGCGGATCGTCGACGCAAGTATGAAGAGCAGGCCGAGGACGTTCGTGTCTACGCGGGGCTCGACGCCTTCCTGCTGCCGGTATGGGAGCAGGCGAACCAGCCGACGATGTCGGAGCTGTACGACTGGCAGTGGCAGTACTGGATCGTCGAGGACGTTCTGCGCGGGATCACCGAAGCGAACGACCCGGCGAGCAAGGTGGAGCTGGAGCCGGTCAAGCGCGTGCTCGAGATCACCGCGTTCGCTCCTGACTTCGAGCTGCCGGCATCCGGCGGCGGTGGCGGCGGCGGATCGCCCGGATTCGGAGGCGGCGCTCCGCGCGGCGGTGGCGGAGGCGGCGCGGCGGGACCGGCTCCGGTGCCTGTGAATCCCGCCCAGGAGGTCAAGCTGGATTACGGCGCTTCGTTCACGGGGCGCGTCACGAATCCGCTGTACGACGTGCGTCTCGTGCAGGCGCGTCTCATCGTCGAGACCGCGCGGATCGGGAACGTGCTGGACGCCCTCGCCACACGCAACTTCATCACCATTCTCGACCTCGAGATGCTTCCGGCGGATCACTACGCGGCCGCGCAGGGCGGCTACTACTACGGGGGCGAGCCCGTGACGGAGCTGAACCTGGTGCTGGAGACGGTCTGGCTCAGGGAATGGACGGTGCCGTTCATGCCGCCGGAGATGAAGCAGGCACTGCGGATCCCCGATCCCGCGGCGGCCCCGTCCGGCTGATCGACCGAGGAACCCCGGGTTCGCCCAACCCGCTGCCTGCGGGCGGCGGCGCGAAGGACATGACGTCATGAAGAGAAAAGGCATCACCATCTGGGAGCAGCACATCGAGCACATCGTGCTCGGCTGCGCGGTCCTGTTCTTCCTCGTCTTCGCCGTGCTCCAGTTCATCGGCGAGCCGAACAGCGTGGACATGCAACCAGGGGGCAAGGTGAAGCCCGGCGAGATCGACGGGCGGCTCGAGCAGACGGCGTCCAGCCTCGAGAAGCGGCTGACGCCCGACGCGCCGCCGTCGTTCGACATCCCCGACCACGAGCCGGTGGTCGACGTCTTCAACGAAGGCATCGCCGCGCGCATCGCCAACCGGGGGGTCATTCCCTCGCACATGAGCGTGGCGTTCGGCGAGGGGAGCGATCGGCCGAGGGACGTTGCATACGTCGTGCCGGAGATCGCCGCTCCGTTCTCGGTCGTGGCCGACCAGTACTTCGACGCCGTGCTCGCCGAGGAAGTCGACGCCCACGAGTCGCTCCAGGACCTGCTGCCGGAAGCGCCGCACGATCTCACGTGGGTGACGACCGCCGCGCGCTTCGACCTCGAGAAGATCTGGGAGGAGTTCCGGCGGAGCGGTCCGAACGACGCACGGCCGCTGCCGGTCAACTGGTACGACGACCGGATCACGATCATCGACGTGAAGGTCGAGCGCGAGGAGAAGGTGGACGGCATCTGGACCGATCTACGGACGCTCGACGCGTTGCCAGGACAGGTGTCCGTGCGCGAGCAGATCGCCGGCGACACCGATCGCTCGGTGCGTGACGAGATCCTCAACCGGCTGTTCGAAGAGGACGAGCAGGTCGCCCTCATCCGGCCGCCGTTCCTGGGCACGGCGAACGCTTCGTGGACGCCGCCGGATCCGCGTGTGAGCCCGGAGCAAGGGGTGCAGGGGCTCAGTGAGGAGCAGCGCAAGCTCATCGACGTGACGCGTCAGCTCAGCCTCGCGGTCGCCAAGCGCGACAAGCTCATGAAGGAATACGAGGACGCCGGCGGCTCGGCCAGCGACATCGTCCCGCCGAAGGAAGAGGAGCCGGAGGAACGCGGTCGCCGCGGCGACGAGGACGAGAAGGGCAAGGGGACCGGCAAGGACCGGCGCGCCCCGCCACCGGACAAGAAGGCCCCTCCCGGCGGCAGCTTCGGCTTCGGCAACTCGGGAGCCGACGACGCGACCACGGATCGCCAGGCCGCCCTCAAGCGTCTGAAGCAGCAACTCCTGCGACAGGAGCAGATCATCACGCGACGCTCGCGCCAGCTCGCCGCCCTCGGCGGCGACGCGGCCGGCGTGCTCGCCGACGCGGAGGCCTCCGACCCCGGGAACATGTCGTCCGACGAGGTCGTCGTGTGGGCGCACGACATCGCCATCGAGCCGAACCGCACCTACCGGTACCGCTTCACCATCGAGCTGTACAACCCGTTCTTCGCCCGCAAGCTCGACCTGCGCGAAGAGCAGCACCACTTCGCCGAGAGCATCACGCTGGCCTCGGAGGCGAGCGATTGGTCCGACGGCATCCGGGCGATTCCGCCGCTGAAGGTGTACGTGACGAAGGCCGACGGCGAGCAGGGCTCACTCGGGCTCGGGCAGGCGACCGCTGAGGTCTTCCGCTTCTACTACGGCCGCTGGTGGCGTCGCGAGTTTCCGGTGCAGCCGGGCGATCGCATCGGCGCGCTCAAGACGCGTCGGGAAGCCGACTCGGCCCCGGAGTCGATCGACTACGGCACCGACTGGTTCGTCCTCGACATCATCCACGACCCTGACGCCGGCAGGGAGGCCGAGACACGCGGGCTCGCGGCCCAGGTGCTGCTCCAGCACCGGTCGGACTCCTCGCAGACGATGCTCCTGGACCCGCGGGCCGTGGGAGCGGATGCGGAGCGGTCGCGTCTGCGCGATCTCGTCGACCAGGCCGGGCTCGCCGACGAGGTGGCGAGCGCGGGGCCGTAGCCGGGACGGCCGCACGACAGGAAGCACCGAACGGCGGGGACGCCGGGGCAAGACCCCGGCGTCCCCGCCGTCGTGCATGCCCCACCGGGCGGTCGATTCGGGGGGCAGGGGATCGGACGTAAAAATGGACAAAATTGACCCCCCTGGTGATGTTGACACGGGGGGGCGGCCGAGTATCCTACCCTGCTTCCCCCAAACGGCGGTCACGCCGCGCGGGGGGCGCTTCCAGTTCGCTATGGACCGGATGCGTTGCGCTCTTTGACAAGTCATGAGCGGAATGTTGCTGTCGTGCCGGGACGGACCCCCCGTCGTGGTTGCGCAGCAGCATGTAAGTAACGAATCGAGAACATCGAGAACCTGAGCAGCGGCTTGGACCGCAGCGGCACGGTGTCGGCACGTCATCATGACCTCATGATGACAGGCGAGCGATCAATCTTCTGGTCGTGCGTCGTCGGGATCGGGTCGGTGTGACCAAGCGGCTAAGGGCACACGGTGGATGTCTTGGCGTTGAGAGGCGATGAAGGACGTTGGAACCTGCGATAAGCCCAGAGGAGCTGGTAACCGAGCTTTGATCCTGGGATCTCCGAATGGGGCAACCCGGCCTGCTTGCAGGTCACTCACATCTGAATGCATAGGGTGTGAGAGCGAACGCGGCGAACTGAAACATCTCAGTAACCGCAGGAAAAGAAAGCAAACGCGATTCCGTGAGTAGCGGCGAGCGAAAGCGGAGCAGCCTAAACCGGGCTTCGGCCCGGGGTTTGGGCACCAATATGGCCAAACGTACTGCCTGTGAATCCCCTGGAAAGTGGGACCACAGAAGGTGACAGTCCTGTAGCAGTCGGAACGCGCGGCCTAGGTGTTCCAGAGTAGCACGGAGCTCGTG
>JAAELP010000433.1 GCA_024226535.1 Planctomycetota bacterium | reverse complement strand
CGGCCAGGAGTCGGGCATCGCCGGGGTGACCGTCGCCCTGCTGCGCGGCGGCGTGATCGTCGCCACCACCGTCACCGACGTCGACGGCAGCTTCACCTTCGCCGATCTGCCCGCCGGAGAGTATCGCCTGGCGATCAGGGATCTCGGCCTCGGGCTCAACGGCCTGCTGCCGACCACCCCGGCGGCCTCAGCCGGCGGCCTCGATGTGATCATCGTCGGCACCACCCCCGTGTCGCAGGCGAGCTTCGGTTACGCCGACAGCGGCGCCCTCGAGGGGCTGGTGGGCACCACGATCAGGACCCCTGACGCCGACGTCGACGTCCAGACCGACACCGTGGTCGACGACAACGTCCTCGACTACGACTTCGGCTACCGGGCGCCGGCGTCGATCGGCGACCGGGTGTGGCAGGACTTGAACGGCGACGGCGACGACGAGAGCGGCGCCGAGCCGGGGATCGAGAACGTGACGGTGCGTCTGCTCGATGGCACCGGCGCTCCGGTGCTCGACGAGTTCGGCGTCCCGATCACCGACGTCACCGACAGCGACGGGCGCTACCTCTTCGCGGATCTCCTTCCCGGCGATTACCAGGTCGCGATCGACGGTGCGACTCTGCCGCCGGGCCTGGTCCAGACTTTCGAGAAGGACGGCACCTTCGACGGCGTGACGCCGCAGACGGTCGCCGGCGGGGACGAGATCCTCGACGTCGACTTCGGCTACGTGCCGGCGGCGTCGATCGGCGACCGGGTGTGGCAGGACACGAACGGCGACGGCGACGACGAGAACGGCGCCGAGCCGGGGATCGCCAACGTGACGGTGCGTCTCCTGGACGGCGCCGGCGCTCCGGTGCTCGACGAGTTCGGCGATCCGATCACCGACGTCACCGACAGCGACGGCCGCTACCTCTTCACCGGTCTCCTTCCCGGCGACTACCAGGTCGCGATCGACGGCACGACCCTGCCGGCGGGCCTGGTCCAGACCTTCGAGAAGGACGGCTCCTTCGACGGCAACACTCCGCAGTCGGTCGCCGCCGGCGACGAGATCCTCGACGTCGACTTCGGCTACGTCAGCGAATGCCTGCCGGACATCGACTTCGAGACCGACGCTGCGGGCGCGCTGCTCGCGACCGGTCAGTTCATCGACGACGAATGGTCGGCCCTGGGCGTCACGGTGAGCACCGGTGATCAGACCAACCATCCGGCGATGATCTTCGACTCGTCGATGCCCACCGGTTACGATGCCGACCTCGGTACGCCGAACGAGACCTTTGGCGGTGGCCCGGGCATCGGCTCGGGCGGCGAGGCCGGCCAGCCGGGCGCCAACTCGGAGGCCTTGGGTAAGGTGCTGATCATCACGGAAGACAAGGATCAGAACGACCCCGACGACGACGCCGCCGGCGGCACGATCATCTTCGAGTTCGCCTATCCGGTGAACATCGATCAGGTCGGCATCCTCGACATCGACGAAGGCCAGGCCGGTACCGTGACCGCGCTCGACGGTGGCGGTTCGGTGATCGGCAGTGTGGGGATGGCCAACAGCCTGGGTAACAACAGCGTTCAGACGGTGCTGCTCGGCGTCAACGGCGTCCGCCGGTTGGAGATCTGGTTCCCGGGCTCGGGCGCGGTCAGCGGCATCGCCTTCTGTGTCGAGGAGCCGGTGTGCGTGCCCAAACAGGTACGTGACGATTTCAGCCGGTCGTCGTTCGGTAACAACAACGGCGCCGACGACTGGTCGGGCGACTGGATCGAGAACGATCCGCAGTCCGGTGGCGCGGGTCCGTCGGCGGGCCAGGTGCAGGTCCACGACGGCTTCCTGACCCTCGACGACTACCCCAACACCGGCGGCGAGCCGAGCGCGGCGCGTCAAGTCGATCTCTCCGGAGCCTTGAGCGCGACGATGCGGTTCAAGTTCCTGACCTCCTCGGGCGTGGACTACGACGACGCCGTGACGGTGGAGGTCTCTAACAACGGTGGCGCCAGCTGGACGACGCT
>JAAELP010000432.1 GCA_024226535.1 Planctomycetota bacterium | reverse complement strand
CCGCGCCCGCGTCCGCGCCCGCGTCCGCGTCCGCGTCCGTGACCGCGTCCGCGTCCGTATCGACCGGGTGCCGTGGTCTTGGCGTAGCCAAGGCCGCGATCGGGGGCGTGGGGCCGCTCTCCGCGGCGGCGCTGTTTCTCTGGTGTCACGATCATGGACGGTGCCACGGACCGCGAGCGCAGCGAGCAGTCCGTGCCCGGTGGCCCGAAGTCAACGGCCCCCCCGATGGCACGGGCGATCCACCGGAGTCGATTGGGACAGGGGAGGACCGTCGAACGTCTTACGACCGGGCACGGACTACTCGCTGCGCTCGTGGTCCGTGGCACCATCCGTTGACGTATCCGGTACCGAGTCCGCGTCCGACCCTACACTTGCCGACCATGCGCGAGACGCCAGGCCGACCTCCGTGGTTCTACCACCTCATGGCTCTCGCCACGATCGTGATCTGGTCGTTCAGCTTCCTGTTCATCGTGCAGCTCAACCGCGAGCTGACCGCGGTCGGCGTGGTCGTGGTCCGCTTCGACATCTACGGGCTGTTCGTCCTCGCCCTGCTCGCGTGGCGGCGACCTTCGATCCGCCACCTGACGCGCCGGCAGTGGGCGATCATCCTCGGGCTGAGCATCGTCGGCGGGCCGCTGTATCACAACGTCTTCTCGTGGAGCGCCGGCACCAACGCCGACGGCGTTTCGCGTCTCGATCCTGCCCTGCTCGGGCTGATCCTCGCCACCGTGCCGGTGCACACGGGCGTGCTGGGCTGGATCTTCCTGCGCGAGCGGCTGAGCCTTGCGCGGATCGCGGCCCTTGCCCTGGGGCTCGTCGGCGTCGCGGTGGTCCTTCTCGGTCGTTACGAGACGCTCGATCTTCTGCCGGCGCAACTGGAGGGACCGATCGCCGCAACGGTGGCGGCCATGCTCGGGGCGGGGATCGCCGTGTACACGCGGGCGGCGCGTTCGGTCTACGGGCCGTTCGAGCTGGTCGCGGTGTGCGGCGCGCTCACGGTCGTCTTCAACGCCGT
>JAAELP010000431.1 GCA_024226535.1 Planctomycetota bacterium | reverse complement strand
GGTGAGCACCTCGTCGAACCTCTGCGCCCTCTCCCTGCCGGCGGAACCGGCCTACCGCAAAGTCCACGACTACGACTCCGGATCCCTCGAACGCTCCCGATACACCAATCCCGACGGCACGTGGACGGGAATCCAGTTCTACAACGTGAACCTGACGATCGATCCGAGCACCGGGCTCCCTTCGGCGAGCCGCGACATCGCCGGGATCGAGACCGCGCTCGAGTACGACGACATGGGACGGCTCGTGTGGGAGAAGCCGGAAACGGGCCACGGTGCCTGGATCGAGTACGAATACACCCCTGCCGACCCGCAGACGGCCGCGCCGGCGAAAGTGCAGATTCGACGCCGCGCCAACGGCAGCGAGACGGGAACGATCCTCGCCCAGGAGGAGCTCCGATTCGACGGCTTCGGCCGGGTGGCCACGGAACGACGCGTGCTCCCGGGAAGCGTCGGTTGGGTGGCCCGCGAGACGACCTACGATGCGATGGGGCACCGGAGCACGGTGTCCGAGTGGTACGCCGAGAGCGGCGGGTCGGCGACGGACTTCACGCAGTTCCTCGAGTACGACGCCCTGGGCCGCCCCGGGAGGGTTCGGCCGCCGGACGGCGCGTCCCACGACGTGACGATGAGCTACACCGGCGATCGCCTCGTGACACGTACCGTGAAGATCGCCACCTCGCCCAACGGCAGCGAGACCGCCGAGAATACGACCGAGCGCTACGATCGGCAGGGACGCCTCTACGAGGTGACCGAGTCCTCGGGGCCAGGCGAGACGCCCGTGACGACGGAGTACAGCTACGACGTCGGGAACCGGCTCTCCGAGGTGTCGACGGCAGCCGACGGCGTCACCCAGGTCCGTAGCTTCGTCTACGACCTGCGCGGATTTCTCACCTCGGAGACCCACCCGGAGAAGGTCGGCGCCGTCACCTACGCCGACTACGACGCCCTCGGCCACGCCGGGCGCAAGGTCGACGGCGCCAGCGACCTCACGTTC
>JAAELP010000430.1 GCA_024226535.1 Planctomycetota bacterium | reverse complement strand
GTCGTATCCGAACGTGGTCGTCGTCGACGACGGCTCGACCGACGGCACCTGGGAGGCGGCGCGGCGCTGCGCGACCTGGTCGGCCCGACACGTCATCAACCGCGGGCAGGGCGCCGCCCTGCAGACGGGGATCGACCTGGCCCTCGCCCGCGGGGCACGCTCCGTCGTGACCTTCGACGCGGACGGCCAGCATCGCGTCGAGGACATCGCCCGTCTCGTCGACCCGATCGTGCGCGGCGAGTGCGACATCACCGTCGGTTCGCGGTTCCTCGAGGGGGGAACCGAGCTGCCGCGGTTGCGCCGGCTGGTGCTGCGCGCGGCCACGCTGTTCACCCGCCTCGTCAACCGCGTCCACATGACCGACGCCCACAACGGGCTGCGGGCGTTCTCACGGAAGGCCGCGGAAGGGGTCGAGATCACCGCCGACCGGATGGCCCATGCGAGCGAGCTGGTCGACATCATCCGGAACAGCGGGCTGGTGTTTCGCGAGGTGCCCGTGCGCGTGCGCTACACCGAGTACTCGATGACCAAGGGGCAGTCCGGGACCAACGCGATCCGGATCGTCCTGCACTACCTGATGGGGAGGTTCTTCCCGTGACCACGTTCCAGGTTCTCCTGCTCATCGTGCTGGCGTTGTTCCTGCTCGCCGTGATCGGCGCGTGCCTGCGCGATCGCCTGACGCGGCGGATGGGCATCGTGATCGGGGTGATCATCGTGGCCGCCGCCATCGAGGCGATCTGGCCCGAATCCGCGTCGTTCGTGGCCCGGGCCCTCGGCATCGGTCGCGGCGCCGATCTCCTGCTGTACTGCACCACGGTGGTGATGATGGTCGGCTTCTTCGTCGTCTACATCCGGCTCCGGCGGCTTCAGCGCCACGTGACGTTGCTCGTGCGCGAGCTCGCGTTGCGCGACGTCGCCGAGCAGTGATCCCGGCCGCCGTTCCAGGCGACGGGCTAGAGGTAGAAGAACGCGATCCCCAGGATCACGTACACCGCCAGCAGCAGCACGCCCTCCATCCAGTGCGACTCCCCGTCGTGGGCCACGAGCGCCACCACGAACACCGACAGCACCACCGCGATCACCTCGAAGTGCGAGAACAGGAGGTTCAGCGGGTTCGACGGGTCGAACGCGTAGCTCACGAACACGAGCAGGGGGGCGACGAACAACGCGATCTGGATGCCGGAACCGATGGCGATGTGCATCGCCAGGTCCATCTTGTTGCGCATCGCCATGAGGATCGCGGAGCTGTGCTCGGCGGCGTTGCCGATCACGGCGACGAGGATCACGCCCACGAAGAGCTTGCTCATGCCCACCGTCTCCGCCGCGTGCTCGACGGACTTGACGAGCAGCTCGCTCATGAGGGCCACGAGCGCGGTGGCCGCGACGAGCACGATGATCGAGCGGCGCTTGCTCCACGGCTCCCCGTGCGTCCCGTGGTCGTCGCCGCCGAAGAGATCGGAGTGGGTGCGCAGCGAGAACACGAGGCTGAACGCGTACGCCACGAACAGCACGACGGCGATCGCGAGGCTGAGGTCCTGCTCGTGGGCCGCGCCCGCGGCGTCGCCGGAGGCCAGCAGGTGGAAGATCGCGGGGACGACGAGGCCGACCGCGGAAAGCGCCAGGAGCGTCGCCCCGAGGCCGATGGCGGTCCGGTTGAACGTCTGCCGCCGGTGCCGGAGACCGCCGCACAGCACGCTGAGCCCGAGCACGAGCAGGACGTTGCCGATGATCGACCCCGTCAGCGACGCCTTGACGATCCCGTGCAGCCCTTCGCGCAGGGCGAACAACGCGATGATCATCTCCGCGGCGTTGCCGAACGTCGCGTTCAGCAGGCCGCCGATGCCGGCGCCGTAGTGCGACGCGAGGTGCTCGGTGGACCGGCCCATCCACCCCGCGAGGGGGATGATCGCGAGGCACGCGGCGGCGAAGATCCAGACGTCGCCGACGCCGGCGAGACGCAGGACGATCGCGCCGGGGACGAAGACGAGCAGGACGTCCAGGACCGTGAGATCGAGTTGGAAGCGGCCGATGCGCACGGGGTTGCGGACACGATACACGGACGCGGCGTCCGCGTAGACTGGGGACGCCATGTCGTCAGCGATCATCCAGGACGTCGAGCTGGTCGTGCTCGGTTCGGGCACTTCGTCGGGGGTGCCGGTGATCGGGTGCGATTGCCCGGTGTGCTGCTCCGACGATCCACGCGATCGGCGGATGCGAAGCTCGGCGTGCGTGCGGTTCACCGACGCGAGCGGGGGGGCTCGCGCGATCCTCATCGACACGGCGCCGGACCTCCGCGAGCAGGCGCTGCGGACCGGGCTGCGCCGGTGCGACGCGATCGTCTACACGCACAACCACGTCGATCACACGTTCGGTCTCGACGAGGTGCGTCGCTTCAACGCGCTCATGAAGTGCCCGATCGACGTCTACGCCGACGAGCGAACGATGCGCGCGTTGCACCGGGTGTACCAGCACATCTTCGATCGCGAGAAGAACGAGAACGACTCCTTCGTCGCCTCGCTGATCCCGCGTCTGATCGATCCCGACGTGCCCATCGACGTCCACGGTCTTCGCTTCACCCCGGTGCGCCTGCTCCACGGACGGCTGCCGATGCTCGGCTTCCGGATCGAGGCCCTCGACGGCAGCGGCGCGATCGCCGCCGAGCAACCCGAACCGCTTCCGCTCGCCTACTGCACGGACGTCTCGGCCATCCCCCCGGAGAGCTGGCGCCGTCTCACCGGCCTGCGGACGCTGATCCTCGACATGCTCCGTTACCGGAAGCACCCGACGCACTTCACGGTGGACGAGGCGATCTCCACCGCCGCCCGCGTGGAGGCCGACCGCACCTGGTTCATCCACATGACCCACGACATCCTCCACGGGGACCTCGACGAGCGGCTGCCGGAGGGCATGGCCCTGAGCTACGACGGGCTGGTCATCGACGCGGACGCCGTGGACGGGCGGTAGGCCGCTTCCCCGCCCCCGGCGACCTCGCTACACTGTCTCCCCCCATGGCCCAGATCCGCGAAATCAAGAAGCGCATCGTCGCGGTCGGCACGATCCAACGCATCACCAAGACGATGCAGATGATCGCCACCGCCAAGTTCACCGCGGCGATGCAGCGCTCCACCGCGACGAAGCCGTACACGAACCAGATCCGGAGCGTGGTCGCCGAACTGGCGGCGACGGCGACCGATCTCGATCACCCGCTGCTGTCGGCGCCGGAGCCCCCGGTCAAGCGCGAGCTGCTGCTGGTGATCTCGTCGATCCGGGGCCTGTGCGGCGCGTACAACGCGAACGTGCTTCGACGCTCGATCAAGCACGTCCGCAAGCTGCGCGACGAAGGCATCGAGCTCGACCTCGAGACCTCGGGCAAGAAGGCGATCGGGTTCTTCAGGTTCTCGCGCATCCCCATGACCGAGCAGCACCCCGGCGGTGACAAGCCCGTGTACGACGAGGTCGACGCGATCGCGTCGCGGTACATCGCCGCCTTCTGCGACGGCAAGTACGACGCGGTTCGCGTCGCGTACATGCGCTATGAGAGCAACGCGCGGCAGATCCCCGAGATCATCCAGCTCCTGCCGCTGTCACCGGAAGCGGTCGCCGGCGAGGGCGATGACGCGACCGCGACGGCCAACTTCGAGTTCAGCCCCTCGCCGGAGGCCCTGCTCGAGGACCTGCTCCCGCTGGCGGTGAAGTCCCAGCTCTTCCAGGCGTTCAACGACGCTTCGGTCAGCGAGCAGATCATGCGGATGATCGCGATGAAGGCCGCCACCGAGAACGCCAAGGACCTCGGCCGCACCCTCCACCGCAACTACAACCGCGCCCGCCAGGCGCAGATCACCACCGAGCTGAGCGAGATCATCGCCGGCAGCGCAGCGCTCGAGTAAATGGTGCCTGGCACCATTTAGGTGGCGCCGACGGTGACCGGGTTTTCGCTCAGGTCGCGCTGACCGTCACGGGCACCGATGCCGGGCGCACCCGCGCTTCGAACTCCGAGCGATACTTGTTCACGATCGTGCGAACGGCCCAGTTGTTGCCGTCGGCGAGGCCGCAGATCGTGGTGCCGGGCATGATGCCCATGGAGCCGGCGATCTCCAGAAGCAGGTCGAGGTCCTTGCTGGTGCCCTCGCCGGCCTCGATGCGGCACAGCAGCTTGTAGATCCACTGGGCGCCTTCGCGGCACGGCGTGCACTGGCCGCACGACTCGTTCTTGAAGAAGCGGGCAATGTTGCGGGCCACGGCGACCATGTCCGTGTCCTCGTCGAAGATCGTCGGGCACGCCGTTCCCAGGCCCATGACGTCGTAGCGGCCGATGTCGAAGTCCATCTCCGCGTCGAACTGGTCGGGGCCGAGGATGCCCATCGACACGCCGCCGGCGATCGCGCCCTTGAAGCCCTTGCCGCCCCGCATGCCGCCGCAGTGCTCCTCGACGAGCGTGCTCAGCGGGATGCCGAGATCGACCTCGTAGAGACCGGGCCGGTTCACGTGACCGGAGACGCCCATGAGCTTGGGGCCGAAGCTCGGCGGCCCCTTGCCGTCCGACGCCTTGCCCATCGTCTTGAACCAGTCGGCGCCCTTCTCGACGATCGGCCCGACGCACGCGAGCGTCTCGACGTTGTTCACGATCGTGGGGCGTCCGAAGAGACCGGAGACCGCGGGGAACGGCGGCTTGACGCGCGGCCATCCGCGCTTGCCCTCGACCGCCTCCAGCAGCCCCGTCTCCTCGCCGCAGACGTACGCGCCGGCGCCGCGGTGCAGGTAGCACTCGACCTTGAGGTCGCACGCGCCCTTCATCAGGCCCTTGCCGCCGAAGATGCCCGCCTTGTACGCCTCGTCGATCGCGGCCTGAACCGTCTTCGCCTGGTGGTGATACTCGCCGCGAATGAAGAAGAACGCGGTGTCGAGCTGGCACGCCCAGCACGTGATCGCGATGCCCTCGAGGATCAGGTGCGGATCGAAGTCGCAGAGGATGCGGTCCTTGAAGGTGCCGGGCTCCGCCTCGTCGCAGTTCACGGCGAGGTAGCGGCGGCCGCCGTCGATCTCGGGGAGGAAGCCCCACTTCACGCCGCAGGGGAAGCCCGCGCCGCCGCGCCCGCGAAGCTGCGAGTCGCGCACCATCTCGACGATCTTCCCCGGATCCATCGCCAGCGCCTTCTCGAGCGTCTCGTACCCGCCGCTCTTCACGTACTTCTTGTACGTGATCAGCTTGCGGTCCTTCGCCTTGCCCCACGGGGCGGTGGGGATGCGCCGGGTCAGAACGGGTTCGGTCATGGCCATGGTCGTGCTACTCCGCGCGCTCGCCTTCGCGGTACTCGATCTCCTCGATCGTCGTCCGCCGGAGGATCACGTCTCCGCGATCCTCCTCTTCCTGTTCGTGCCGCACGACTCGCTTCGGCGGCGTCGGCGTCGGCTCCGCCGGCGTTCGAATCCCGCGGATCACGTGCCCCACGGCCTCGCCGAGGCTCCGCATGAGCGACTTGTTCGCATCGGCCGCCATCACGGCAGCCCGTCGATCAGCTCGTCGAGCTTCTCGATGGTGAGCCCGTCGTGCCGGTCGCCGTTGAGCAGCGCGCAGGGGGCACCGTCGCAGGCGCCGAGGCACTCCATCGCCAGCAACGTGAACCGGCCGTCGTCGGAGGTCTCGTGCGGCTCGAGGTCGAGCTTCTCGCGGACGTGATCGAGCAGCGCCTGGTGCCCGCACACCTCGCACGCGATCGACTGGCAGATGCCGATCACGTGCTTGCCCACGGGCTCGGTCGTGTACTCCTCGTAGAAGGAGACCGTGTCGAGCACGTCGCCGGGGTGGATCTCCAGCAGCGTCGCGATCTCGATCATCGCCTGGTAGGGGACGTAGTTGTACCGGTGCTGCACGTCGTGGAGGATCGGCATCAGCGCGCCCATGGAGCGCTCGTAGCGAGGGATGATCTCGCTGACGTAGTGGTCCTTCATCTTCTCGGTGAGCCACGGCTCTTTCCGAGTCGGGATCTGCGTCGTCGCGGACGGCTTGACCTTCCACGCCATGGTGGCCTCCTCGTTCCGGACTACCGATCCAGCTCGGCCGCGATGATGTTCAGCGAGCCGAGCACCGCCACGAGATCCGCGAGCATGTGCCCCTCCAGCAACCGGGGCAGGGCCGAGAAGTGGATGAACGACGGCGGGCGCACCGCGACCCGCCACGGGTGCTTCGTGCCGTCGGCGACGATGTAGTAGCCCAGCTCGCCGTTGGGGCCCTCGATCGCGCCGTAGCACTCGCCGATGGGCGTATCCCATCCGCGGTTGGTCATGAACAGCTCGAACTGCTGGATCGTCCCCTCGATCGAGCCGTAGACGTCGCCCTTCGGCGGAGCGCGGTGCTTGCCGTCGGGGGCGCTGTCCATCGGGCCGGCCGGGATGCGGTCGATGAGCTGGTCGATGATCTTCCGCGACTGCTTCATCTCCTCCAGCCGCACGAGGTACCGGCTCAGGCAGTCGCCGCCGGTGGCGACCGGCACCTTGAAGTCCACCGCCTCGGCGCCCTGGCCGTCCCAGTTGTCGGCGTAGCAGAGGTACGGCTGGTCCTTGCGCAGGTCGCGGGCGACGCCCGACGCGCGGGCGAGCGGCCCGACCATGCTCCAGGCGACGGCGTCCTCCTTGCTGATCGCGCCGACGTCCCTCACGCGATCGATGAAGATCCGGTTGCGGTTGAGCAGCGTTTCGATGTCCTTGATCGCCTTGGGGAGACGGACGTCGATGAAGTTCCGCACCATCTTCCGGAACACGTCCTCGTCGGGAAGATCGCGCATCGCCCCGCCGACGCGGCTCCAGTCCGGGTGAAAGCGCTGCCCGGAGACGTAGTCCATGATGTCGAGGATGAACTCGCGCTCGTTGAACCCGTAGAGGAAGCCGGTGAACGCACCGAGGTCGAGCGCCGAGGCGCCGACGCAGAGCAGGTGGTTCTGGAGGCGGCCCAGCTCGCACAGGATCGTGCGCACCACCTTGCAGCGCGGCGTGAGATCGATGTCGAAGAGCGTCTCCACCGCGTGGTGCCACGCGATGTCGTTCACGATCGGGCTGACGTAGTCCATCCGGCTGACCGTGCACACGTACTGGTTGTAGTCGTGGTGCTCGCCGAGCTTCTCGAAACCGGAGTGGAGGTAGCCGATGTGCGGCGTACACCGCGCGACGCGCTCACCGTCGAGCTCGAGGATCAGGCGCAGCGTCGTGTGCGTCGCCGGGTGCTGCGGCCCGAAGTTGAGCACCCAGCGCTCCGGCGCGTCCACGTGGTTCGCGAGGTAGTCGGTCGACTCGATGTCGACGTCGAAGCCGGTGTCGGGATGGAGGGTGTACGGCATGCGTGAAGTCTTTCACGAACGTCGGGAGAGTATATCAATCCGATTCTGGATCCGTGGTCGCGGGGTCAGCCCGACCACGCGCCGATGATCGCCAGGATCTCGGCGAACCCGACCACGCCGTTGCCGTCGATGTCCTCGGGGCAGCCGGGGCAGGGGCCCCAGGCACCGATGACGGTGAGGATGTCGGCGAAGTTCACGACACCGTCGCCGTTGACGTCCTCGGGGATCGGGGCGGGCTCGGGCAGGAGCCAGGCCACCACCACGTCGAAGGAGTTCAACGGGGAGTGGATCGCGTCGATGCGATCGACCTGGATCACGTACTCACCGGCGACGAGGTCGGTGACGTGCAAGTGCTCGACGTTGTCCACCGCGCTGGAGCTGACGACGTTGCCGCCGGCGAAGTAGGGCAGGCCGGCATCGCCGACGAGCGACTGGAGATCGCCCTGCGCGTCGACGCGCCACAGCACGAGGTCGAAGTCCGCGAGCGTGTACGGCACGGCGAGATCCGCGGGCCCCGTCCCGAGGACGCTGTGCACCATTCGGTGCCACGTCGCGAGGATCGAGATCTCCGCGGCCGTCTCGGACAACTCGAACCGCCAGTAGCGGCTCTCGTCGATCCCGACGTTCTCGAGATCCCATCCGCGCCAGGTGATGTTCTGCACGGCGGGCGGCATCATCGCGCCGTCCTGCTCACCGCCGGTGTGGACCAGGTGACTGCGGTCGATGTTCAGCCGCCCGGCCCCCTGGACGTTGTCGATGGGGCGGTCGGTGATGCCGCGGGTCGGGCCGCTCGTGTCCGGCTCGTTCGTCCAGGAGCCGTTGTGATCGCAGCCGGCGAGGATCGCGGCCTTGATGACGTCGGAACGCTCGGCGGCGGGATTCGACGCCATCTCCGTGCGCGCCGTCTCCACGAGAAGCGAGCAGCCCGCGTTGACGATCGGCGTGGCGAAGCTCGTGAAGGCCTCGGGGGCCACGATGACGGGGCGCATCCGGCCCGGTCCGTCCTGTCCCGCCGGCGTGTCGGTGAAGACGTGCGAGCCGGCGTGAATCCCCACCGTGATCCCGTTGAACATGTTGCTCATCAGCGGGGGCATCGGCGGCTCGTTCGCGACGCCGACCGTCATGATCATGTCGTCCTGGTTGACGACCCAGTCGGACCGCCGGATCGCCTCCCGGTTCGAGTTAGCGCCGAGGTCGGCGATCCAACTGTGGTTCATGCACTTGATGCCGCCGGGCGGCGGCGTGACGGGGAACACGGCGGAGCCCCCACTGTTGCGCAGGTAGTCCGACGAGATCCAGTTGTTCGCCGCGTAGAGATACACCTCGGTGATCCCCGGCGCGATGCTCCGATGCACTCCGTACTGGAACTTGGCCACCGCCGTGGCGTGATTCGACACGTTGACCAGCGGCGCCGGGCTCATCTCGTGGAACGTCTTGCCCGCGAAGTCGGAGAACTCCTGGTTGGGACCGTAGGCGTTGTCCTGGGTCTGGATCCGCGCTTCGATCTCGGCCACGACCACGCCTGCGCCGGTCGGCGTCGCGGCACCGAGCCGAGCCTCGAGATCATCGAAGCCGACGAGCGCGTGGGTCGGGTCGCCGGCGGTGGCGGGGCCCGCGAGGGCGATGATCGCCGCCGCGGCGATGAGCCTGGTCCTTCTCACTTCCGTTCTCCAGTGGGGGCTCTGAAAGCCTATCACGCGAACCGGCCTGGGCAACGGTCGGAAACGCACTCCACTGCGATACGGCCGGAACGGGCGATCAGACGCAATCAACCGCCATCGGGGGGCGTGGTGTCGTCCTGGGCAAGGTCCCGGTAACGGACGGCGATCTGCCCCAGGAGCCGCTGCTCGAACGCCCGATCACGGGATACCGGGGTCCAGAACGAGGGCAGGGGCTCGCCGGTCTCGGGGTCGATCACCTTCGCCCTCGGCAGCCGACCCCGCGCCCATGTGCCGGCCCGGACGCCCGGAACGTGGGCCTGCTCGACGTAGACCCGGACCCGCAGCCGCAGCGGCCCCCCGTGCCGGGTCCGGTCCACCCCCGGATGCTCGATGCCGAGGACGTCCGGACCCTCGAGATCCCCCTCGATCTCGCCCTCGGCCTCCGCCTCGGCCTCGATCGGGGCGAACTCGAAGCGTGCCCGCCGTCGCTCGAAGGCGATGGTCTGCTCCACGCGGCGCCCGAGCGACTCCGTCGGGCGCCACGGCTCCAGCAGTGAGGGGGCGATGTCCGGTCCGGCCTCGATCACGCCACGCCGGCGATCGCGGACCGAGGCG
>JAAELP010000429.1 GCA_024226535.1 Planctomycetota bacterium | reverse complement strand
GTCGCCGAATCTCGCCGTATCTCCCTGGATATGCCATCGATTCGGCTCCTTGATCTGACGAATCTGGTCGCGCTCTCGCCGCGCGGGACTTCTCCAACGGGCTGCTACGCACCGCCGTCGTCACCAAGCACCTTCGGGACCGCGAGGTACCGGCCTTCGACCGCCGGCGCGTTGCGGAGCAGGTCCTCCAGCGGCATCGCGTCCTCGACGACGTCGTCGCCGAGGCGATTGGTCAGCTCGTGCGGATGCGACATCGGCTCGACGCCGCTCACGTCCAACTCGCTGAGCATCGCGATGTGGTCGAGGATCGAGGCGAGCTTGGTCCGGTACTGCTCGAGGTGCGTGTCGTCGATCGCCAGGCGGGCGAGGCGGGCGATGTGGCGAACCTCGTCGAGCGACAGCGGCTCAGGCATGGCACGAGGGTAGCAGATGGCCTACCGTTCGGCTCCGGAGACTCCGCATCGCCCAGCGCCGCAACATCGTGCTTTCCGCGATCGTCCGCGTCATCGTCTGCGTCGGCCTGCTCGCGATCGCTCTGATCGTGATGACGGTGCTCGTGCGGACGAAGCCCGTGCCCGCCCGCACCGACGTCTCGGCCCGCGCGCCGCGGATCATCGTCATGGCCGCGGTTCCGGTGGAGGTGCGCCGGCAGTGGGACGGATACGGCACGGCGCAGGCGATGGACTCCGCCGACGTCCCGGCGCGCGTGACCGCGACCGTGATCGAGATTCCCGGAGAAGTGCTCGCGGGAGCGTCGGTCGAGGCGGGTTCGCTGCTCGTGCGGCTCGACAACAGCGACTTCACCCGCCAGGAGGAGATCGCCCAGCACGCGATCGCCGACATCGACGCGCAGCTTCGCCGTATCGAGATCCAGCAGAAGAGCTGGACCGAGCGGGTGCAGCTCGCCGCGCAGCAGGTCGAGCTTGCCCGGGCCGAGTTCGACCGCGTCTTCGCCGCGTTCGAGCGGGGCGTGGCCAAACAGCGCGAGGTGGACACCGCCAAACAGGCCCTGATCGGCAACATCCGCGACGAGACGGCGGCCCGCGAAGAGCTGGACGGGCTGATCCCGCGCGCGTCCGGGCTCCAGGCGAACCGCCTCGGTCAGGAGTCCCAGCGTCGCCTCGCCCGCCAGAACGTCGAGCGGTGCCGGATCACGAGCCCGATCCCGGGCGTGATCCAGGATGTCACCGTGGAGGTCGGCGAGAGCCTCGCCTCCGGGCAACGCGTCGCGCGGGTGGTCGACCTGCGTCGAATCGAGGTGGCCGTTCGGCTGCCGTCGAGCGCGCGGGCCTCGATCGGGACCGGGGATCGCGCCGAGCTTCGCGCGACCGGATCGAACGAACAGCGGTGGGAGGTGAGCGTCACGCGCGTCGCCCCCGAGGACGATGAGACGACACGCACCATGGGCGTGTTCGTCGAGGTCGAGCAGGATCCGTCACGACGCGGCGCGGTCGTCCCGGGCCAGTTCCTTCGCGGGATCGTCACCGCCTCGGTGCCCGATACCCGGTGGGTCGTGCCCCGCCGCGCGCTCGCCGGCGAACGCGTGCGCCTCGTCGAGGACGGCCGCATCGCGAGCCGGCCGGTGGAGATCGCGTATCACGTCGAGGACGAGTTCCCGGTGCTCGGCGTCCCCGACCGGCAGTGGGTCGTGCTCAGCTCACCGCTCCCCGAAGGTGCGCTGGTGGTGATCAATGCCTCCCGCTCGCTTCCCGAAGGCATGCACGTCGAGCCGGTGACCGCGGGTGACGGATCGATCGCCGACGTCGGGGGAAGCGGGGAGCTGGCGCCGTGAGCCTGCCTCGATTCGGGGTTACGAACCCCGTCCCGGTCAACCTGCTCATGGGCGCGCTGATCATCGCCGGCATCGCGGCCGCGGCGAAGATGACCCGCGAGTTCTTCCCCGAAACGACCCCGGAGTCCGCATCGGTCACGCTTCCCTACCCCGGGGCGACCCCCGACGAGATCGAGGAGACGCTCGCGCGCAAGGTGGAGGACGCCATCGCCGACCTCGACGAGGTCGATCGTCTCACGACGACGCTCTCGGAGGGCGGCGGCGGGATCTTCGTGGAGTTCCGCGACGGGGTGACCGACGTGCAGGCCGCCACGGACGAGGTCGAGCGCGCGATCGACGCCCTCACCGACCTGCCCGACGACGCGGAGCGGATCCAGGTCACCGAGTTCGAGCCGCGGCTGCCGGCGATCAGCGTGTCGGTCTTCGGCGACGTCGAGGAAGAGCTTCTGAAGCGCGCCATCATGACCGTGCGCGACGACCTGCGCTCGCTCGACGGCATGGGCGAGGTGGTGCGCTCCGGCGTGCGCGACTACGAGATCCGCGTCGACGTCTCTTCCGACGCGCTGCTCGAGCACCGCCTGAGCCTCTCGCAGATGAGCGACACCATCCGGGCGTGGATGACCGATGTGCCCGGAGGCACGGTGCGTACCAGGGTCGGGAACATCAACGTTCGCACGCTCGGCGTGGAGGAACGGGCCGGAGCGATCCGGGACATCGTCATCAAGGCGACGCCCGACGGGCAGGTGCTGCGCGTCGGCGATGTCGCCCAGGTCCGCGAGACCTTCGTCGACGTGCAGGTCCATACGCGTTTTCTCACGCGGGATGCCGGCGGCTCGTCGGCGAGCCTGACCGTCTACAAGACCGGCGATCAGGACACCGTCGCGATCGCCGAGATGGTCCGCGCGTACGTGCGGGGACGGCGGTACGCCGCCGGCAACGACTCCGCGACCTTCGAGTACCGGCTCGCCGATCGGCTCTTCGAGGTGATGAACGGCACGTCCGACGGCTCGGGGAAGGGTTCCGCCGATGCGCTCCGCACCCAGCGCCGCGTCGCGTACGACCTCGGGCTCCGGTCCGCGGAGCCGCTGCCGGCGGGGTGCGACATCGCGACGTCGTCGGATCTCGCCCGCTTCATCGAGGGCCGTCTCGACCTGCTCATCAGGAACGCGCGGTACGGCGCGGTGCTCGTGTTCGCGACGCTCCTGCTGTTCCTCAACTGGCGCACGGCGTGGTGGGTCGGCGTGGGCCTGCTGACGGCGCTGTGCGGCACGCTGCTGTTCATGTCCGTCGCGGGCGTGACGCTTAACCTGCTGACGATGTTCGGGCTGATCGTCGTGCTCGGTCTGCTCGTGGACGACGCGATCGTGGTCGCCGAGAACATCCAGGCCCGGCACGACCGGAACGAGCCGGCGGCGACGGCGGCGATCGGGGGCACCGAGCAGGTGTTCTGGCCGGTGGTGGCGACGATCCTCACGAGCATCGTCGCGTTCCTGCCGCTGACGTTCGTGACGGGGCAGATCGGCGACCTGCTCGGCGCGTTGCCGTGGGTGGTCACGTGCGCCTTGATCATGAGCCTGATCGAGTCGGTGCTCATCCTGCCGAGCCACATGGCGCACAGCCTCCGGCACCGCGACCGGGCGCACGCCGGTCGCGAGCCGAGCGTCTTCGAGAAGTTCGAGGCGTGGCGGGACCGCATGATCTTCGAGCGGCTCGTCCCCGCCTACGCGTGGCTGCTCGGATGGGCGTTGCGTTTTCGCTACGTGAGCCTCTGCTTCGCCCTGCTGACGCTCATCGCGTCCCTCGGGATGGTTGCGGGCGGCCGCCTCCAGTTCACGTTCATTCCCGCCTCCGATTCCGAGACCGTCATCGCCGACATTCGCATGCCGATCGGCACGTCGATCGACGAGACGACACGCATCGTGAGCCGCGTCGAGGCCGCCGCCGCCCAGCAGCCGGAGATGAAGTCCATCAGCACGCTGCTCGGCGTGCGGGCGGCGGTGGACGACCTCGCCGGCGTCGTCTCCTCCGGGCTCGGCACGCACCTCGGCCAGTTGTTCATCGAGCTGACGCCCGTCGAGCAGCGCGACCGCGAGTCCACGGTGGTGACCGCCGCCATCCGCGCCGCCGCGGGCCGGCTCGACGGTATCGAGAGCCTGGAGTTCACGGAGGTCCAGGGCGGGCCCGGCGGCCGCGACATCAGCGTCGACGTATCGGGCGAGAACGACGCCGAGGTGGACGTCGTGGTGCGCGAGGTCAAGCGCCTCGTCGCTTCGATGGAGGGCGTGGTCGATGTCTCCGACGATCGAGCGGTCGGGCAGCGGGAGGTGCAGATCAGCCTCGAACCGGGAGCCGCGGCGCTCGGCTTCACCGTCGCGGACGTGGCCCGGCAGGTGCGGGGGGCGTTGTTCGGGCTGGAGCCGCACGTGTTCTCGGCGAAGCGCGAGGACATCGACGTACGCGTCCGGCTCGACGAGGACGCGCGCCGCAGCCTCGACGCCATCGAGCGGATGTGGGTGGTCGGTCCCGGCGGGCGCCGCGTTCCGCTCCAGGAGATCGCCACGCTGCGGGAGGGATCGAGCTACAACACGATCCGCCGCGTGGACCGCCAGCGCGTGGTGACGGTCTCCGCGGACACGGCGCCGGAGCTGAGCCCGGAGACGATCGTCGGGGAACTGAAGCCGTCGCTGATGAAGCTCCAGGAGCAGTACCCGACCGTGGGCATCGAGCTGTCCGGACGCCAGCGTCAGCTTCGCAAGGCGTTCGAGTCGCTGCCGGTCGGGTTCCTGGCGGCGCTGATCATGATCTACCTGATCCTCGCGTGGCTGTTCAGCAGCTACGTGCAGCCGCTGGCGGTGATGCTCGCGATCCCCTTCGGCATGATCGGCGTGATCTGGGGGCACCTGACGATGGGGTATGACCTGACGTTCCTGAGCCTCATCGGGTTCGTCGCGCTCAGCGGCATCGTCGTGAACGACTCGCTGATCCTCGTGCAGTTCTTCAACGAGCGCATCGCCTCCGGCGACGAGCTCCGCGCCGCGCTCGTCGCCGCCGGGCGGCAGCGTCTGCGCCCGATCATGCTCACCACGATCACCACCGTCCTCGGCCTCACGCCGCTCATGCTGGAGCAGTCGTTCCAGGCGAAGTTCCTGATCCCGATGGCGATCTCGATCTCCTTCGGCCTCATGAGCGCGACGGTCCTGATCCTGCTGGTTCTCCCGTGCATCATGGTCATCGTCGACGACCTCAAGGCGGCCGGGCACTACCTCTGGTTCGGCCGCCGCCGCGGCCCCGGTGCCCCCTCCGGCGGGCTCGAAGAGGACCCCGTCGCCGGATAATCTGATGGCGGGGATGGCGGGGATGGCGGGGAT
>JAAELP010000428.1 GCA_024226535.1 Planctomycetota bacterium | reverse complement strand
CCTGCGGGCGGCTCGGTCAGCGGCCGGCTGGGGGGCGCCGCGGAGCGTACGCCTCCGAAGCCCGGGTCTCCGGCCGGTTGACTGGGCTGCAGCGGGGGGGCAGAATGTCCGATCCTGATCCCGGGACAGGTGGCAGAGCGGCTGAATGCGCCGGTCTCGAAAACCGGTTCACCCTTCGGGGTGACGTGGGTTCGAATCCCACCCTGTCCGCTTGCCGATGCCGCCGAGGGCCGTTGGAGGCTTCGGCGGCATCGGCGTTTTGCGGGGGGCCTCAACGGGGGGCTCGCATGGGACAGGCACTCCGCCCGTCACGCCGGCCCATGGCGGCGACTGAGTGCCTGTCCCGTGGAGGGCTTGCACGCCGTGCCTCAACACCGCCAGCCGACGAGCCGATACTGTGCCCCATGAGCGACACCACGACCACGCACATCGAGACCACGCCCGCCGAGCCGGAGCCGACAACGATCGCCGCCCACGTGCTGGAGCATCTGCGGCCGAGGCTCACCGTCGCGGAGTTGATGGAACTCACGCACCTGGACGACAAGACGGTGCGGAACGGGATCGACGCGCTCCGCGACCAGTACGGGTGGCCGATCAAGAACGAGGACCCGCACGGCCGCGGTCAAGCCCCGTTCTACGTCGCCCCGTAGCACCCCGACCACCGCGCAAGTGTCGCCCGCTGCGGTTCGGCGAGGATTGGGCCGCCATCGCGGTTTCTTCGGACCAAGTTCCTTCCCTCTCGCCACCGAACAAGAGCAAGCCCCCCAAACGGCGGGAAGAGCCCGCGTTCGAATGGTCACCCGACTTGGTTACCAAACGACCGTGAGGTGACGTGGGTTCGAATCCCACCCCGTCCGCATGCCGATGCCGCCGAGGGCCGTTGGGGCCTTCGGCGGCATCGGCGTTTTTGGGGGCCTCAAAACGGGGTTGTTTCACCATCGACAGGAGCCTGACGACCCGTCATGTTGGGGTCAGCGGGGCGGGGGTCGGCCGCAAGACGTCCACGGCCGTCCGTGAGTCACTCTTGCGAGGCATCGACCATGTGCACCCCCGTCAGGCTCGTTGTCCGGACCCTGCTTGCGTTCGTCCTGCTCATCCCGGTCGTGGCCGTTCGGGCGGCGGAGCCCGCACCGCGGGACGATGCCGCGGATGTCGTCCGTGAGGACGGCGACGGCCGCACCGCGCTGCATCGCGCAGCGCTGGGTGGGCGCGAATCGATCGTCGAGGCCCTTTTGCGTGGCGGCGCTGATCCGAACGCGACCGATGCTCGGGGCGAGACGCCGCTGCATCTCGCGGCGCGACGGGCGCGGCGCGAGGTGGCCGCGCTGTTGATCGCCGCGGGCGCCGGCGTCGATGCGCGCAGCCGCGACGGCCGCACGCCTCTGCACCTGGTCGCCGACCAGGGTCCGGCGGAGGATGAACTCGACACGCGGCTCGTGGCCATCGCCACGCTGCTGCTCGACGCCAAGGCCGACGCGTCCGCGCGCGATGCCGACGGGCACCGGCCGGTGGACCACGCGGCCCGCCGCGGTCACCGGCGTCTGGCGCAGCTGCTCGAGAAGCACAGCGGCCCGCCGGTCGTGGCGCCCCCGCCCCCGGAGGAGGGGCCGCTCGACGACGCGTATCACACCTACGCCGAGATCGGTTCGGCGCTCCTCCAGGCCGAGCTGTTCTACCCCAACATCTGCCGCCGGTGGAGCCTGGGCCAGTCCGTGCAGGGGCGCGAGCTGTGGGCGTTGAACATCTCCGACAACGTCGGCGTCGAGGAGGACGAACCGGAGTTCAAGTACATCTCCTCGATGCACGGCGACGAGATCATGGGCATGGAGATGTGCCTGCGGCTCGTCACCGAGCTGACCACGAAGTACGGCATCGACGGCCGCATCACCAATCTCGTGAACGGTGTAGACATCTGGATCGTGCCGTGCATGAACCCCGACGGCCTGGTTTCCGTGAGCCGCAACAACGCGCACGGCGTCAACCTCAACCGCAACTTCCCTGATCCGTACACTTCGCCGGCCAACACGATCGTGGGACGGGAACCGGAGACGGCGCGCATCATGGAGTGGTCGTTCGCCCGGTCGTTCACGCTCGCCGGCAACTTCCACAGCGGCGCGATGGTGATCAACTACCCGTTCGACGCGAACGAGGCCGGCACCAGCGTCTTCACGCCCACGCCGGACGAGGACATGTTCGTCTGGATCAGCGAGGAGTACTCCCGGCACAACGTGCCCATGTGGAACAGCTCCTCGTTCTATCACGGCATCACCAACGGCGCCGACTGGTACATGATCCACGGCGGCATGCAGGACTGGAGCTACGTGTACATGGGCTGTAACGAGGTGACGATCGAGCTGCACAACGGCGGGATCCCCTCCGCCTCGCAGATCCCGGCGTACTGGGAGGACAATCACGCGTCGATGCTCGCGTACATGGAGACGGTGCTCATCGGCGTGCGCGGTCTCGTGACCGACACCCTCACCGGCGCGCCGCTGGATGCCGTGGTGACGGTGATCGGTCGCGACCACGAGGTGTTCACCGACCCCGAAGTCGGCGACTACCACCGGATGCTGCTGCCGGGAACATACGACCTTCGTTTCGAGTCCGACGGGTACGAGTCGCTTGACGTGAACGACGTGGTGGTGGCGACCGGCCCGGCGACGCGCCTCGACGTCGCCCTTGCGCAACCGTGCGCCGCCGACGTCGACGGCGACGGCAGCGTCGGCTTCGGCGACATCCTCGCCGTGATCGGAGCGTGGGGCGCCTGCACGGGCTGCCCGGCCGACCTCGACGGAAACGGCGCGGTCGGGTTCAGCGACGTTCTCGTGATCATCGGTGGGTGGGGGCCGTGCGCGTAGCCGGCGACGGTTGGAGCGCCGCGCATATAGTGAGGATGGCATGAGACCTGATCATTCAGCGCGGGCGCGCCTCGACCGGGCGCTCGCCATCGTGGCGATCGCGTGCTTCGTCGTGCTGATCGTCGTGGGGCGGCCGGCGTGGGGTCAGTGCGAGCGTCAGAAGGTGCAGCCGGCAGGTGGCGCCGAGGACGATTTCTATGGCGCCGCAGTCGCCGTGGGCGGAACCGTCGCCATCATCGGTGCTCCGCAGGATGACGATCGCGCCGCCAACGCTGGAGCGGTGTTCGTCTACCGGCGCGAAAGTTCGTCGTGGATCGACGGGACCCAGCTCCTGGCGTCCGATGGCGAGGTGGGCGACTTCTTCGGCTTTGCCGTCGCTGCGCGGGGCGATGTGTTGATCGTGGGCGCGTGGGGGTGCGACGATCGCGGCACCAACGGCGGGGCTGCGTACGTCTTCCGGCGCGACGGCACCGACTGGGTCGAGGAGGGCAAGCTGCTGGCGGCGGACGGTCTCGAGAACGATCAGTTCGGCCGCGCGGTCGGGATCGACGGCGACGTTGCGGTCGTCGGCGCGCCTGGCCACGACGCGCACGGTGCCGACGCGGGCGCCGTGTACGTGTTCCGGTTCGACGGTGCCCAGTGGCTCGAGGAGGCGAAGCTGCCGGCCGCGGGCGCGCCCGCGACCGAAGCGCTGGGCGGATCGGTCGCGATCGACGGATCCGTCATCGCCGCGGGCGCGGCCCTCGACGACGGCGCCGCCCCGGACGCCGGCGCGGCGCGGATCTTCCGACACGACGGCGCGGGCTGGAGCGCGGGGGCGACGCTCGTCGCGTTGGACGCGGCGGGCGGCGCGCAGTTCGGCTGGTCGGTCGCGCTCGACGGCGACACGGCCCTCGTGGGCGCGAACACCGATCCCGGGGGCGGTGCCCGCTCGGGCGCGGCGTACGTCTTCCGCTTCGACGGCGGGGGATGGGGGCAGGAGGCCAAGCTGACGGCATCCGACGCGGCGCCGGATGATCACCTCGGCCATGCCGTCGCCCTCGACGGCGGAATCGCGCTGCTCGGGGCGCGCTGGGATGACGCCAACGGCTACCACGCGGGCTCGGCGTACGTGTTCCGGCGCATCGAACCGGCCTGGGAGCAGGAGGCCCGGCTGCTGGCCTCCGACGGCGCGGCGGGGGACAAGTTCGGCTTCGCCCTGGGCCTGGACGCCGGGGCCGCCGTGATCGGGGCGTTCGGTGGCGACGATCAGGGCAGCGATTCGGGCGCGGCCTACGCGTTCGACCTCGACGACGAGTGCGCGTGTCTCGTCGACCTCAACGGCGACGGTTCCGTGGGCTTCGCCGATGTCCTCCTGGTGATTGCGCAATGGGGACCGTGTCCCCCGGTGTGCATCGCCGATGTGGATGGCGACGGCAGCGTCGGCTTCAGCGACATCCTCGTCGTGATCGGGGCGTGGGGGCCATGCTCGTGAGCGGAGTTTCGCTAGACTCTCGACCAGCATGCCCAAGCCACCAACGCGACCAACGTGGGACGAGTACTTCCTCCGACTCGCCGAAGACGTGAGCCATCGCTCACCCGACCCGGGCGCCAAGCACGGCTGCGTCATCGTGGACGCAGATCGGCGTGTCGTGAGCACCGGGTACAACGGGCCGGTCGCCGGGTTGTCGAACGAACTCGTGCCGCTCTCGCGTCCGGCCAAGTACGACTGGTTCATACACGCCGAGGACAACGCCGTGGCCTTCGCCCGCTGCGATCTTCGTGGGGCGACGGCGTACATCACCGGCGCGCCTTGTGCCGCGTGCTTTCGCCGCTTGCTTCATGGCGGCATCCGCCGGGTCGTGCACGTCGAGCGGACGGCCGCGTCGCTCACGGAAGCGGAGCAGGATGCCTGCCGGCAGATGGCGATCGACCGAGACGTCGACTGGCAACTGTGGCGTGACGGCGAACTGGCCTCGATGAAGGAGCGCGTCGAGTTGCCCGTGCCCGCGCGTTGACAGGGAACATGAGCGCGCCGCCCATCGATGTCCGCCAGGTCGCCCGCTGACAGCGCACGCTCCTCTGGTTCGTGATCGCCATCTTCGCGCTCAACGCGTTCGGCGTGGCCCCGATCAGGTACACGCCCGTCACGGCGATCGGGTTGATCGTCGTGAGCGTCGCGGTCCAGCTGTTCGCGGTGGTTTGCGTCCTTCAGCTCCAGGCGGTGCTGCGCGTCGGCGTGGGCACACGGATCCTGACCGGCGTGCTCATGTTCGCGCCGTGCGTGAACCTGCTGGTGCTACTCAGCGTGAACGCACGGGCCACGCACGTGCTGAAGCGGGCGGGGCTCGAGGTCGGGCTGCTCGGCGTCAGCCCCGGACAACTGGAGCGCGTGTTCACGGCCGACCTGTGCTCGGCATGTGGGTACCGGCTGGACGGGAACCTCTCCGGCACCTGCCCGGAATGCGGCGAGCCGAGCGCGCGGTAGGCGACTCCGCCCGCGCAACTACAGGTTGCACGACAGCTGTCAGAACGGCGGACACGGCGGCACCCACCAACATCCCAACTGCGGCCCGCAGTCCGGGGGCACGAGGTCCACGGACAACTCGGTCACGACGCCCGCCTCCGTCACCTCCAGGTCGAAGTGGAGGAAGCAAGTGCAGCCCGCGGGACAGTCGCCCATGCCGAACTCGACGTTCCAGTGCCACGTGCCGTCGGGCAATGGGGTGGGCGACCACACAGTATTGCCGGACACCCAACCGAGCGAGGCCGATTCCATGCACTCGAGTTCCTGGTACTGAGGCAGCAAGGCCGGGACGTTGAGGTTGGCCGGAAGTGTCACCTGGGTAAGACCGAAGCCGACCGGCGAGGCGGACGCCTGGTAGCAGTGGTTGATGGCGGCGAAGGAGTCGGAGGGAACCTCGGGCCTCAACCGCACCAGGAGACCCGGATACCACTGCGGCGAATGCGGTATCTCGGCGAGCATGCCAGTGACGCCAGGGTCGGTCCGGATGAGATGGAGATCGCGCTCGACGCGATCTTACAGGTCGTCCGGAAGGACGAGCGAACCGTCCACGCCCAGCATTTCCAGGCCGATCTGCTCGGCTTCGGCGTCGTCCCGCGGCGGACCGTACTCGAAGAAGACGGCCGGACCCCATGCACCGATGACGCGGAGCAGGTCGGCGAATCCCACGTCGCCCGAGCCGTCGAGGTCCGCCCGGCAGCCGGAGCACGGCCCCCAATGTCCGATGACGTAGACGAGATCCGCGGGGTCGACCACTCCGCTCTCGTCCATGTCGGCCACGCACGAGGCGCCGGCCTGCGCCGAGATGAAAAGGACCGCCGCCGCGACGAAGGAGCGCGTGAGTTGGGCCATGGTCGACCTCCCTGTGCAAGTGTTGGACTGCGTGGCGCCTGGAGCCAGTATTGTACCGGGAGCACGCCTGTCGGGCACCGGGCTCACGTCCCGGGTTCCGAAGCGCGGTCGACGACGGCATTACTGCGCGTCCATCGCCTCCAGCCGCTTCCACGCCTCCCGCTTGCCGAGGGACCGCACCGCGGCCCATGCCGCAAGCTGCTTCTCGCGGGGCTTGGTCTTGCCCTTCTCCCAGTTGTAGATCGTGAGGCCGGAGACGCCGACGAGCGCGCCGTAGTCGGCGGCGGAGACTTCGAGCCGATCACGGTGCTTCCTCACCCAGGACGGCGAGAAGCGGACGGTTGTCCCTCGCTCCGAGGCCTCGGGCCTGCCCGCTCGATTCTGCTCTCGTCGTCTCAGGGAGTTCACTTCCTTCGTGAGCGTCCGCACCTGTCGCTTCAGCTCAGCGATGTCCCTTCGATGCTGGGCGGTGCTGCTCTTCGTGGTCGTGGTCGCCGCGCGAATCTCCTTGCGTGCGAGCCGTCGGATCTCTTCCTTCAGGGCGGTGGCGAAGTTGGCCATGGAGTTGGTCTCTCGGGGCAGGGGGGGGTTCGGTCGGATCTCGTCGATGCTGGAGCGCCCACTCTACACGCACTTCCCCCAGGCGGAGATGATGATCAGGATGTCGCCGAAATCAACGGTGCCGTTGTCGTTGAGATCCCCGGGGCACGTGGTCGGCGGGTCGGGGCAGGGGCCCCAGTCGGTGAGCACCACCAGAATGTCGTCGAACCCGACACCGCCGTTGTTGTTGAGGTCGGCTTGATCGCACGGCTGACACTCGTCGGGGATGCCGTCGCCGTCGAGATCGGGCGTCGTGCCGGCGGCGATGTCGCATTCGTCGGGCACACCGTTCGCGTTGCAGTCGGGAACGACACCGATGGCGACCTCGCACAGGTCGGGGATGGCATTGGCGGTGCAGTCGTCGAGCCCGGCGAAGATGTACGCGGATCCGGCGTTGCACAGGGCGAGCCCGCATACATCATCGTTGCGATCGGCGCCGACGAGCACGCGCCCGCCGTCCACGGAAACCGGGAAGCCGAACTCGTCGCCGTTGGCGGCGTCCGGCGCGTTGAGCTTCGCCATCACTTTCCAGTCGGCGCCGTCGTACGCGAAGACCCAGGCGGAGCCACTGTCGTTCGCGGTATCGTCGTCGGAGGGGACACCGATGACCGCATGCGGGCCGTCGATGGAGACGGACGTGCCGAACTCGTCACCGGGGGTCGCGTCGGGGGCGAGGAGCCTGATCTCCTGGGTCCACGTCGTGCCGGTGCGTTTGAAGACGTACGCGGATCCGTTCTCGGTGCTGGGGATCTGGTGGTCGTCGCTTGCCCACGCCCCGACGAGCGCGCGGTCGCCGCTGATCGAGACGGAGATGCCGAACTCCTCGTCCGCGGCCGCATTCGACGCCGTGAGCTTCGCCTGCTCCGGCCAGCCGCCGATCCCGTCGTGCCGATAGACGTACGCGGCGCCGGCGTCGGTGCCGAACTCGGCGTCGCGCGGGGCGCCGATGAGCGCCGTGTCGCCGTCCACGGCCACGACGAAGCCGAAGTCCTGGCCGGCAAAGGTGTCCGACGCGACCAGTTTCGCCTCTTCGATCCAGTTGCCGCCACCGAGGTATCGGAACACGAACGCGGTGCCCGAGTCCTCGCCGCCGTCATCGTCGTCGTCGGCGCCGACGACGACAAGATCGCCGTCCACCGCGACCGACCAGCCGAAACGATCGTGGGCCGCGCCGTCGGACGCGATCAGCTTTGCCTCGAACCCCCACACCCCGCCGACCTTGCGATACACGTACGCGGAGCCCGAGCCGAACCCGTTGTCGTCGTCACCCCTCGCCCCGACCACCGCGACGTCGCCGCTGATCGCCGACGACCAGCCGAACCAGTCATGCGCCGCCGCGTCGAAGGCCACGAGCTTCGTCTCGACCCAGTGACCGCCGACGAAGTCATAGACGTACGCCGCGCCCGTGCTGGGCACGCCCCCCACGTCGTGCAGGACGGCCCCGATCAGCGCCGAGTCACCGCTGATCGACACCGAGATGCCGAAGTGGTCGTCGGAGAGGTCCGACGCGAGCAGTTTGACCGCGGCGCTCGCAAAGCACTGGGCGTGGGCGGTGCTCGCGGCGATCGCGAGCACGGCCGCCCCAGACGCCGCCAGGGGCAGGCGACGGGGCCGATCTCCTCCGGTCCTCATCACGGCAGCATCATACGGGCCCCGGGCGTGTCCGAAGGGGGTGGAATCCGGACGGGGGTGGAATCCGGACGGGCTCCGGATGCTCGATCGTGTTCAATAGGGGGGTGAGGGGCCCTCGGCCCCGCTCCCGCGTGTGGGTAGGGGACGGTCCCCGGAGGCTTCCCCGGTCAAACGGAGAATTACGTCATGTATCACGTGATCCGCGTGCTTCGCCGGCTGTGCATGATCGTGGTCATGGTGTCGGTTGCGATCCCCGCCGCCCGCGCCACCGCCCAGGGCACCAGCGGCGCGCTGCCCGGACCCATCAACAGCCAGAAGCTCAGGCTGTATGCCGATCGGCTGGATCTCAGCTCGTCGCAGCGGCTGGCCATGGAGGCCGCCCACGACGAGTACCGACGCGGGTTTCGCGAGCTGCGCGAGGGGGAGATCGCCACGTTCCTCAAGGACCAGCAGGCGGTGCAGGGGGGCATTCCTCAGCGGGATGTCGTCGAAGAGATCCTCGAGCGGTTCGAGAGGATCCACACGAAGATCGCGCTGCTCGATGACGGGCTCTTCGACGAACTGGTGCCGATGCTCTCGGAGCGTCAGTTGAGCGTCGTTCCCCGTCTGCGCCTTCAGCGCGAGCGTGATCGCTACCAGGCGCTGGCGGCGCAGGCAGCGCTCGGTCGGCGGATCGTTGGTCTCAGCGGGCAGTTTCGCGAGCTCGATCTCACGCCCGAGGAGTTCGAGATCGCCGACGCGACCATGGCCGGCTACGAGCGCCGCCTGACCTCGATCCTGCGGAAGATGAGCAAGTCCGTCATGCGCATGCAGCTCGACATCATGGATGCGCTGACCGAGCGCGGCTACGTCGACATCTCCCAGGAGAAGCTGCTCGAGGACCCCGAGTTACTTCGCGAGATCGTGACGGCGATCGGCGAGATCTTGCCGGAGCTTCGCGTCGATGCGTCCAGGCTCACCGACGATCTTCACTCGCTCAACAAGAGAACGTACCGTCAGATCGCCTCCGTGATCCCCGCCGACGAGGCGCGGCGCTTCCGCAACATGTTCTATCGCAGCGCCTTCCCCATCCTCGGCGACCTCGTGACGAGCTCCCGGGACGACTGGATGACCAAGGCGCTGCGGTGGGAGAAGCTGACCGACGATCAACGCGCCGTGCTCGAGCCGGCTTCCGACGAGTTCCAGCGCGCGATCGCGCGGCTCCAGTCCGATGGCATGGAGGCGGCCGAGCGTTTCTGGGAGGGCTTCTCACCGTTCGACGTCAACCCGGAGCGCGGGGAGAAGCTCCAGGCAGAGATCGAAGCGCTCAAGGAGCAGGGCGCCACGCTGCACGCGAAGCTCGAGGGAACGGTCACCGACCAGCTCGGCGCCGAGGCGGTGATAGAGATTCGCCATGGGCTCGCCGAGGTCGCGGCCAGGGGGAAAGCCGAGGGCGAGGGGGAGGGCGGAGACGACGAGGCTCAGGATCTCACGGCCGAGCAGTTTCCGATCAGCGGCGATCGTTTCCTTCCGAAGCGGATCAGCCGCCGGGATGTCCGCCGGTACGCGAAGCGGATGCAGCTTCCCGACGAGATGATCGAGGTTCTCGACGTGCTTCACAGCGACTACATGGAGCGTGTCGCCGCGCTCGAAGTGTTCGAACGCCTGCACCAGGCGAAGCGGACGGCGCGCGAGATGCGGGAGACGCCGGAAGCCACCGCGGCCATCGACCACGTGTTCGAGATCAGGCAGCAGGCGCTGGAGGCGACGGTGAACGCCGACGCCGCGTTCTTCGATGACGTGCGCACGATCGTCGGCAAGGAGCGTGAGGAGCTGCTCGCGCGGGTGCAGAGCAGCCGCCTGCGTCGCTCATGGGCCGGGCGGGCGAGCGATCGCCTCACGCTCGGGCGCGGCACGTCCAACGAGTCCGGCGTCGATCTCGTGTCGATCGTCCTCGAGCAGCGGCCGACGGACGCGGAGCTGAAGCAGCTCGGCGAAGTGCTCACTGCGTACGAGAACAACGCGACGCAGGCGTTCCGGGCGCGGCTCGATGCGCAACTGGAGATGCAGCGATTGGCCGATCGATGGCAGAGCGAGATCTCGGCGGCGAGTCGCGAGGACCTCGTGGCCATCGTCGAGCTTCAGAACGAGTACCGCGAGACGATGCGGCAGCCGACGGCGCGCGTGACCAGGACGAACGAGACGATCGCGAAGCTGAATCGGAGTACGCTCGATCTCGTGCTCGCCGAGCTCACCGCAGCGCGCGCCCACGAGATTCGGCAGGCCTACGAGCTGGCCGCGTTCCCGTCGATCTTCGAGGACGCCGCGTCCGTCGATCGTCATCTCAAAGCGGCGCTGAAGCTCCAGGATCTCACCGGCGAGCAGCGGGCGCAGATCACCAACCTCGACGGCAACTACCGCGCCGAGTACGAGGCACTGTCGCGCGAGATGATGGCCCAGCTCAGCACCACGTCGATCAACGTCGTCGGCCTCGATCCCGACGAGTTCAAGAAGTGGCAGACGCGACAGCAGGAGCTTGCCAGGATCGGCTTCGAGCGCAACGAGCTGAACGGCCGCGCGATCAGCCGCATGCAGGCGATCCTCACCGATGCGCAGGTGGCGCGTATCGGCGGGCTGCCGGAACCGATCGGCGAAGACGAGTCCTTCTTCTACCGATGATCAGCGGTTGATCCGCACGGTCCCCTTGCCGCGCAGCATCCGGCGCTCGACCCAGTTCATCAACTTGCTCGGCGTGCCGAGGTGCTCGGCCTCCGGAGGCGGGGCCAGGACGTCGTACTGGATCACGGCCGTGTCATCGAGGCCCATGCCGACCACGTTGCCGCCGGCACAGTCGTAGTCGCCGCCTCCGTCGAAGCTCAGCAGGCGTGCGTGCACGGCCAGGAGCGCGGCCGCCTCGCTGCACACGTCGTCGGGGTGATTGCCGCAGGCGCCGTCGTTGGGATCGACGTCCACGTCGCAGTTCTGGCTCGCGAGGCCGTCGAAGCGGGCCTTGCCGTGAGCGGTCTGGAGATGGGCGAGCAGGAAGTTGTTCGGCGTTCCGTACCGGCTGAGCAGCGTCCCGTCCCAGCACGTCACGCACTGGTGCGTCCCGGAGAACTTGACCTCGTTCTCGTTCCACACGTCGAAGTGCGCCTTGACGGTGACGGGCCCGTCGGATTCCTGGCGGAGATCCGCGGGGACCGGATGCATCGACAGGCTCGTGTCGCTGATCACCAGCCGCGGACCGCTGAACGCCGACGATCCCGGCGCCTGGAAGTTCAGCAGCAACTGGTCGAAGGACTGCGCGTACTCGACGCCGTTGAGGTTGAGCACGCCCGGCGAGCCGGTGGGCTGACCGTGGGCGACGTTGGGATCGACGACGGCGTAGTTGACCGAGCCGTGCTCCCACGCGGAGCCCTCGAGGTAGTTGACGATCGTCGCCTCGGCCTTGAGGTGGTTCCAGCGGATCTCCTCGTTGGCGGCGTCGACCGCCCACGCGACCATGTACCCGCCGAGCACGCGGTCGGTCGTGCCGTCGTTCGCGGGACGGCCGGGCGGGAAGCCCGGGTCGAGCGCGGTGAACGGCGCAAGGCCGCCGACGGCGGGCAGGCCGGTGAGCACCGACCAGTACGTCGGCTGGTCGCCGGTGAGCGTGATCTGGTTGTCGACCTTGTTCCACCCGGGATGCGCGCGCTCCCCGGTGGCGGGATCCGCGTCCAGCGGGGGATCGCCGTTGATGAAGTACATCTGCACGCGGACGTCTTCGGGATAGTCGTTGGTGAGCGAGATGAACGCGTCCTGGAGGATCGCCCCCGGCGGCGCCGGGCTCGGGCCGCCGCTCCAGCGCAGCTCGATCGCCGAGACGACGACGAGGCTGCCCTTCTCCGTGGACGTCGCGCGGACGTCGCTCGCGCAGCCGTCGATCGCGCAGACGGTGCCGTCGCCGCGGTACACGCCGCCGCCCTTCCCGCAAAGTCCCAACTCGCGCTGATCGCGGCACGTCCCGTCCGGCAGGCAGCAGGCGCCGAAGCCACGACAGGTCACGTCGTCGCAGGACGAGCCGTCGCCCTTGTACTGGCCGCCCGCGGAGTTGCAGTCCTCGAGGTCCGTCTGATCGCAGGAGCCGCTCCCGAAGCAGCAGGCGCCGCTGGCGCCGCTGGAGCTGTAGACGCTCCATTGGACCGGGGCGGAGCAGGACGCGCCGAGGTCGCGGGCGCTTCCGCCCGCGCCGGAGCAGTCGTCGGGCGTGAGCACGATGCACGTGCCGTCCATGAAGCAGCAGGGGGCGCGGAACTCGAGCTGATCGCAGGTCGCGGTGTCGCAGAGCTGGTAGTCGCCGATGTACGCGCCGTTCTGGATCATGCAGTAATCGCGTGACATCTCGAAGCACGGCGTGCTCGGAACACAGCAGGCGCCCATGGGGACCGGGCACGGCCCGACGCTCGGGCACGAGTCGCCGGACTGGTGGGTCCCGCCCGCGTTGGAGCAGTTCTCCGGCGTGAGCACCCGGCACGAGCCGTCCGGCAGGCAGCACGCTCCCTGATCCAGGACACACGTCTCCGCCGAGCATCCCGTGTCGGGGCCCAGGAACATCCCGCCCTGGGCGTGGCAGTCGATGTCGGTCACGTCGTCGATGCACGCCGGGTCCGGCAGGCAGCAGGCGCCGGTCTCGCTGGACGGCGCGACGGCGACGGGATCGATGTTGGCCGACATGCTGTCGTTACTCGAATCGGGATCCGGCTGGTCGGATGCGATGATCGTGGCGGTGTTCGTGATCGTGGTGCCGGCGGTGCCCGCGTGGACGTAGACCTGCAGCTCCAGGGTGTACGTCTGCCCCGGGGAGATCGACTGGGCGCCCTCCGACGAGACCAGCACGTCCCAAAGTCCGGAGACTGGGTCGTAGGTGCCGATGCCGAGACCGCCGTTGATCTGAACGAACGTGACGCCGTCGGGGAGGAGATCCGTCACGAGGACGCCCGTTGCGGCGTTGGGACCGTCGTTCGTGACGTTGATCATGAAGACGACGATGCTGTCCTCTTCCGGCTCCGTATCCTGGGCGAACTTGGTGATCGACAGATCCGCGTGGCACGTGTCGGTCTCGCACGCCGCTCCGTCACCGATGAAGTAGCCGTCGGCCGCTTCGCAGTCGTCGAGGAACATCGGCGTGCATGTCGTTCCGACGCAGCACGCCCCGGCGTCCTCGCAGAAGCCGGTGGAGCAGTCGCCGCCGTCGGGCGGTCGACCGCCCGCCGCCGCGCAGTCGCCCGTCCCGCCGAACTCCACGCAGCTTCCGTCCGGGAGGCAGCACGGCATGATCCCGGCGGTGGCGGCCGTCGAGAGCGAGCCGAGCACCACGAGCGTAACGATCCCCACGGCCAGATATCGATAGCCGCACCACTCCCGCCATCCGCGCACTTTGATCACCGATCAGCCCTCAGTTGCCCCGAGTTTGGTCGATGTCGCGCGGATGTCAAGGTGATCGCGATTCTGTTTGCGCCGCGCCTTGCCACGTCCACCCATCTTGCCCGGATTCACCTCACGCCGAGCTCATGCTCCAGCCAGTCGAGCATTTCCCGCGGCGTGGACGGCCACGCGGATCCGTGCCCCGGATCGTAGACGTCGTACCGGATCACCGCCGACGGATCGCGGCCCACGCCGAGGACGTTCACCGCGGACGCGCCGGAGTCCAACCCGCCGTCGAACGTCAACCGCCGCACACTCACGCCGAGCAGCGGGGTGGCTTCGCTGCACACGTCGCCCGGGTGGTTTCCGCACGCGCCGTCGTCCGGGGCGACGTCGACGTCGCACGCCGCGCTGGCAAGGCCGTCGATCCGCGCCCGGCCGTGGTCGGTCTGAAGGTGCTGGAGCAGGAAGCCGTTCGGCGCGTCGTACCGGCCGAGACGGGCCTGATCCCAGTACGTGATGCAGCGGGTCGTGTCGGAGAACTTGATCCCGTTCGCGTTCCAGATCTCGAAGTTGGCCCGGGTCGTGACGGGCGGCTCCCCGTTTTGCAGGTTGGCGGAAACGGGGTGCAACGCGAGCAGCGTGTCGCCGATCACCTGCCTTGGTCCGCTGAACGCCGGCGAACCCGGGGGCTGGAAGTTCAGGAGCAGCTGGGTGTACGACTGCGCGTACTCGACGCCGTCGAGGTTCAGCGCGCCGGGCGTGCCGGTCGGCTCACCGTTCGCGATCGTCGGGTCGACGACCGCATGGTTGACCGACGCGTACTCCCACGCCGCACCCCGCTGGTAGTCGACGATCGTGGCGACCCCGCTGAGGTGATTCCAACTGATCTCCTCCTCGGAGTCGTTCACCGCCCACATGATGACGTAGCCGCGGAGCACGCGATCGCCGGTCCCGTCGTTGGTCGGACGCCCGGGCGGGAAACCGGGATCGAGAATGGTGAACGGCGCGGTGCCTTCGGTGGCGGGCTGGCCGAAAGCCACCGACCAGTAGGTGGGCTGGTCGCCGGTCAGGGTGATCTCGATGTCAGCAGAGTTCCATCCCGTGTGCGCGCGTTCGCCGGTGCTCGGGTCCTCGGCGAGCGGGGGATCGCCGTGGATGAAGTGCATCAGAACGCGGACGTCCTCGGCATGGTCGTTCGTGATCGAGATGAACGTGTCCTGGAGCAGCCCTCCGAAGCTCGGCTCGGGGCCGGGGCCGGTACCCCATCGAAGCTCGACGGAGGAGAAGAAGAGCAGGCTGCCCTTCTCCGAGAGCGTCGCACGGTCGGGCTGCGGGCAGACGGTGAGCGAGCAGAGACTCCCGTCACCCTGGTACGAGCCACCTGCGCCCAGGCAGTCCCCGGCGCTGCGTTGATCCGCGCACGCCGCATCGAGGAAGCAGCACGCGCCGTAGGGCTCGCAGACCGAGCCTGCGCCGCACCCTATGCCGTCGCCCTGGTACTGGCCGTGGGCGGCATTGCACTGCTGGACGGTGACGCCGCTGCTGCACCCGCCGCTGGCCAGGCAGCAGCCGCCCGTCGGCGCCGCCGGCTGCGGGCAGATCGGCGCCGCGCAGTGGGTGCCCGGATCGCCGGGCGTGCCCCCGAGCTCGACACACAGCGCCGCCGTACGCATCTCGCAGGCGCCGTTCCCGAAGCAGCACGCCGCCGATTCCGCGATGCCGTCGCACGCATCGCCGTCGCACGTGAACGTGTTGCCGAGGTACACGCCGTTCATGACGAGGCAATCGGTTCGCGCGAGGACCACGCATGTGTCGTCGAAGCAGCACCCGCCCGCGGCCGGTGACGGACACCCCGCGTCGCCGCACGACACGCCCGGTTGATAGGTCCCGGCTTGCTGCCCGCAGTTCTGCGGGGTCAGGACAAGGCACGCGCCGTCGAGAAGACAGCATGCGCCGGCCTCGAGAGCGCAGGGGTCGTCGGCGCACGACGCGTCGTCACCGTAGAAGAACCCGCCCAGGGTTCCACACCATTGGGCGGTCAGGGGTGAGCATGTCTCGGGGCCAAGGCAGCAGGCGCCGGTGACCGCCTGGGCGTCGATCCCCGCCTCGTCCCGATTGCTCAGGAGATCGGGGTCCGGGTCGTCGCCGGAGACGACGGCGACGTTGTTGAGGAAACCGACGTAGCGCCAGACGCTGTCCTGGAACAACGGCGCCACGTACAGGTTGCCGTCGGGGCCGAACGTGAAGCCGCTGGGGAAGTTCATCCCGGAACCACCGGCGAAGTAATCAATGAAGGCGCCTGACCCGCTGTCGTAGCGGAGGATCGCGGCGGTGAAGAAGCTGGGGACGTACAGGTTGCTGTCGGCGCCGAACGCCACGTCGCGCGGCCCTTCCAGTCCGGCGCTGGCGGCGAAGACGTCGACGAACGTGCCCGACCCGTCGTAGCGAAGCACCTCGTCGCTGCCGAAGCTCGCCACGTACACGTTGCCGTGCAAGCCGAACGTCAGGCCCTGGGGGGTGTCGAGCCCGCCGCTTCCCGCGGTCACGAAGACGTCGATGAACGTGCCCGTCGCGCCGTCGTACCGGAGCACCTCGTTGCTCGCCGAGCTCGAGACGTACAGGCTGCCGTCGGGACCGAACGTCAGGCCGGTGGGCGACGCGAGGCCGCCGCCCGCGGTGAACGCGTCGATGAACGCGCCCGTCGTGCCGTCGTACCGGAGCACCTCGTTGCTCGCCGAACTCGCCACGTACAGGTTCGCGTCGGGGCCGAACGCCAGGCTGACCGGTGCGTCGAGCCCGCCGCTCATGGCCGACACGAAGGCGTCGATGAAGGCGCCCGTGTCACCGTCGTAGCGAAGGACCTCGTTGGTGACGAAGCTCGCCACCAAGAGGTCCCCGTCGGGACCGAACCGGATGCCCTGGGGCGCGTCGAGACCGCCGCCGCCCGGGTTCACGAAGATGTCGATGATGTCGCCGGTCCCCGTCACGGCCGCGGTGCCCGGATGGACGTAGGCCCGAAGATCCAGCGTCGCCGATGCGCCGTTGCCCAACGCGCCGACGTCCCAGAGCCCCGTTGCGCCGTCGTAGGCGCCCTGGCTGATCGCGTCGACGCCGGTGAACGTCACGCCGTCGGGCAGGAGGTCGTCGACCGTGACGCCCGTGGTGGGAATCGCGCTGTCGTTGGTGACGGTGATCGTGTAGGTGATCTCCGACGACTCGTCGGGCCGGTCGTCGGAGACCGTCTTCGTCAAGACGAGGTCGACCAGGCTGCCCACGCTGCTCAGGTCACCGCGGCGCGATTGCTCGTCGAATGCCGCCGCCGATTGCGCGTGAGCCGGCACTGATAGCACGAGCCCGCTTGCCAGGGCGAACGCGAGCCGAATCGCCATCCGTCAATCCCCCTCTTGAACTCCGTGCAGTTCCCGCTCCAGCCAGTCGATCAACTCCGCCGGTGTGCGCGGCATCGTGGCCTCCGGTGGCGGCGGCGACCGATCGTAGCTGATGAAGCACGTCGCGCTGCCCATGCCGACCAGGTTCGTGCCGGCGGCGGCGCGATCCACCCCGCCATCGATGGTCAGCATCCGCGCGACCACGCCGAGCAGGGCAGTGGCCTCGCTCACGACGTCGCGCGGATCGTCGCCCAGTGGAAGGCCGTCACCCGGATCGAAGTCAACGTTGCACACCTGGCTGGCCAGCCCGTCGATCCGCGCCTTGCCGTGGTCGGTCTGGAGGTTCTGGAGCAGGAAGTGGTTCGGCGGGTCGTACTGCGACGGCACCGTCTGGTCCCAGCAGGTGACGCACGGGTGCGCCCCGGAGAACTTGACCTCGTTCATGTTCCAGACGTTGAAGTTCGCCTTCGTCGTCACCGGACCCTCCGTCTCCTGGCGCAGGTCGGCGTCGCAGGGGACGAGCGTGAGGTCGGTGTCGGAGATCACTTGTCGCGGGCCGCTGAACACACCCGATCCCACCGCCTGGAAGTTCATCAGAAGCATGCTCGGGACGTCCACGCTCAACGTGCCCGAGCCGCTCAAAACGGTCCCGCGCTCCATCCCCGACGCGAAGTTCCAGGTGCCGTACTCCCAGCTCGCGCCGCCGGCGTAGTCGACGATCGTCCCTTCGCCCTTGAGGTGGTTCCAGCTGATCGGGTTGCTCGCCGCGTTCACGGCGAAGCCGATCACGTACCCGCGCAGCATCCTGCCTCCCGCCGGGTCGGGTCGGCCCGGCGGGAACCCGGGGTCGAGCGCCGTGAACGGCGAGAGCCCGCCGGCCGCGGGCTGGCCCGACAGCGCCGACCAGTACGTCGGCTGGTCGCCGGTCAGCGTGAGCCCGTTGTCGACCCAGTTCCACCCGGGATGCGCCCGCTCACCCGTGGCCGGGTCCGCGTCCAGCGGCGGATCGCCGTTGACCAGGTAGAGCTGCACCTGCACGTCCTGCGGGTAGTCGTTCGTCAGCGAGAGGAAGGTGTCCTGGAGGAGGAACCCGGCATCGTCCCAGCGGATGTCCACCTTGGCGAAGTGCACGACGCTGCCCTTCTCGGTGGACGTGCCGCGACTGAAGTTGTTGAGCCCCGCCGCGCACCTGAATCCGTCGGGGATCGTCTCGTACAGGGCCCTTGCGGCGTCGATCTCGTCCTTCAGCTTCGCCAGCCCCGAGGCGGCGGAGACGTCGTCGGCAACCACCGCCTGCACGAACGCCACGCACGCCGAGGCGCCGGGCGCAAGCTCGCCCAGGTCGGCCGAGACGCCGACCTCCTTGTCGTTGTCCGTGTCGTCGTCCTGGTTGCCATCGTTGCGCCGCTCGAAGTAGTCCTCGATCGGGAACGCGAGGTCGGTCAGCTCGCAGCAGAACCCGAGCCGGTAGTTGTCCAGGACGCCGGAGATGAGGGCGACGCCGCCCGTGTTGTAGCTGTCACCCGCAGCGGGCGAGTCCTGCGGGAAGGCGAGTCGCCTCGCGTCGTCCCAGCCGGTGAGTTCATCGGAGCTGTTGCCGCTCATCAAACCGAGGTCCCAGTCCGTGGCGAAGAGGAGCTTCGCAGGCACGGGCGCGCCGGAGATGTTGGTGATCGTCCACTGGTAGATCACGTACGGGCGGCCGTCGTCGGCGAACGTGAACTGCTCGACCAGGAAGGGGCCCGCGGAGAACGTCGTGGGCAGGAAGGGGCCGGTCGCGCGCCCCGTCGCCTCCGTGACGCTGCCGAGTCCGCTGGCGGGATCGAAGAGGATAATGCCCGAGCCGGTGCCGAAGAAGTCGTCGTTCTCGCTGCCATCGTACGACTGCGCGCCGTCCCAGAGGATCAGGTTGCCTTCGCTCATCTGGTCCACGCCGCCGACTCTGAAACTGAACTCATCGTCGTCACCGCCGTCGTCATCGACCCTCGTTGCCGGTCCACGTGATGTCCTGGCTCGTGACCGATGGCGCGCTGTTGGGGTTGAATGGGTCCGTCGTGCGGTAGGGATCCCAGTCGGCACCCTCGAAACCCTCGACGAGCGTCGAGTATCCGAGCGTCGCGAGCGCATCGAGATACGCCTGCTCGTCGTCGAACGTGAGCACGTCGGCCGCGGCGGGCGCCGTGGCGAACGCCATGATCGCCAATGCCGAGACTGCGGGTCGGGTCGTTCTCATCGCGTCCTCTTCTTTCCCGGCGCGCTCGCGCCGTCAGCACGAACCCCACGCGCCGATCACGGCGAGGATGTCGGCGAAGTCCACGTTGCCGTTGCCGCTGAGGTCCTGTGGGCACGGAGTACCGCACGGTCCCCACGCGCCGATGACCTGGAGGATGTCGCCGAAGCCTACGTCGCCGCTGCCGTCGAGGTCGGCGGGGCACGCCGAGGCCGGCTCGCTGCGCCACATGAGCGCCTCCTGCCGGGCGGTCGTCGCGTTGTAGCCGAAGCCGACGACGGTGATGACGTCGGTCGTCTCGTCCACGTGGAGTCCGTATGCCCCCGACCCGCTGAACTCCGGGGGCAGGAATGCGTGCAGATCGAAGAAGTCGTCCGGCGATCCGCGCCAGACGACCGCGCGGGCCGCCGAGTCGATCACCGCCGAGCCCGCCTGGAGCCCGCCGGCGCACGTGTTCACGCCGGCGGACGTCGCGAGCGACGGCGTCATCGGCTGGAAGCTCGTTGCGGCGTCGGCCCACAGGCCCGGCTGGAGCACGCCGGCGATCTCGGCCATGCCGACTTGCTGGCCGTCGTTCGCACTCGTGATCCAGCTTCGGGATGCTCCCGGCGGGTGCAGGTCGACGAAGCTCGCCGCCGTCCCCGACCACCGCGCGGCGTGCGTGGTCGGGCCCGGGAACGGCGTGTGGATCGAGCCGTACTGGTGCGCCCCGTCGATCGCGTTGGCGAAGCTCTTGGACACGCCGGCCGGATGCATGTCGTGGAACGAGTAGTTCGGCGGTGACCAGTAGCCGGCGTGGGCGAACGTGTTGCCGACGGCGTCGTCGGTCGAGATGGTGCCGACGTGGATCGTGCCGTCGGTGTCGCTGGCGATGCTGTACTCCCAACCGCTGTACTGGAGGTTCTCGTACGAGCCCGACGTACCGGACCAGGCGCACGCCTGCCTCGAGTAGCACGTGTACCACTGTCCGCCGATCTGGCATTGGTACGGCCACCACCACCAGCCGACCTGAAAGTCTCCGGCCGTCGCGCTCGCCGAGCCGCCGGCGGACAGCGGCGGCGTGAGGTCGATCGCCGACGCGGCGGTTCCCTCCCAGAGCACGGGGCGCTGGATGTTGTCGTACTCCGGCGTGTCCATGCGGGCGGTGCCGGTTTGCGTCGAGCCCGTCGTGCCGCCGGCGCTCGACGAGAGCGCCCAGGCGGGATGGAGGTTCGTCACCGTCCACGCGGCCGGAAGCGTCGGCGGAACGCGTACCGCGAGCGCGGCGGGCGCGCTCGTCACGCTTCCGCACGCGTTCGTCGCCACCAGGTCGTAGCTTGCGTCGTCGGCCGGGGTGGGGGCGGTGATCGTCAGTGAGCTCGTGGTCGCGCCGCTGATCGTGCCCCCGCCCGGCGCGGGACCGTCCACCAGCGGCGTGCCGTCGGCGCGCCACTGGTAGGAGATCGGCGTGCCGCCGCCCACGGTGGCGGACAGGACCGCGGTCTGTCCCTGCCAGGGCTGCTTCGGCTGAGGGTTCACGAGCATGGTCGGGCAGGGGGGCGTGTAGAGCTTCTCGACGAGCGCGGTGCCGCCGGTGTCGTTCATCCCTCCCATGGCGTAGATGTGATCGTCATCGCCGAGCGCGACGGCGAAGCCCGAGCGCGGCGTCGCCATCGGTGGTCCCGGGAGCCAGGTGCCGGAGTCCGGATCGAGCACGTACGTCGTACTGCGCGTGACGCCGGTTCCGACCGGGCCCGCCACGCCACCGAGGACGTAGATGCGATCGTCGGCGCCGAGCACCGCGCGCATGCCCGTGCGAGCCTCGGGCAGATCGGGAACCGCGTCGTTCGACCACGTGTTCGTGACGATGTCGTACCGGGCGACGTTGGCGCTGCGCGTCGTGCCGAGCTGGTCGAACCCGCCGATGACGACGACGTGACCCTGGCCGTCGTGGACGGCGGTCGCGTCGGCAACGGGCGTGAGCATCGGTGCGATCACGTCCCACGTGTCGGTCGCCGCGACGTACCGCTCCACGTGCGCGAGGTTCGGGTCCGCCGGTGTCGCACCCGCGCCGGGACCGCCGCCGATCGAGTACACGCGTCCCTGGTCATCGGTGGCCGCGGCGACGTAGTCGAACGGCGCCGCTTCCGTGCGCTGGGAGATCCACCCCTGCTGGCCCTCGTCGAGCTCGTAGACGTACGCCTGTCCCAGATCGCCCTCGGGATCGAGGCCGTCGCGGCCGCCGAAGACGATGATGCGCCCCAGCGCGTCGACGCCGGCGGCCTGCCGGACGATCGGGTTCTCCAGCCACGCGCCTTCCTCCCAGGCGCCGCCACCGGGTGCAAGCACGTGGACCGCGGCGTTCGTGTCGGTGCCGGGGCCGAACGGGCTGCCCCCGATGACGAAGAGCGTGCCCTGGTGGTTGAGTCCCGCGGCCCAGAGGCGTCCTTCGCCGGGATCGGGAAACGACGGAGCGGCCACCCACGCACCCGTCGCGGCGTTCGCGGCGAGCAGGATCGCGGTGACCATCCGGGCAACTGGCATCGTGGTGGCTCCTTGCTTCCTTGTCCTCGCGGGCTCCGGCACCGGTAGAGTGGCGCGTCGCCTCGTCCCAGATACTCCCGTCTCGTGGCTCCGAGATGAATGGGGATTCTGATCCTTTTTGCACGGGCCGCCCGAGGACATGCCGCGAAGCGTCCTTCTTCTGCTGAAACAGCTCCCCCAGGACCCCTCCAGCGGGGCGGCGCGGTCGATGCGGGGTATCGCCGAGCTTCTTGCCGCCGCCGGGATCGACGTCCGCGCGCTGGCGACGACGGCCACGGAGCGGGCCCAGCGTCTGGAGCCGCGGGCGTTCCTGCGCGAGGCGGGCCTGGAAATCGAGATCGACCGCCGCGGAGCGGTCGGACGCGGGCGGCCCGTGATCAACGCCATGCAGCGCGGCGTCCGCTACACGCTGCTCGACACGGGGGCGGCCGGGGTCTCGGAGTGGGAGCCTGATCACGGTCGCCAGTTCGACCGGCTGTACCACGGTGTGCTCGACGAGCTGGACCCGGAGTTCGTGCTCACGTTCGGGGGCGCGCCGGAGGATGTGCAGCGGCGCCGCGAGGCGCGCCGGCGCGGCGCCCTGGTCGTCTTCGGTCTGCGCAACCTCGGCTACCTCGTGCGCGGCGCGTTCGCGGAGGTCGACGCGGTGCTCACGCCGAGCCGCTTCCTGACGGAGCGGTACCGGGAGGCGATCGGTCTCGAGAGCACGCCGATTCCGTCGCCCGTCGACGTGGACGACGTGCGCGCGCCGCAGCGCGATCCGATCTTCACGACCTACGTCAACCCCTCGCGCGGCAAGGGCGTGATGCTCTTCGCGCGGCTTGCCGAAGAGCTGGGGCGCACCCGGCCCGACATTCCACTGCTCGTCATCGAGTCGCGGGGCACGGCCGGCGCGCTCGTGGCCGCCGGTCTCGAGGGCGGCTTCGATCTGCGTCGCCACGAGAGCCTGATGATCTCCGGGGGCGTGCCGAACCCGCGGGATCTCTTCAGCGCGACCCGCGTGCTGCTCGCCCCGTCGGTTCACGAGGAGGCGTGGGGAAGAGTGGCGCAGGAAGCGCTCGTCAACGGCGTTCCGCCGATCGTCTCCGATCGGGGCGGGCTCGGGGAGGCGTGCTCCGGGGCGGGGTTCGTGCTGTCCCTTCCCGAGGGGCTGTCGCCGGAGACGACGCGACCGGTGGCCGCAGATGACGTGACCCCGTGGGTGGAGCTCGTCGCGCGGCTCGCGGATGACGAGGCGTTCTACGAATCGTGCTCGGCGGACGCGGCGGCGGCGGGGGCCCGGTTCGGCCCCGAAGCGATCACCCCGCGCTACCTCGCCTTCTTCGATGGCGTCCGGCGGGCGGGGGAGATGCTCGCCTGAATCCGCAGAGAAATCCCCAAGAGCTTTTTTCCGATCGTCACGCTAATAAGACATGGGGAAATCGGGGCCGCCGGACACGACGGCCCGGTGGAGTGGTCTCTGCACCGACTCGTGAGCGCGGTGGACGAGATCGAGTCCCTCGCTCAGCACCTGATCGTCACCGACATCGTCATGCTTCACGGGGCGCCGGGCCGCGACGTGGAGGTCACGCTGCTGACCGACGACGGCATCTACTCGGTCGGCCGCTACGTGCGCGACGTGCTCGGACCCCTCCCGTTCATCGTGCAGTCCACGACCCAGACCGTGGCGTGGCGCTACTGCTTCGACGGCTACTGCGGCAAGCACGCCAACGGCGCAGGCACATCCCGGGTGATCGGCCCGGTCTCGTAGAGGAGAAACCAGGAGGAACTTCCGATTGTCGGGAGCGCGGTCGTCGTTCGGAGACGAGGACCGTCGACGGTATCGCTTCGCGAACAGGGAGGTCGAGAGGTGATGGCGAAGAGTGAGGGACATCGACGTTGGGCGGGAAGGGAGCTCTTCTCGACGGGCGAGGCGGCGGAGATCTGCCGCGTCTCGCAGCAGACGATCATCCGCCACTTCGACACCGGACGTCTGCGCGGGCACCGCGTGCCCGGATCGCGCTTCCGCCGCATTCCGCGTGGCGAGTTGATCCGCTTCCTGCGCGAGAACGACATCCGAACGGACGCGTTGGAGGAGCAGGCGCTGCGGATCCTGGTCGTGGACGACGACCCGTCGTTCATCGAGCCGCTGCGTCGGCGGGTCGGGCATGCCGATCACGTGCGCTGGCGCCTGGCCACGAGCGGGTTCGGAGCGGGCTTGATCACGGAGCGTTTCGAGCCGCACATCGTGTTGCTCGAACCGCGGCTCCCGGAGGTCGACGGCCCGCTCGTCTGCCGCGAGCTGAAGGCGGGCGGGGCGCGAACGGCCCCCCTGGTGGTCATCGTCTCCGAGGATGTCGACCCGGACGACGCCGAGCGCCTGCTCGACGCCGGCGCCGACGAACTCGTCCGCAAGTCGCGCGATCTCGACGCGCTGGTGGCCCGCATCGAGCGCGAGCTTCCGGTCTAGTCGGTATTCGGCGTGCGTTGCGCGGGCGCGGGCTTGGGCGTTTCGTCGATGAGCTCGGCGCGTTGCCGCTTCTGTTCCTCGATCGGGGCGCGGGGTGGCCCCGAGGATCCGAGCCAGCCCTTGCGCCTGAAGAACAGAAGCATCGTGCCGGCGACGACGGCCATGATCGTGAGCACGCCGGGGTATCCCATGTGGAAGCCCAGCTCCGGCATCTTCTCGAAGTTCATGCCGTAGACGCCGGCGATGAACGTGATCGGGATGAAGATCACCGCGAAGATCGTGAGGACCTTCATGATGTCGTTCATTCGGTTGCTGACCTGCGTGAGGTAGGTGTCCTGCAGGCCGGCGGCAAGCTCACGGTACGTCTCGACCATGTCCAGGAGCTGCATCACGTGGTCCGAGCAGTCCCGCAGGTAGACGTGCGTCGTCTCCTCGAAGAACGGCAGGTCCTCGTGCATGAGCGTGGTGAACGCTTCGCGATGCGGCCAGAGCGCGCGCCGGATCACGAGCAGGTCGTGCTTGACCTCGTGAATGCGGCCGATGATGCCGTGATCGTGCTCGACGAGCACCTCGTCCTGGAGATCCTCGATGCGATCGCCGACGTTCTCCATGAGCGGGAAGTACGAGTCGACGAGGGCGTCGAGCAGCGCGTAGGTCAGGTAGTCGGAGCCCGACTTGCGAATGTACCCGCGGCCGCTCAGGATGCGTTGCCGCACGGGCTCGAAGCAGTCCCCGGCTTTCTCCTCGAACGTCAGCACGTACCCGGCGCCGACGAACAGGCTCACCTGGTTCGTTCCCGGCTCCTTCTTGTCGAGGCACATCCGCGCGACCAGGAACACGTGCTCGTCGTACGGCTCGACCTTCGCCCGCTGGTGCGTGTTGACCACGTCCTCGAGGGCGAGCCGGTGGATCCCGAAGTGCTCGGCGAGCTTCCGGAGCGTCTCCTCTTCACCGAGGCCGATGACGTTCACCCAGGCGACGGGGGCCTTGCCGACGTGTCCCTTCAGGTCCTCGGCGCGCTCCAGCGCGACGTCCTGGCAATCGTCGGGGCCGTAGGCGATGACGCGGATCTTCGGCGCGGCCGCGGACGGGTTGATCTTGACGGTGCCCGGCGACGTGCCCGGGGAGTGCGGGTGCCGGATGACCGGCGTCTTCGTGCGGCGTTTCGCGGGTCCGGTCGTCTGTCGCCGTTTCGTCACGCGGTTTTCCCGTCAAACAGAGCCTGGCCGTGGTGGGCGGGCATTATCGGGGTCCGCGCGGGCTGCCGCAAATCGCCGTCACTCCTCGGACTCGTCGATCGGCTCACCGCAGTGCGGGCACGTTCGCGGCTGCTCGCGTTCCTGCTCGCGCCAGATCGCGTAGAAGCCGGAGCCGATGATCGCGGTGGGAATGGCGAACATCATGATGCCGCAGACGGCGATGAGCGCGCCGACGATGCGTCCGGCGAGGCTCATCGGGTAGACGTCGCCGTAGCCGACGGTGGTCATCGTCACCACGCTCCACCACATCGCCGTGGGGATGTCGGCGAAGGCCTCGGGCTGGTCGTCGTGCTCGGCGAAGTACATCGCCGAGGAGGCGAGCAGGACGAGGATGAACCCGAGGAACAGCGTCGCGCCCAGCTCGTGGCGCTTGCGTTCGAAGACGAGGACGATCGTGCGCACGGCCTGGGAGTGCTCGCCGAGCTTCGCGAGCCAGAGGAAGCGGAGCAGGCGAACGGCGCGGATGAACCGCGTATCGCCGGTGAGGGGAGCGATGTAGAACGGCAGCACCGCGAGCAGGTCGATGATCGCGAAGAACGACACCGCGAACCGGAGACGGCCGAACACCGGGTGCCGGTAGCGCGGCGACTCCGTGCACACCCACATCCGGAGGAGGTACTCGACGGTGAACACGAGCACCGAGAACATCTCGACGGCGCGGAAGATGGTGTGCAACCGGGCGTCGACGGCCTCGACCGTCTCCAGCGCGAGCGCGATCACGTTGAGGATGATCAACGCCGCGATCGACAGGTCCACGACGAGGCTCACGGGGTTCCGGTGGTCGGGCTCCTCGAGGACCTCGTAGATTCGTCGCTTGAGCGTCACGGATCCAAGTATCGGCATCGATCGGTCGCGAGCCGCAATACCAGCGCGACGGCCTCGAAAGAAAAACGGCGGCCCCGCGGCCGCCGCCATCCACCCCCCGGCCCCCCACAAGAGCGCCGACTCAGAAGCACGGTCCCCAGGCCGCGATGATCTGGAGGATGTCCGCGAACCCGGCTTGTCCGTCGTCGTTGACGTCCGCCGGGCAGCCGGGGCAGGGGCCCCAGGACCCGATCACCGCGAGAATGTCGCCGAAGCCCACGTCGCCGCTGCCGTCGATGTCGGCCGGGCACGGCTCGCCGACAAGATCGTCGCACGCGTCGCCGATGCCGTCACCGTCCAGGTCGAGCTGGTCCGGATTGAACTCGGTCGGGCAGTTGTCGAGGCCGTCGATGTGGCCGTCCTCGTCGCTGTCGGGGTGGCACGGATCCGTGCCGAGGAGGAACTCTTCCAGCAGCGTGAGGAAGTCGCCGTCGGCGTCGACGTCGAGGTCGCCGCCGCACGGCGATTGGATCGGCTCGAGAACCAGGTCGTCGTAGTAGACCGACGTCGAGCCGTTGCCGAACAGGTCCACCGCGGCGATGTCCAGCGCCCCGCCGCCTTCGCCGAAGACGCCGCCGGTCCACGAGTACTCGGTGACCAGCTCATCGTCGTAGTAGATGCGTGTCCAGTCGTCGTCGAGGTCCACGACGGTCTGGATCTTCACCCAACGATCGGTGTCGTACTGCACGTCGGTCGTGTTCAGGCCGTCGCCGTGGAACACCCGGCACATGCCGACGGTCGAGTCGAACGCCATCTGCACGGACCAGTGCTTGTCGCCGTCGGCCTCGTAGGTGTTCAGCAAGTTGAACCCGGAGCCGGCGAAGGGCTCGACGCCGCCGGACACGAACTCGGTCGGGATGTACTGCCACGCCGTGAACGACCACGCGCCGCCGTCGTCGCCGGCGCAGAACTCGTGCACGAGGTCGGCGTTGAGCGAGATGTCCACCGCGTTCGGATCCGATTTCGCCGGCGCCGCGACGACCGGCGCCGAGAACGCGGGATCGTCGTCCCATCCCTTCCAGCCGAGGTGCTCGTGCAGCTCGGTGATCGGCGCGTACGCGGCGAAATCATCCCACCACGCGCAGCCGCCGACGTAGCTCAAGGCCTGGACGGTCTCGAACGACATCTCCGTGCCCGCCGGCAGCACGCTGCCGTGCACCGAGTTCGCGAAGTTCGGGCTGCCGCTGAGCGCGTACCAGAGACCGGCCAGATCGTCGGCTCCGAGCAGCCCCGTCTGGTAGTTCGGGCAGGCCGGTGGGCTGAAGTCGCCCGATGGCGGCGGGCACTGCGACCCGATGACCCAGTTGACGTCGGTTTGCGACGCGACCCCGCCGGTGATGCCGTTGCGGTCGTAGTCGATGGGGCCGGCGACCGTGTCGAGGAACCCGAACCCCCAGGGCTGCGGCGGCCCCACCGGGGCGACCTGCGGCGGCAGACTTCCGCACAACGCCGAGCACAGCGGCACCTCGGACGGGTTCGTCTCGTCGATCATCGGCCAGGCGCTGTCGGAGAACATGAGCGCCCAACTGTTGCCGTACGCGAACTGGGCGGCCGTCGTCGGCACGTACCCGCTGACGTAGCGAGGGACCGTCCAACTGTAGTTCATCACGCTGAAGTAGTTCGGCTTGAAGTTGTTCAGGCCGGCGTTGGGCCCGGTGACGGGACCACCGTGGCCGAGCCCGAGGTTGTGACCGAACTCGTGCATGAACACGCCGGCGTAGACGTCCTGTTTCCACTGGAGGTCGTTCGGCGGGAAGCCCCACGAGCCGAGCGCGACGATCATGTCGTTGCCCGGCATCTCCGAGACGCCGCTGACCGTCGTCGTACCGAGCTTGTCGGCGAACACGACGTACCGGTACGCAAGGAGCTTGGCGGCGCGGAGCGCTCCGGTCGTGCCGACCACGCCGTTGACGTACCAGTTCGGGTCGGAGCGTTCGGCGGGCGAGCCAAACCAGTCGTCCTTGAACGAGGAGAACTCCGGCGGCCAGTTCACGCCGGTCGACGGGTCGAACGTCCACGTCGCGCGGGTGAGGCCGATGTCGTTGATCCAGTAGTGGAGCTGGATGCCCGTCGAGCCGTCGGGGTTGCTGACGGGGACTGTGGTGAGCCACGACGCGACACGCGAAACCTGGATGCCGCCGATGTCGTGCGTCGCCATCGCGTCGACCTCGACGTACAGGTCCTTGCGTCGCGGCGAGGGCGGCAGGTTCAGGAGGTAGCGTCGCGGGTTGCCTCCGGTGTCCGTCCACGGGATGCCGAGCAGCTCCCAGTCATCGGCGAGGCCGTCACCGTCCGTGTCCGCATTGCAGGGGTCCGTCAGGTGTGTATTGACCTCGTCGCCGTCGTTGATCGTGTCTCCGTCGGAGTCCGCGTTGCCCGGGTCGGGGCAGCCGGAGCCGGCGGCGAGGGCGAGTTCCTCGGCGTCGGTCAGGCCGTCGCCGTCGGAGTCCTGGCCCCGGGAAGTGGTCGTCATGAGCAGGGCGGCCGTGGCGGCGGTCGCCAGCAGGAGTTTCGTCGTCGTTCGTGCCATCGTGCACCTCGCATTCATCTGGTGGGATCCGATCCCATCTCCCCGAGACGCGTCCGCGAGTGAGCCGGGGACACGCCTCTATGATGGATTCAGGCGTTTTCCCGGATCCTGTCAGCCGTTCTCCGCGATTTCTTCAGGATGCTCACCCGAACCACCACCGCCCTCCTCGACGACCTCGCCGACCCGGCGAACGAGGCGATCTGGGAGACCTTCGACGCCCGGTACCGGCCGGTGCTCGTGGGCTTTGCACGGCAACTGGGCTTCGCCGGCGAAGACGCGGCCGATCTCGCGCAGGAGGCGCTCGTGCGGTTCGTTCGCTCCTACCGCGACGGCAAGTACCAGCGGGGACGGGGTCGGCTGTCGTCGTGGATCATCGGGATCGCGAGAAACTGCGCCATCGAGCAGTACCGGACCCGAGCCGCCCGCCCGGCCCACCGCGGCATGTCCGCCGTCGAAGCCGTCCCCGACGACGGCGAGCTGGAGTCCGTGTGGCGCGCCGAGTGCGACCGGGCCGTCCTCCGCCAGGCGGTGGACTCCCTGAGAGAGGACACACACTTCGAGGAGCGGACGGTCCGCATCTTCGAGCGCGTGGTGCTCGACGAGGTTCCGGCAGCGGACGTCGCGCGGCAGCTCGACGTCACCGCCAACGACGTGTACCTCGCCAAGCACCGGTGCCTCAAGCGCCTGCGTACGGTGATCGAGACGCTGACCGCCGCCTACGAGCGGGACGAGTGACATGAGCGAGCCCGCCGCCCCCCCCGACCCGCGCTGCCCGACCGCGATGGAGCTGGAGGCGTTCCTCGACGACCCGCGGGCCGACACGCCGATCGCGCGGCATCTCGACGGATGCGCGACGTGCGAGGCCGCGGCGGAGGAGATCGTGGCCAACAACCGGCTTGCGGCGCGGTTGCGCGCCAGCGCCACGGGCTCCGGCGGCGGCGACGCGGTCCGCCCCGACGCCGGCGGCGCCCGTGGCAACCCCATCGACGGATACGAGATCCTCGACGAGGTGCAGCGCGGGAGCCAGGGCATCGTGCACCGCGCCCGGCAGGCGGCGACGAACCGCGTCGTCGCCCTCAAGCTCCTGCTCGCCGGCACGTTCGCCACCTCGCAGCAGCGCCGGCGCTTCGAACGCGAGATCGAGCTGCTCGCCGGGCTCGAGCACCCGAACATCGTCACGATTCACGACAGCGGCACGACGACAGGCGGCGACCTGTACCTCGTCATGCAGTACATCGAGGGCCAACCGCTCACGGAGTGGACGCGCCGCCGGCACGACGCCGATCACGCGCGGCCGGCGGCCGGTCTCCGCGGTGTGCTCGAGCTGTACGAGGGGATCTGCGACGGGGTGAGCTGGGCGCACCAGCACGGCGTGATCCACCGCGACCTCAAGCCCGCCAACGTCATCGTCGACACGCAGGGGCGACCGCACATCCTCGACTTCGGGCTGGCGCGCCCGATCGGCGAGGCGGCGGCGGCGGCCATCGAGGTGACGGAGGCCGGCTCGTTCCTCGGCACGCTCGCGTACGCGGCGCCGGAGCAGACGCGAGCGGACGCGACGACGGTGGACGTGCGGGCCGACGTCTACTCCCTCGGCGTCCTGCTCTACGAGATGATCACGGGCCGCTACCCCTACCCGATGGAGGGGGACCTCGCGCAGATCCTCCGCTCGATCACCGACACGCCGCCGACGCCGCCGAGCGCGTGGCGGCGATCCGCCGACCCCGGTCCGGCACCGTACCGCATCGGCGACGAGCTGGACACGATCGTGCTCACGGCGCTCAACAAGGACCCCGAGCGCCGGTACCAGTCCGCGGCGGCACTGCGCGACGACCTGCGACGGTACCTCGACGGCGCGCCGATCGAGGCGAAGAAGGACAGCGGCTGGTACGTCTTCCGCAAGACGGTCACGCGACATCGCGTGCCGTTCGCGATCGCCGGCCTCTTCGCCGCCTTGCTCGTGGTGTTCACCAGCGTGGTGCTCGTGAAGAACCACCGCATCAACATCGAGAACGAGAAGCTGCGGGAGATCAACGTGTTCCTGGAGGACACGCTGGGATCGGTGCACCCGGCGCGGCCCGGCGACGACGTCGTCGTCCGAGAGTTGCTCGACGAAGCCGTGCAGTGGATCGACATGGCCCTCGCCGATCAGCCGGAGGTGGCGGCGACCATTCGCATGACGGTGGGCAACAGCTACCGCGGCCTGGGGCGGCTCGACGACGCCGAGGCGCAGCTCGAGCGCTCACTCCGAACGCGGCTGGAACTGCACGGCGAGCGTCATCCGGACGTCGCCCGGAGCCTGAACGCGCTGGCATTGCTGCGTCGTGACCAGGGACGGTACCTCGAGGCGGAGCGGCTGTTCGCGGACGCGATCGCGTTGCGCCGCGACCTGCTCGGTCTCCGGAGCATCGACGTCTCCTACAGCCTCGCGAGCTTTGCCGGGATGCGGCTGCGCCAGGGCCGATATATCGAAGCGCGAACACTGCTCGAGGAATCGCTGGACATTCGGCGGGGGATCTACGGTCCGAAGCACCAGGACGTCGCGATGTGCCTGTTCACGCTCGCGCGGATCGCCGATGCCCGGGGCGACACGGAGCGCGCCGAACGCCTGCACCGCGAGGCGCTCGACATCCGTCGCGACGTGCTGTCCGACCAGCATCCGGACCTCGCGCGGTCGCTGGAGGCGCTCGGCTCGCTGCTCGCCCGCCAGGGCGACGGGGAAGAAGCGGTGGACCTGCTCGACGAGTGTCTCGAGGTGCGGAGCCGTTTCCTGTCGGCCGAGCACTGGCAGGTTGCGCGGACCCGCGCCGTGCTCGGCGGCGTGCTCGCGGAGTCCGGTGCCTACGAACGCGCCGAGCCGCTGCTCGTCGACGCCGAGCGTCGTCTTCGCGAGGTGCTCGGCGCCGCCGACGACCGCGTACGCCAAGCGCGCCGTCACCTCGCGACGGTATACGAGGCGACCGGCCGCCCGGCCCGCGCCGCGGAGTTCCGGGAGAGCCCCTGACGTCTCACCTCCGGTCGATCGGGAAGACCGCCCCCCCCGGATCACACGGGGGCCCCTCTACAATCGGTCCCCATGGACAAGCAGACCCTCACTGCTCATCTCAACGAGGATCTCGCCGGCGAGCTTTCGGCGATCATCCAGTACCTCACGTACGCGGCGAAGGCCACGGGACCGTACCGACCGCAGTTGGCGCAGTTCTTCCTCGCGGAGGTCGTCGACGAGCAGGCACACGCCCAGTACCTCGCGAACAAGATCGTGGCCCTCGGCGGAGAGCCGACGACGGAGCCGCGGCCGGTGCCGCCGGCGAAGAACAACCGAGAAATGCTCGAGGCCGTGCTGGCCGCCGAGCGCCAGGCGACGAAGGACTACGCCGAGCGCGCCGAACAGGCCGATGCGTTCGGCGACAAGGGTCTCGCCGTGCAGCTCGAGGACATGGTTCGCGACGAGTCGGGTCATTCCGAGGAGACGGAACGAATCCTGCGGGATTGGCCCGTTTAGGGAGGCACGGAGGCACGAAGGCAGAAAGTTGACTTGGGACCCGTCGTCGCGGGTTCCGGAGCGTCTTCTTCCGGGGGGGATTCGACGGTGACGGTCGGGCGCGCGTGCTGCTGCGTGGCATGCCCGCGGGTTCCGTTGGGAGGAGACTCCCATGTCGATGATGCGGTTGATCGCGGTTCGCGTTGCGTGCGTCGGTGCGTTGCTCTGCGCCGTCGCGCCGGTTCGGGCCGGTTCGCACTTCGCCAGCTATCAGTTCCAGGTAGACAGCTTCGAGATCATCGGCAACCTGCCGGGAAACGCGGTCGATGAGTTTGACGACGGCGTCGTGGCTCCGTGGCACATCGAGGAGCCCACGGTCATCGAAAGCGGGGGGTTCCTGACGCTCATGACGCCGGGTGAGCTCTTCGATCCGCTGGAGATCGGCGGGATCGCCATCGAGAGCGAGCGGGCGAGCGTTCGAACGGCTGACTGGACGAGTTTCGATGTAGTCGATGGCCAGGGCGACTTCACCGTCACGGCACGATGGGCTTCCGCCGCGGCCGGCCTGAACCAGTTCTATGGCGTCGGGCTGAGCACAGACTGGGCGTCCGGTGAGGAAGACATCGATTTCAATATGATCAACCTCGAGCCGGCGATGGCGGAGGCTGTTGGTGTTCCGCCCGGCCTGGCGATCTGGTTCACGTTCAACGATGGTCCTGGTCCAGCATCGATGGTCGTCCAGAGTGTCTCGATTTCCGAGAGTGAAGTCACCGGTGATGTGTTCTTCCGTCTGAGCTTCAATGACGACACGAACGAGATCACGGCGGAGTTCAGTCTGGATAATGGCGCCACGTTCCGGGACGAGTTCGCCCCGTTCGTGTGGAGCCTCGATCTGGTTGAGGACATGGACTGGTACCTGGAGGCCGAGGAGATCCGGATCGTTCCGGATCTCGCGGTGACGAAGACCGTGTCCAACGACTTGCCCGAGGAGGGCGAGGAGATCGTGTACACGATCACCGTCACCAACGACGACCCCGTGGACGCGACGGGAGTCACCGTGACGGATCAACTCCCGGCGGGGGTGACGTTCGTGCAGGTCGACTCGATCGACCAGGGAACGTACGACGACGTGACCGGCCTGTGGGATGTCGGCACGCTGTCGAGCGAGACCACGGCCCAGCTTGCCCTGCGCGCAACCGTGGGCGCGGGCACCGCGGGGACGACGGGCACCGGCGCGTTCATGGGCGTGTTCGCGAGCGGCGGCGGTTTGGGCGGCCCCGTTGGTGTGACCTTCGGCCCCGATGGGGACCTCTTCGTGGCGAGCCAGATCGGCGACGAAGTCCTTCGTTACGACGGCGCGACGGGCGCGTTCGCTGGCGTCTTCACAAGCGGGGGCGGACTGCTCGATCCGGAAGGCCTGAAGTTCGGGCCTGACGGCAACCTCTACGTGGCGAGCAATGACACGGGGGAGATTCTCCGGTACGACGGCGTCACAGGCACGTTCATCGACGTCTTTGCGACCGATGAACTGGCCGATCCCGTAAGCCTCACGTTCGGCCCCGACGGCGGTGACCTCTATGTCACCAACAACGAGTATGGCAACGTGCTGCGGTTCGAACGGACGACGGGTGCCTTCGTCGGGATCTTCGCCACACTTGACGTACCGGACGATCCGCTCGACCTGGTCTTCGGCCCAGACGGGCACCTCTACGTGTCGAGCAAGATCAGCGATGCAGTGCTGCGCTTCGACGGCGGAACCGGCAATCCCATTGGTGTATTCGCGGGCGGATTAGACGGAGCCAGCGGGATCGCGTTCGGTCCCGACGGCAACCTCTTCGCCGGGAGCTTCGATGGCGATGTGGTGCTGCGCTATGACGGGCAGACTGGCGACTTCATCGACACCTTCGCCACCGGCGGCGGTCTGGACGAGCCACGCGGCTTCGCATTCGGTCCCGACGGCAATCTCTACTTGGCAAGCACGAGCGTGCTCGCGAGCGAGATCCTCCGCTACCAGGGCTTCGTCACCAACTTCGCCACCGCTTCCGCCGCCGAGCCCGACCCGGACATCCTGAACAACGAGGCGTTCGCCGGCATCACCGTCGTCGCCGCGGATCTCGCGGTGACGAAGACGGTGTCGAACGACCTCCCCTTCGAGGGCGATGAGATCGTCTACACGGTCACCGTGAGCAACGAAGGCCTGTTCGACGCGACGGGGGTGACGGTGACGGATCAGCTTCCGGCGAGCGTGACGTTCGTCGGCGTGGATTCGATCGACCAGGGAACGTACGACGACGTGACCGGCCTGTGGGACGTCGGCACGCTGGCGATCGGGACCGCGGTGCAACTCGCCCTGCGCGTGACCGTGGACGTGGGCACCGCGGGGACGACGGGCACCGGCGCGTTCATCGACGTGTTTGCGAGCGGGGGAGGACTCAACGTGCCCGCCCTCATGACGTTCGGCCCCGACGGGAACCTCTACGTGGCGAGCACTCTCAGCGACGAAATCCTTCGCTACGACGGGACGACAGGTGCGTTCATCGACGATTTCGTCAGCTCCCAGAGCGGCGGACTGGACGATCCCGCCAATCCCAGGTTCGGCCCCGACGGGAACCTCTACGTTTCGAGCGGGAGCACGCACGAGGTTCTTCGCTACGACGGAACGACCGGCGCGTTCATCGACGACTTCGTCACTGCCCAGAGCGGCGGGCTGGGCGATCCCATCGGCATGGCGTTCGGCCCCGAGGGGGATTCCCTCTACGTCGTGAGCAATGACTCGAGCGAGGTCCTGCGGTACGACGCGGTGACCGGCGTGTTCATGGACGTCTTCACCACGATCGGCGCGCCGGACGATCCGGCCGACATCGTGTTCGGCCCGGACGGGCACGTCTACGTATCGACCGACAGCGGGAGCGTGCTGCGCTACGACGGGGCGACGGGAGCGCCCCTGGGGGTCTTCGCCAGCGGCGGGGGACTGAGCGCTGCCCGGGCGCTCGAGTTTGGGCCGGACGGCAACCTCTACGTCGCGAGCGCCGGGAGCGATGCGGTGCTTCGCTATGACGGGGCGACCGGTTCGTTCATCGACGAGTTTGCCAGCGGCGGCGGGTTGAACCAGCCGGTCGGGATAGCGTTCGGCCCCGACGGCAACCTCTACGCGGCGAGTGAACTGACCCATCAGGTGCTGCGGTACCAGGGTTTCATCACCAACGTCGCCACCGCATCCGCCACCGAACCCGACCCCGACATCCGGAACGACACGGCCTCCGTCGGCATCACCCCGCTCCTCGCGTCACCGTTCGAGCCGCCGGACGAGGACCCCGCCGACAGCGAGCCGCTCATCCACGCCGTTGGCAACTTCGACACCGTGATGGGCACGCTCGACGTCGCCGTGCTCCTGCCCGATCCCGACCCGATGCTGCCCGGCGCCGTGCAGATCTTCCTCAACCTCGGCAACGACATGGGTGGCGATTGGCTCGGTCTCGATCCGCAGCTTCCGACGATCCCCGTCGGCGCCGATCCCAGCGACATCGCCGTCGGTGACTTCAACAACGACGGCTACCTCGACCTCGCCGTGACGAACGCCGGCGACGGGACAGTCTCCATCCTCTACAACGACGCTGACGACACGGGCGGCTTCACGCCCGGTCCCGTGATCGAGGGCTTCACGTCACCGAGCGCGATCGTGGCGGCCGACTTCCTGGGTATTGGCGCGATCGATCTCGCTGTCGCCGACGAGACGACGGCGCAGGTGACGATCCTGGAGAACGACCCGCCCGGCACGTTCACGTCGGCGGCGACGATCGACGTGGGGGCGGGGCCGGTCTCGATGGATGTGCGCGACCTCGACGACAACGAAGACCTCGATGATCTCGTCGTGAGCAGCGTCGGCAGCGATACGGTCACGGTCATCATCAACGAGGGCGCCGGCGTGTTCACGGCGCAGCCGGGTCTTCCGGTCGGTCTCGACCCGGTCGACGTCGACACCGACGACCTGAACCTCGACGGTCTTGATGACATCGTGACCGCGAACTTCGGCGACGGTACGGTGACGATCCTGCTGAACCTCGGGCCGCCGGATCTCGGCGCCCCGACCTTCGCGGAGCCCATCACGCTCGACGCGGGCATCGCGCCGCTCTCGGTGGAACTGGTCGATCTCGACGGCGACTCGGACCTGGACATCGTCGTCGCGGGCGAGGACCCGATCGCCGGCCCGGCGCTGCTGTTGCTGGAGAACCTGCTCGTCCCGAGCGGCGTGCTCACGTTCGGCGACCCGCAGGCGATCCCGATCGGCGCCGAGCCGCAGCACGTGCTGAGCGGCGACTTCAACGACGATGGACCGCCGGATCTCGTGACGGTCAACGTCGACCTCGATCAGCCGACGGGCGGCTCGGTGACGGTGCTTATCAACACGGTGTTCCCGTGCCCAGGCGACCTCAACGGCGACGGCGAGGTGAACTTCGGCGACATCCTGTTCATCATCGGCCACTGGGGACCGTGCCAGATCGGCATCACGTGCCCCGGCGATCCGAACCTCGACGGCGAGGTGAACTTCGGCGACATCCTGATCGTGATCGCGCACTGGGGGCCGTGCCCGTAACGTGCCCGTAACGTCTTGTCCCCACGCCAGCACCGCGATGCACGCCAGCATCCGGATCGATCCCGCCCATGTGCTTCCCTCGCGAAGATTGTTGGACCCCCGACGGGCGCGTCCGGCCTTACAATGCCCCGCCGACGAATGATGGCCCAGGTCTCAAGCCAACTCGATCAAGACGCCGCGGGCGAACTCTTCCTGGAGATCCTGGACGGGCGTGGCAATCGCTCCCGGGAGCCGTTGGAGCCGGAGCCGAAGGTCATCGGCCGCTCCGACGATGCCCGCATCCGACTCAACTGCGAGACGGTCTCGCGTCGGCACGCGGAGGTCTTTGTCGACGAGACGGGGCGCTGCCAGCTTCGTGATCTCGGAAGCAACAACGGAACGCGGGTGAACGGTCACCGCGTGCGCGAGGTCGCCCTCCGCCCCGGCGACCGCGTCGAGATCGGATCGTACGAGTTGCGGCTCGTCTCGCCGGAGATGGGGACCAGCGTGTTCGACTCCCGCGGGGCGACGATGATCGCGCCGCTGCCCGTGGACGACTCGACCGACTCGCGGATCTCCACGCTCGTGGACGTCCCGTCGCCGAAGATCGACACCACGCACCTGTCGATCCTCAACCGGTTCGCCGAACGCATCCGCGAAGTCGAGGACGCGCAGGAGCGGCTCGACATGCTCTGCGAGCTCATGGCCCGACGCGAGTTCCACGGCAAGGCCGCCGTGGTCGTGCGCCTGAGCAAGACGGATATCGAAGCGGCGCCCGAGCCCATCTGCGAGGTCCGGCAGCCGCAGGGG
>JAAELP010000427.1 GCA_024226535.1 Planctomycetota bacterium | reverse complement strand
GCGGGGATGGCGGGGATGGCGGGGATGGCGGGGATTGCAGGGATGGCGGGGATGTCGGAACGCGCGATTCCGCCATCCCAGCCATCCAAGCCATCCCCGCAATCCCCGCCATCCCTGCCATCCTTGGCGCAGGCCCCCCCTCGGCCTAACATGCGGGGCTCCCTTTTCAGGATCCCCCCCATGGCCAGCCTCACGCCCCAAGAGAACGTCACCTTCACCATCACGAAGGTGCCCACGCGTCCCGCCCAGCGGAAGACGATCCAGCGCCTGATGCGGCTCCAGCCGAAGATCCAGAAGGGGCTCAAGGCGCTGCAGAAGCAACGCCGCCAGCAGGACAACCGCACGTACATCCGCGCCGGCGTGCGCTGGACCGACCGGGCGAAGGCGACCAAGCTCACCCGTGTCGAGGAGGGCGCCACTTTCACGCTGCGGATCACGCCGCACATCGTGCCGGACGTGAAGAGCGTCGAGCGGTTCCTGAAGTACTGATCCCAGACCGGCGACGCCCGCACCTACCGCGGAATGAGTACGAACAGCCGCGCGGTCTCCCCAGCGGTCCCCGCCGGCAACTCCAACACCGCTCCGCCGTCCCGCGGCCGGATGGGAACCGTCGTCCTCAGCGAGCGACGATCGTCTTCGTGACGGGTCTCGACCTCCAGTTCGACGGTGAGGGTGCCGGCGGTCTCGTCGAACCGCGGCATCATCCGGACCGCGATGTGGATGCCCTCGCCCTCCCGTGACTCGATCAACAACTCGCGATCGACGATCGCCGCCGAGGTCGTCCGCCAGCGAACGCTTGCAGCGCGGGCGTGAAGCACCGCGCGAGCGAGCCGGGCGCTCGTCAGGTCGTAGCGACGCGTGAACCCCGCGAGCTCGGCGCGGGGCAGGTCCACGACCGCAGCCTCCACCGAGACGGCCCCGCGCCGCGCGCTGCGAAGCCGGGCCACCGCGTCGCGGAAGCGCCGGTGCACGGACGGTGGCGCGGTCACGAGCACCAGCCCACCGCGGTCGGTCAGTGACGTCCGGTCGCCGCCGAGGTCGACCCACCCCTCGGGATCGACGTGCTCGGCGATCAACGCCATCAGCTCGCCGGCCGGTGAACGCGGCGGTGACGGCGGCGCATCACGCAGCGTCTCGAGATCGGGGAGCGGCAGAGCGCCGAACCCGGCCGGACCGTCGCCCGGGGGAGCCGCTTCCGGGGGAGCGTCGCCCGGCTCGTCCCCGACCGGCTCGCCTCCGGACGGCCGGGTGCTCGGCTCCGGGTCGGCTGGCGCTTCCTCATCGGCTTCGGGAATCGCCGGGGCGGCGGCGCGCAGCGCCTCGACCGCGATTTCGTCGGTGACGAGGTCGCGCACGTCGTAGACATCGGTCACCACCATCGCCGCGGTCGCCGCCGTGGTCGTCAGCACGATGTACCCGCCGTGGGATTCGATCACGGGGCGCTCGAGCCCGTCGCCGATCTGGAGGGCGACGCCCGCCAGCGCCGTGGCCAGCGGGGCCGAGGCGAGGTCGATCGAGACGCGATCGCGGGGGGCGATCCCGAGGCGATCGAGCGCGACCCAGTCCGCGCGGAGCGGCACCGGGCACGAGGAGGCGAGGTCGTCGAGCACCCGGGCGATCGACTCGTCGTGCAGTTCGACCGTCACGCGAACCTCGTCGAGCTGCGCGAGCTGATCCAGGGCCCGATCGAGCGCGTCGCCGGTGCGATCGTCGCTCGATGCCGGCCCCGCGGCGACGGTCAACGAAGCGATCGCCGTGAGCAACGCGGCCGTGATCGTGCGGGGGGAGCGGTACCTCATGGACTCATCCTCTCATGAACCCGGGACGCGTACGGGTCTTCCAGTCACGTATACAGCGTCACGCCGTGATGGGTGCAGGCCGGCCGCGGGGGCCCGATCACAGCAACGCGACCATCGATCGCGCGATCGGCGTGAGGTCCACGGTGATCTCCTCCGGCGCGCACCACGCGACCTCGTCGTACTCGTCGGACGCCGCGGCCCGCTCATCCGCCGGCGTGAGTCGGTACACGATCTCCCACGTCCGCACGACGTCGTCATACAGGACCGCGATCGCCGTCGGCTCGCCGCAGGCGAGGCCGGTCTCCTCGCGCAGCTCCTTGACGACGGTGATCGCCGGGTGCTCACCCGGCTCGACGACGCCGCCGGGGGCAAGCTCCCATCGCCCGGGGTACCCGGCCACGCGCGCGGACCGGCGCCCGAGCAGCACGCGGCCGTCGGCGCGGCGGGTGATCCCCTTCACGCCGAGCGGGCGCACGCCGAGATCGAAGTCGTCGTCCTGCACCGCGAAGTAGCGGTACGCGCAGTCCGCCACGTGCATGACGGCGCCGCCGTAGCCGTTGCGATGCACGCCGATGACGTGGCAGAGCCGGCCGTCGTAGTAGGCGGGGTTGGCCACGCACAACGCGTCCCAGCGAAGCGTGACCTCGTCCAGCACCGCGGCGTCGCCGGCCGGAACGTACGGGTGGTCGAGCATCTGAAGGACCGGCGGCCGGCGAAGGTGGATGGCGGCTCGCTTCACGTCCTACTCCGGCGCCTCTCCCCTGTCGTTCCTGAGCCCCTGCCCGTCGACCATGAACCACGGCTCCTCGGTCAGCTCGCGGTTGACCTGGACCTCGTCGAACTGGACGACGACGCGGCCGTTGGCGTCGTCGGCGGTGATCACCCGGAACGGGAACCAGGCGCCCTCGACGCTGCGGTAGTCCTCGTACGTGGTGCGGACCGGCAGCCGGGAGCCGCCCGTGGTCACGAGCCGTCCCTCGGCGCGAAGCAGCCGCCCGTCCTTCGCCCGAACGTGCAGGGTCTGCACGGGGAAGCCCCGGGGCGTCGCGCGGAGCACGTAGACGTCCTCGTCGTCCACGACGTCGACGCGGAGCACGCGGACGTCCTCGAACCAGTGCCGCCAGTGTGAGAGCAGCACAGCCGGATGCGCGTGCTTGAGCTGCTCGAGGAGCGGGCCGTCCAGCTCCTGCATCGGCCCGAACGCCGAGTCCCGAGCGCCGATCCACGCGACCCACGACTGCTCCACCCAGCCGAACGGCGGGAACTCCATGAGCATCACGTAGCGGTCATACCCGGCGACGAGCACGGTCATCGTGCCCTCGACGCCCTGGTTCACGAAGCGCACGGTCCCGGTGAGCCGCATGTTGCTGAGCTGCTCGTACGCGTAGGAGCCGCGTGCGAGGTGGACCATCTCCATCACGTCGAGCGCGCTGGGCAACTCGTCGGCGGCACCGATCCCGAGACGGGGCAGCGACGTTTCTCTGCCCTGCTGGCGCACGGTGAGTGCGGACACGACACCGGCGGCGTCGCGATCGAACCGCACGGCGATGCTCGGCACCTCCCGGAACGCCCACCAGCCGTCGTCGTCCGGGGCGCTCAGCGTGTAGGGGATCTGGCCGGGGACATCGACGACGAGTGCGCCGTCGGCGATCCGCACGTCGTACTCGTCGCCCGTCTCCTCGAGGCGGTACGCGCCGGGGAAGTCGGCCTGCTGGGTCTCGTCCGGCCCCGGAGCCGCGGTCGACTGCCCGCGGCGCGGCAGCCGGTACTCTTCGCCCCGCTGGAACAGTGAGAGCGCGGGAACGGGCCCGTCCGCGGACTCCTCGAATGCGACCGCGATGGGCTCGAATCCCCTCAGCCCCCGCCGCCCGTCGGCATCCGGAGCTTCGAGGTCGTAGATCCTCTGGCCCGGCACGTCCAGCGCGAGCCGGCCGTCGCGCTGAAGCACGGTCACGTCCACGCCGAGCCGATCGAACCGGTAGACGCCGAGGTAGCGGTCGAGGCTCGCGCCGGCGTCCGCGGTCTCGGCGGGCTCGGCGTCCAGCAGGTGGTCGAAGACGATGCTCGTGGCGAGCGCCGGCAGCGTCGTCGCCCGCGCGTTGGCGAGCAGCACGCAGCCGAGTCCCTCCTCCGGGAGCAACGCGACGCACGCCGAGTAGCCGCCGAAGCCGCCGTGATGCGACACCAGCCGGCGGCCGTTGATCGTCGAGAGCATCCACCCCATCCCGGCACCGACGTCGCCGGTCACCTCGATCTGGCTCGTCCACATTTCCTTCAAACGCTCGGTGCTGATCAGCACGTCGTCGCCCTGCCGCCCCTCGCGGAGCAGGAGGCGGATCCACTTCGCCATGTCGAGGACGTTGGAGTTGATCGCGGCGGCGGGCGCGGCGTTGGCGATCGAGTGCAACGGCTGCACCTTCCACGTCGCATCCTCGTCGCTGAACGCATAGCCGCGCGCGAGGTGCACCTCGTCGCGGACCTCGTCGATCGAGGTCGTGGTGTGGCTCATGCCCAGAGGCCGGAAGAGACGCTCCTCGATCAGTTGTTCCCACGTCGTCCCCGCCGCGGCCGCCGCCGCCCGCCCGGCGGCGACGTACATGACGTTGTTGTTCTGGAAGCGCTCGCGGAGCGGCGCCGTCGGCTCGGCCCTCGCGACGGCGGCCAGCATGTCCTCCCACGTCGCCTCGCCGCTGAGCCAGAGGAGGTCCATGCCCATGAGCCCGGTGCGGTGCGCCAGCAGGTCGCGCAGAGTCGCGTGCTCGGTGGTGGCCGGGTCCTTGAACGCCAGCGTCGGCAGGTGCGTGCGGACGGGGTCGTCCCAGGTCATCGTCCCGTCGTCCACGAGCATCGCGACGAGGGCCGCCGTGAACGCCTTCGTCGTCGAGCCCACGGCGTAGATCGTGTCCGCCGTCGCGGGGAGATCGCGCTGAAGGTCGCGTTCACCGAATCCGCGGGCCATGACCACCGTGTCGTCACGCACGATCGCCACGGACAGTCCGGGGACGTGCAGGCGCTCTCGCTGGGCATCGAGTTCCGCGGCGAGGCGATCGAGACGCTGTTGGAGGTCCCCCGGCTCGCGTGCGGGCGCCGTGGTCTGGGCCATGGCGCGGCAGGCGACCAGCGTCGCCGCGACGGCGATGATCGGGAGCAGTCGTGAGGCCGGCATGCGTGGATGATACCCCTCCCGGGCACCCACATGCCGCGGCCGGCTCTACTCCGAGGAGGTCTCTTCAGAAGACGTGTCGGGAGCGGCTTCGGACGTCTCATCCGGAGCGGGCGTCTCGTCGGGATCGGGCGTCTCGTCGGGATCGGTGCCGGTCGACCGCGATCTCACGATCACGCTCGCCTTGTTCTCGCCTTCACCGCCTCGACCATCGACCGTGTGGCGGCGCACGCGTCCCGACTCGGGATTCTCGATGGAGACCGAGCGCGACACGGCGTCGATGTCGATCACGATCCACCCGGTCTCGGCAAGCTCGTCACCGACGCGGTACTTCCGGCCCTCGATCAGGGCGATATTCCCGCTGGAGGCAGCCATGATGAGCTGGATCACGAACTCCGGATCCGACTCCTCGCGGGGCTCGTCGTCGATCGTCGCCTGGTCGGCGGCGCGCGCGTGATAGAGCGGTGACAGCCCGAACTGGGCTCCCGAGAGCGACTCGATGTGCGCCAGCGCGGCCGTCGCCCGCGGGGTCGTGACCGCGGCGGGCCCGCTCGTGCCGCCGGGCAGGATCGCCGGCATCGGCGCGAGCGGCGCCGCTTCGCTCGCCGGAGGCGGCGGCGCCATCACGTTGGCGGCGATGAGCACGATACCCACGGGCAGCCCGAACATCGCCCCCGCGGTCAGCTTGCGCCTGGACTCACTGGTCAGCATGATCGTCTCCCACCATCGCGGTCAGCGCTTCGGGCATCGTGAACGTGAGCGCCTCGCACATGAACCGCGCCTCCACCAGCTCCTCGCCGGCGGTCCCGCGCGGCGCGATCGTGAGCCGGACGGGGCGCACGAATCCGTCGATGTTCTCGATGGCATCCAGGAATGCCGCCATCGGCTCGTACCGACCCTGGACACGCATGTCGAAGCTCGCCACCTGGACCGACTCGCCGTTCCCGCCCGCGCGGGACGATCCCGGATCGAGCCGGTCGACGGTGACACCGTGCTCCTTGGCCATGCTCATGATCAGCCCGTAGATGCTTGACGAGTCGCGGCCGAACTCGTTCTGCTGGGCGATGGCCCGCACGCGCTGCCGCACGCTGTCGAGCTGGCTCGCCATATGCTTCACCGCCCCCTGGTTCTGGAGGACGGGATTCCGATCGGCCTCGGCGATGCTCGCCTCGAGCTCGCCGAGCTCAGCGACCTTGGGCTCGACGATCAGCATCCAGGCGCCGACACAGACGGCGAGAATGATGATGAACTCGGCCACGGTCCTGCGGTCGAAGATTCCGTTCATCCGGCTGACTCCGTCTGGGGCTCGGTTCCGGACGCCGCGCGCCGGTTGCGCGGCACGCCGACGACCTCGAAGGTCGCCTCGAAACGCTGCCCCCGAAGCTCGCCGAGGGCACCGCTGTGCACGTTCTTGAGGTTGATCTCGTGGAACAGGGGGCTGCTGCCGAGGGCGTCGATGAAACGCTCCAGGTCGTTCGTGCCCGTGTCCTCGTCGGCGGCCGCGCACCCGGTGACGGTGCCGAACATCGTTCCCTCGCGCCGGTTGAACTGCATCGACTCGAACCGGACGGTCGTCGGCGTGATGCGTCCCAGTTCGTTCATGCACGCGGCGTAGTTGACACGCAGGCCGGTCGCCTTCTCGATGCTCCCGGTGAGCGTCGCCTCGGCGTCCACCACGGTGCGGAGCTTCTCCTCCGTCGCCACGAGCTGCTCGATGTCGCCGATCTGCTGCGAGACCTTCGCGGCGCGCTCGCGGGCGTCGCTGAGCTGCACCTGGTGCCGCACCGCGTCGGAGGCGATGATCAGGGCCGCCGCCGTGGTGCCGGTCATCGCCCAGCGGCGCATCCGCGCGCGGCGACGCCGCACACCGGCCTGGCGCGGCATGATGTTGAGGCGCTCGAGCACGCGGCGATGACGAAGGGCGTCGGTCACCTCGCCGGCGCCGGCGTTCGGATCACGCCACTGTCCCGTGCTCTCGTAGGCGCCGCCGGCCGTCAGTTCGAGCCCCAGTTCCTTCGCGAGCACCGCGGACAGGCCCGGCAGCGCCGAACCCGGACCGGTCACGTGGAGCTTGAGTCCGTCGCGGTCCGCTTCGCTCACGCCGAAGCGGATCGACTGGCGGATCTCCACCACGCACCGCTGGAGCACCGGCTGGAGCAGCGGCGCGATCTGGGAGCCGGTGAGCTGGCGCTGCTCGTCCACGACCTGGTCGCGGTCGGGAACGCCGAAGGCCTGGACCATCTCCCTCGACTCTTCCAGGTCGAGCTCGATCACCGTGCCCCCGGCCCCGATGATCGGGCGCGTGAGGCTGGCGGCGAGCGCCTCGATGCCGAGGTCGATGCGCCGGCTGAACAGCAGTGTCCCGTTGCGGGCGGCAACGAAGTACGACGTCTGCGTGCCCACGTAGAGCACGCCTCGATGGTCGTTCTTGCCATCCAGCTCGTCGCGCACCACGCCGACCATGACCGCCGCGTCGATCGGGCATGCCGACTCGAAGCGAAGTCCCGCCTCCTCGACCATCTCCATGATCGCCGCGGCGACGTCCTCGCGATCGGCGACGACGGCGATGTGCGTCTCGCGGTCCTCGCCGTGTGCGTCGCGGGCGACGATGGCGGTCTCGATCACCGCGGACATCGCCGGGTACGAGAGCGAGTCCGTCGCCTCCAGCATCGCGGCCTCGATCGCCTGGCCGGGCGAGCGTACGGCGAAGCCGGGCATCGACACGGTCTGCGTCGGGCTTCGGTAGAGCACGCGGGCGCTGGCGCCGGCGGCGTTCATCTCGGCGAGGATCGGTTTCAGCGAGATGGCGCTTCGGCGCACGGCCTTGCACCATTCGAGCGGCTCGTCCTCGAGCTCGATCGGCAGGCGCTGGGCGTCGACACGCTGGTCGCCGTCGAACACGACGAGATCGATGTATCGATCGAGCAATTGGATGACAACGTTTCTCGTTTTCTTCACGGGAGCGTCCTTCCGCGGACTCGAGGTCTCTCGTGAGATCGACAAGGAACGCCGCCCACTTTGGCCGGATCGGCGGCTGGAGGGTGGTTTGGTCGAGTGTTATCGGAGGGACGGCGGTTATCGCGGGGTGCCGTTACGTTCCCGCCCCCGCCAGCGTGCACCGCAGGAAGACCTTGCTCCGGAGCGTCTCCTGCACGCCGTAGCGGTCGAGGGTGATCGAGACCTCGATGCGGCGAATGGGATCGCAGGTGGCCGCGGCCAGCGAAGGTCCGATCACGGCGTTCGACTCGTTGTAGAACGCGAACGTGAGGTCGTCGACGTCGGTGAGCAGGACGATCGGGGCGGCCCCGTCCCACAACCAGACCTCCTTGTTCCCGACCGAGTACGCCACGTAGTAGCCGCCGTCGAACATGCAGCTCGTCGCCTCGGTCCAGTCGACGTCGGGGGCGATACTCGCCGCGGCCGAGTCGAGCGGGATCTTGCGCAGGTCCCGCATGATGCGGTCCATCGCGATCGACAGCTCCGAGTGGAGCTGCCCGCGTGTGCGGGCGGTGAGGTAGTCGTCGACGGAGTCGAGCACGAGCCCCGACGCGACGGACCCGATGGCCGCGAGCACCACCATGGTGACCATCGCCTCGACGAGCGTGAAGGCCCGTCTCACCCGGCCGGATTGGATGCTGCGTGCGCCTTTCATCGTGATCGTTATCGTGATCCTGG
>JAAELP010000426.1 GCA_024226535.1 Planctomycetota bacterium | reverse complement strand
CGGGGATGGCTGGGATTGCGGGGATGGCTGGGATAGTGGACTTTGGTGCGGGCGCTGGCAGCGGGATTCCGAACATCTCCGCCATCCCCGCAGTCCGAGCCATCCCCGCAATCCCCGCCATCCTCCTCAGATCATGCGCGGGGTGAAACGCCGGTTCAGGTGGACCCGCGCCTCCCGCGCCCGGGCGGCCAGGCTGGGATGGGTGCCGTGGGCGAGGAGGCCGATGGCGTCCTCCAGCGCTTTGAAGACCGCCTCGAACATGTCCTCGGGCGGATCGGCCGCCGGCGGATCGGGAAGGCTCCAGTGCTCGCGCGCCGGTGGCCCGGGGAAGGTCGGGCACGGCTCGCTCGCCGCGTTGTCGCAGAGCGTGATCACGAGATCGAACGGCTCGTCCACGAACTCGTTGGAGCTCTTGGACCGAAGCCCCTCCGTGCTCAGCCCCTGGCGAGCGAGCAGGCTCAGCGTCATCTCGTGCGGCGCCGGCTTGGGCCCCGCCCCGGCGGAGACGGCGCGCAGGTACTTGCCGAACTGCTGGTTCGTGATCGCCTCCGCGATGATGCTCCTGGCGCTGTTGCCGGTGCAGAGGAAGAGCACGTACGGCTTGCTGTCGGTCATGGCGTTCTCCGGGGCTCGGATCATCGAGCCCCCGCGGCCTCATCGTCCGGATCCGAAGCTCACGATACGCATTCCCCGCGCGCCGGGGATCGTGCCCGCTCTCTATACTCCCGGACCATGGCCGCCGACACCCTCGCCACGCCCGCCACCCCCGATCCCGTCGCGCTGCTGGACGCCGCGCTGCGGACGGCGATCCACCGCGCGCTCGGCGACGACTTCGCCGACGTCGATCCCGTGATCCGTCCCAGCCAGAACCCCGAGTTCGGCGATTTCCAGGCGAACTGCGCGATGGCCCTGGCCAAGCGGCTCGGCGATCAGCCCCGCGCGCTCGCCGAGCGCATCATCATCGCCGCCGATCTCTCGGCGATCGCCGAGGCCCCGGAGGTCGCCGGTCCCGGCTTCATCAACATCAGCCTGCGTCCCGAGGCGATCGACGGGCTCCTCGCGGCGATGGACGAGCCCGGGCTGGGCGTGCCGCCGGATCCCGACCAGCACCCGGTGGTGATCGACCTGTGCGCGGTGAACGTCGCCAAGCAGATGCACGTCGGGCACCTCCGCTCGACGATCATCGGCGACGCCCTCGCCCGGGTGATGGAGCGACGCGGCCGCACCGTGCACCGTGAGAACCACCTCGGCGACTGGGGGCTGCCGATCGCGATGGTCCTGCACGAGCTTCGCGCGGCGGGCGTGGATCTCCAGGCCCTGCGTCTGGAGGATCTCGACGCCGCCTACCGCGACGCGCAGCTCTCGGCCCGGTCCGACGAGCCCGGCCTCGCCGCGGCGCGGCGTCTGCACGCGGGGCCGCATCGGCTCGCGGAGCTTCAGGAGCAGAACGACGGTGCGCGGGACGCGGTGGACGCGGCCAAGGCCACGCTCGTCAAGCTCCAGCAGGGTGATCCCGAGCTGGACCGCGACTGGCACCGGCTCATCGACTGCACGCTCCGGTCGCTCTACGAGGCGCTGGAGATCCTGAACGTCAAGCTCGGTCCCGAGCACAACCGGGGCGAGTCCTTCTACCGCGATCGCCTCGCCGGCGTCATCGACGCGTACGCCGAGCGGGGCATCGCCGAGGAGGACGACGGCGCGCTCGTGGTCCGGTTCGAGGATCGCGAACGCCCCCTGCTCATTCGGAAGTCCGACGGCGGGTTCCTGTACGCCACGACGGACCTCGCCGCCGTGCACTTCCGCGCCGCCGAGCTCGGGGCCGACCGCATCATCTACGTCGTCGATGCGCGTCAGCGCGACCACTTCCGCGACGTGTTCGACGCGGTGCGCCGCATCGGATGGGACGCGACCGCCGACGGGGCCACGGCGGAGCTGATCCACATCCCGTTCGGCGCCGTGCTCGGCCCCGACCGCAAGCCGCTCAAGACCCGCAGCGGCGAGAACGTGACCTTGCGCTCGCTGCTCGTCGAGGCGTGCGAGCGCGGCACGGCGGAGGTGCGTCGACGCGCGACCGATCCCGCGGCGCCGACGCACGGGCGGTCCGACGACGAGCTTGCCGCCATCGGTCGCGCGGTGGGCATCGGCGCGATCAAGTACGCCGACCTGTCCACGGATCTCGTACGCGACTACCTGTTCGACATGGATCGGATGATCTCCTTCGAGGGCAATACCGGTCCGTACCTGCAGTACGCGCACGCGCGGATCTGCTCCATGTTCTCACGGGCGGAGCTTGCGAGCGACGACGAGCGACTGCGAGCGCACTCGTTCGCGGTCCACGCGCCGGAAGAAAAGCAACTCGCCCTGCTCCTGCTGCGTTACGGCGCCGTTGTCCGCGACGTCACCCGGACCCTGGAGCCGCACCGGCTCTGCACGTATCTCTATGAGTTGGCCGACGCCTTCAGCGCCTTCTACCAGAAGTGCCCGGTGCTCAAGGCGCCGGAGGAGCAGGTCCGCTTCGCGCGTCTGCGCCTCGCCGACCTGACGCGGCGCGTCATCGCCGACGGGCTGGACCAACTCGGAATCGAAGCGCCGCCGCGCATGTAACAAGGGAAGCGCTGATGCCGAAGCAGAAGCCCAAGCACGATCGCAAACCGACCGCCTCAGAGCCGGAGTCCCCGAGCCCGTCGCCGTTGTCGGCGCTGTTCTACGTTGGTTGCGTGCTCCTGGCGATCGCCGCGGTGGCCTCCGGCGCGCTCGTGCTTCAGAGCGTCGGCAGCATCAACCTGCCCGGGTGCGGCTTCGAAAGCGACTGCGCGCGGGCGGCGAAGAGCGCCTGGGGTCGTCTCGGCTTCACCTGGCTCACGACGGCCAACGTCGGGCTGGCGTACTTCCTCGCGGTGCTCGTCGCGTGGGTCGTCTCCCGCGGAACGCTGGGCACGGGGCTGCGGTGGGTCGTGCGGGTCGGAGCGATCGTCTCGGTCCTGCTGCCGATCGTGATGTTCGCCAACGGGTACGTCTGCAACTACTGCCTCGGGGTGCACGGGGCGAACCTCGTGTTCGTCATCATGCTCGAGGGTCTCGTGACCGGTGGCCGAAAGCAGCGTGGGCCCGTCGTGCCCTTCGCGTCGGTCCTGGCGATCGCGCTGTTCTCGCTGACGATCGTTCAGTGGCAGCACGAGCGACGCGTCGAAGCGCACGATGAGAAGGAACTGGAGAAGTCGACGAAGGAGATCATCGACCGGCCGGGCACGCCCGACGTGAACTCGCCCATCGAGGGACCGTTCGCCGGACGCTACCGGGTCGGCCCCGAGGAGGCGCCGATTCGGATCGTGATCATCTCCGACTACCAGTGTCCGGACTGCAAGAACATCGAGAACCAGGTTCGCCAGATCCTCGCGGATCGCACCGACGTCTCCTTCTCCGCGAAGCAGTTCCCGTTCTGCACCGACTGTAATCCGAAGGCGCACAAGAACCTCCACCCCAATGCGTGCTGGGCGGCGCGGGCCGCGGAAGCCGCCGGCATGATCGGTGGCGAGGAGGGGTTCTGGCGCATGCACCACTGGCTCTTCGATCAGGGCGGGAGCTTCACCGACGCCAACTTCCCCGCGTCTCTGCAGGAACTCGGTTTCGAACCGCAGCAGTTCATCCGCACGATGTCGTCACCGGAGACGCTCGCGCTCGTCAGCTCGGACATCGACGAGGCGATCTCGCTGGGTCTGCGGCAGACGCCGATGATCTTCGTCAACGGTGTGCAGCTCTTCGGGTGGCGGTCGCCGAACGCGCTCGTGCGCACGGTCGACGAGGTCGCGGCGACGAACCCGCCGGCGCTCACCGCCGACGTGGATCGCCCCCCGGCGGCGCTGGAGAAGTACGTCGAGGAGTGGCGAGCCCAGTTCACGCGCCAACTGCCGCCGGATCAGAACGACTGGACGTGGGGTCCCGCGAACGCCGCCGCTCGGGTGATGGTCTGGGGCGACTACCAGGAGCCGTACACGGCCCAGCTCGACGCGCGGATCCGCGCGGTGGTGGAGGCTCGTGACGACGTGAGCTACTCCTTCCGCCATTACCCGATCGACCAGTCATGCAACTCCAGCGCGTCGAGGACCATGCACCCGTTCGCCTGCCGCGGTTCGCAGGCGGCGGAGGCGGCGGGCCGTCTCGGCGGACGCGAGGTCTACTGGAAGATGCACACCTGGCTCATGGAGAACCAGGTGCCGCTCGACGATGCGAAGATCTCAGAAGGCGCGCGCGCCGTCGGCCTCGATCCCGCCGCGCTGCTCAAGGAGATGCAGTCGCCGGAGGTCGCCGCCGCGATCCAGGAGGACGGCGCCGCCGCGAAACGCCAGGGCCTGCGCGGCGTGCCGTTCGCGTTCGTGAACTCGAAGAACGTCGTGTACTGGAGTCTTGCCGGCGAGCCGCTGCCGGAGCGCATCATCGAGGAAGCGGCGGCGGGGCGCTGAGGCTCGACCGTCAGTCAGCGCGCATCCACGCGGTACACCCGGCCTCGCTGTCCGTCAATCGTCTGGAACGCGCAGACGTAGATCTCGCCGTCGGGGCCGACGTCGAATGAGGTGACGTGCTTCCGGCGGGCTTCGGACCCGATCTCGCGCGATGCGACGAGCGTGCCGCCTTCGTGCCGGAGGCCCCAGATGCGACCCGTCGCGTAGTCCGCGTAGAGGTAGACGCCGACGAGGGAAGGCTGCTTCGTTCCGCGATACACGACGCCGCCGGTGACGGAGATCCCCTCGTCGCGCGAGTACTCGACGATGGGGTCGACGAGCGGAACGTCCGACTGGCCACCGCGGAAGTCGTGGCGTCCCTCGCGGATGTTCCAGCCGTAGTTCCCGCCCTTCGTGATGAGGTCGATCTCCTCCCAGCGGTTCTGGCCGACGTCGGCGCCCCAGAGCTCACCGGTCTGGGCGTCGAAGCTCATGCGCCACAGGTTGCGCAGCCCGTACGCCCAGATCTCGCCCCGCGCGCCGTCGCGGCCGACGAACGGGTTGTCGGCGGGGATCGCGTACGGTCGCCTGCCGTCGGTTCGGTCGACGTCCAGGCGGAGCACCGCGCCGAGCAGCGTCGAGAGCTTCTGGCCGTTCCCGTGTGGGTCGTTCGCGTAGCCGCCGTCGCCGAGGCTGAGGTAGAGGAAGCCGTCGGGGCCGAAGCGGATCGTCCCCCCGTTGTGGTTCCCGTACGGCTGATCGACCTCGAGAATCACCTCCTCGGTCGACGGATCGACGTGATCGGGGTTCTCGGCGGACACGCGGAGGCGCGAGAGCACGCCGCGGCGGGGCTTCGACGCCGTGTAGTACACGAAGAGCTGTCCGTTCTCGCGGTACTTCGGATGGAACGCGAGCGTCAGCAGGCCTTCCTCGTTGTGACGCATCCGCACCTTCGACTTGATGTCGAGGAAGACACGCGTGGACCTGATCTCGGGATCGTTCTCGGTCACGCGGACACGCCCCGGCTGCTCGACCACGAAGACGCGGTTCGTGCCGTCGTCGGCGTGCACGAGCTGCACCGGACGCACGAAGCTCAACCGCGGCAGGGCCGGCACGAGCGTGACGGGCGGGATCGCCGTGACGGTGCCCTCGTCGGGGACCGGTGGCCCGACCTGCGGCGGCTCGGCCGCGGTCGACGTACCCGCCCCCGGGCACGACGCGACGAGAATGAGAATGGGGAGGAGGGTCCGGAGATTCATGGCGACATGGTAGGGGCGGCGTGTGCGTCCCGGGTGTCTCTCACGGAATCCGTGTCCGTGCCCGCGATCCACGTCCCCACCTCGATCGGCGCCCGCCGATCCCGTGGAAACACCACGCGGCACGCGCCGTCGCGCGCGGTGACCACGCGTCGCGTTCTTTCGGGTAGACCGGACCAGGCGTCGCGGGCGAGGCGGGCGGGCCCGGTGGACTGGACGACGACCTCCGGATGCAGCCGGTCCACGAGCCGTCGCGCTGCGTCGCTGAAGCTCCCGTGATGCGGCAGTTCCATCACGTCGGCGCGCAGATCGCCGTGGTGATCGAGCAGGGCGTCGATCCCGGCGGTCTCGATATCGCCGGTGAGCAGCAGTCGTCGCCCGCCCCCGTCGACGACGACGACCATCGAGCCGTCATTGGAGTTTTCCGGGCGCGCGTCGGCCGCCGGGTGCAGCCACCGCGCCGTCGCCCGACCCAGCGTGACACGGTGGCCCGCGGCGACGGCCCTCACCGGCACGCGCCGGTTGCGCAGGTCATCGAGCAGGGCGGCGACAGCGCTCTCGGGATCCGCGCGGGCGGCCTCGAGCAGGAGCGGCGTCACGAGCACCTCGCCGACGGCAAGCTGCGCGGCGATCTCCGGCACCGCGGAGAAGTGATCGAGGTTCGGGTGGCTGACGCACAGCACGTCGATCGAACGCACGCCGATCGCTCGCAGCGCGGGGAGGATCGTCCGTCTCCCCGCGTCCGGATCCGCCGCGCTGCCCGCGTCGAACACGAGCGTGCGTCCGTCGGCGCGGACGACGTGACACGAGCCGTTGCCAACCGCCAGCGTGTCGAGCCGGAGGGCGGGGGTGCCGCGCCACGGAACCGCCGGCGCTGCGAGCCATCCCACGAGCACGACGGCGACGGCGGCGAGCACGCGGCGGCGCCGCGCAAGGCCCGTCATCCATGCCGTCGACCACCCGAGCGCGGCGATCGTCCAAGGCGTGCCGGGTCGCGGCAGGTGCAGCACCGAACCCGGTATCGCATCGGCGACCCCCACGAGCAGGCGCAACAGGTCCGAACTCCACGCGAGCGGCGGCCCGAGCAGGAACACCGCGGGGGGCAGCACGGCCCCCGCGATGATCTTCACGTATCCGAGCACGAGCGTGACCGACGCCACGGGCAGGGAGACCACGCTCAGCGGGACGGTGCCCGGCGAGAGCATGCCGAAGTGACGCAGCACGATCGGCGTCGCCACCGCCCACGCGACGACCGCCACGCACCAGGCGCCGGCGACGGAATCGGCGAGCACGTCGCCGAACGTTCCGGCCCCGCCGGGCGGCTTCGGGAACCACCGCCGCCGGACGGCGGGCACGCCACGCAGGAGCGCGAGCACGACACCGAAGCTGAGCTGGAACCCGGGGTTCGCCAACTCGTTCGGCCGCCACGCGAGCAGGATCATCGCGGCCGCGAGCACCAGGCTCTCCGTCGGCCACCGCCGACGCGCGATCATGCCCACGCCGACCGCCGACGCCATCAGGCCGGCCCGCAGGACCGGCAGACGCGCTTCCACGAGCAGGAGGTACGCGCCGACCACGACGATGACCACGAGCCCCTGCGGCCCTCGCCGGTGCGCGCCGACGGCGCGCATGACGAGCATGACGAGACCGACGAGCACGCCGAGGTGCAGCCCCGAGATGGCCAGCAGGTGCGCCAGACCGACACGGCGGAACGCATCGTGCAGCGCGCCGAAACTCGCGTCCCGGCGCCCGAGAAGCATGGCTCGGAGCAGGGCGTCGCGCTCGGCGGCGCCCGCGCCGCCCGGCAGATCCGCGAGCAGGAGTCGCTCGGCCTCGCGGCGCAACGCGGCGCGCCCAGGCCGGAACGGATGCGCGCCGGAGCGCTCGACCACGACCATGTCGCGGCCCGGCACACGGAGCAGCCCGGCGGATCCGAGGACCCGCGCCGTGCGCCGCCGGTCGATCGTCCCGGGGTTCCGCGGCGCCGCCGGCGGCAGGAGCATGCCCGTCACACGTACGCGATCGCCGGCGTTCAACGGCTCCACGGACTCGGCGACCCGGACGAGGACCCGCCCCGCCGCCCGGTGCCCGCCGCCGGTGTGGTCCAGCGCGGTGTCGACGTCCAACTCGAACCGGGTCGACGAGGTTCGGTAGTGGAACCTCGCCAGGACGGCCGTCGCGGCGTCCGTGGTCACCGGGTCCGCAACCACGTTGCCGCACAGCCGTACAACCCCCGCCTGACCACGCGTGAGCGTGCGCAGGTCCGTGGCGGCGGCGCGGTCGTGCCGTACTGTCGTCCAGGCGGCACTTACACCGGTCATGGCCGAGGCCATGAGCACGCCGCGCAGGACGCGGTGTCGGCGGGCGGGCACCGCGCCGACGAGGGCGGCCGCGGCACCGAGCCACGCCGGCCAGAAGACGGGCCGCGATGAAGGCCCGAGGCTCGAGCGTGGCCCGGCGAGCAGGATCCCGGTGGCCACGCACGCGGCCGCGACCACGATGCGCGCCGGGATGCGTGCCGGGGCTCGGGTGGGTGGCCTGGACATCGGCGTTGCCGGTTGTATCGCCGGCTGAGGTCGGTTCCGGGATCAGCGCGTTTCCCCCTCGAGGACGTTCCTTGCCCCCGGGCCTGCCTTCCTCGACCATGGCGGCCCCCAGTTGACGGAAGGCCCGCGGTGGAACGGCACGTCTTCGAAGATCTCTCGTTGCCGCACCTCGAAGCGGTCTACCGGATGGCGATGCAGCTCGCGCGGCATCCCGACGAGGCGGCGGACCTCGTCCAGGAGACGTACCTGCGAGCGCTCCGCGTCGCTGACCGCTACGAGGAGCGCGGCGGCGGCATCCGCCCGTGGCTCTTCAAGATCCTGCACAACGTCTTCTACACGCGGGTGGGCCGCGCGCGGCGCCAGCCGATTGCCATGGAGAATCTGCCTGCCGCCGTGTCGGATGAGCCGGGGCCGGACGAGCCGGCGCCCGCATGGGACCTCGCCTCCCTGGAATGGGAGCACATCGACGAGCGTCTGAAGGCGTCGATCGAGCAACTGAGGCCGGAGTACCGCAGCGTGCTGCTGCTCTGGGGTGTCGAGGGTCTCAAGTACCGCGAGATCGCCGAGATCCAGGAGATCCCCATCGGGACGGTCATGAGCCGCCTGCACCGAGCCCGAAGCCTGCTGGCACGAGAATTGTCCGAAATCGCCGAAGAAAAGGGCATTCTGCGCCGTTGATTCAGATTGCGGAGCCATGACCGAAGACCCCACCACCAACCCGACCCACGAGCCCGCCGCCGACGTGCGGCGCTACGTCGATGACGAGCTGACGCCGGACGAAGCGCGCGTGTTCGAGGCGCGGCTCGAGCGCGACGACGAGCTTGCGAACCGCGTGCGTGGTGAGCGGGCGCTCCGCGGCTTCGTGGAACGCGCCATGGGCGTGTCGGCGCCCGCAGACCTCGCCGATCGCGTCCGCGCGGGCCTGCACGACGAACCGGTCGCCACGGCCCGGAGTCGGTGGATGGACGGACCGACGCGGGTCAGCGCCCTGGCGGTCGCCGCTTCGATCGCGCTGATCGCCGGCGCGGTGCTGTTCGGGATCCTGGGTCCGCCGATCGACGACCTCAACGCGCCGGCGGGCACGGATCTCGTGGCCGAGACGGTCCGAGGTGTCGCTGACGAGCACCACGACTGCGCCTGCCGCCCCGAGCGGCGCGACGAGAAGGTGCAGTGGTTCGGCCCGGTCCGAGCCGTCCAGGTGCTGGTGGCGCGTTTCGGCGAGGAGATCCCGATCGTCGATCTCGAGCCCCTGGGCTACCGGTTCGTCGGGCTCGCCGACGCCGCGCTCGAGGGTCATCCGGATTCCGTCCAGCTCATCTACACCCACGGCGGTCGCGGCGGCGATGGATGTCCCGAGGGCATGCTCAGCATCTTCATCGTTCCGCCCGACGTCGGGCTCGATGCCCTCACCGACGCCCGGTGGGCCAGGCGCTGGCGGACGGTCGGCAACCGCCCCGAGTGCCGCCAGCGCGTGATCTGCTCGACCCGCGGCTCGCTGGTCTATCTCCTCGTGTGCTGCAACGACGAGGACTTGGAGGCCCTCGGCACGGCCCTGTTCGCGGATGGTGCCCCCCCGCGACGAACCGGCCCATAACCGTCTCCGTATCCGTTGCGGGTGGGCCTGACCGTCCATCGGGTCGATGGTTGGGAAGGAACGACGCGGCCGGTGCGTAGAATCACCGGTCCGACGGGAGACGTGGCATGCACCGGGTGACGGCGATGAAGGCCATGGCGGCGGGGTTCGTGTTGAGCGGCGCGATCGCGGCGCCCGCGTCGGCGCAGAACGCGCTTGGTGACGGCCATGCGCTCGACCGGAACCTCGATCCGGCCACCGGCGGACGGAATGCCGCCCAGCGACCGATCGACTTCAACGCGCGCAACCTCGTGATCACCCGGAACGTGGTCGGGGGACGCGGCTTCCGCGAATCGGTGGGGTACCTCTCGGCGGACGAGTTCCGCGGAGCGCTTCCGTCCGACGAGCAGTACCAGTTCCGCGCCGGCAGCGCGTGGTCCAGCGTGAACTTCGCCAACTACGGCGAGACCTACCAGCGGCTGCGCTTCGGCCAGGACGCGGGGCTGTTGGAGTACCGCCGCACCGGCCAGGGCGCGACGATCCGCAGCATCGAAGAGCAGATCTACCGGCCGGGCGACGTCGTCAAGGCCCGGCTGCGCGTGGACCGCTTCAGCCGGGCGTCGTCGATCTCCGCCGCGTCGCGAAACGCCATCGAGCCGACGATCATCGGCGGCTTCATCGACGAGGACGGGACGGCGCGCTCGCTCCAGGTCTCGAGCCTGCGCGGGTTGTTCGATCAGTCGATCGACCAGATGACCGCGGTGATCGGGATATCGAGCTACGACCGCGCGGTGCTGCGCGACGAGTACGAGAAACGCCCCGAGGATCTGGAGGACGACGAACTCGGTCGCCAGTTCGAGCGCCGGTACGCGGACCTTCGCACCGATCGCCGCGTCGATCGTGGCGAGCGCCGCGTCGACGCGATCGCCTCGGAGGATCGACGGGTGAACGCCCAGGTCTCCGGGCGGGCGCTCGAGCCGGGTCGCGTTCCGGACTTCCGCCGTATTCGCGAGCAGGTGGCGTCGCGCTACGAGCGCACCCGACGCCCGGCCGACGCAGAGGCCGAACCGTCCAGCGAGGGGTCGGAGATGGAGAGGCTTGCCTCGCTCGACGACGACCTGCGCTCGCTGCGGGCGCGGCTCGCCGGGGTCGCCGGCATCGACGAGGACCTGGCTGCGATCGAGGCGTCCCGTGGCGACACGGAGTCCACCGGGCAGCGGCTCGGCACGGATCTCGGGTCGACCGATCTCATGGCCGAGACCGCCGACGAGCCCGCCCCGGAGAAGCCGCCGATCGAACGGTACGGCGAGATCCTCCGTCACGGTCAGCGCATCGATCAGCTCGCGAGCCCGGAGGCGACGTCGCGGTTCAACCAACTCGTCGCATCGGGCGAGGAGGCGCTGCGCGAGGGTCGCTACTTCTGGGCCGAGCAGCGCTTCGCCCGCGCGCTGCGGTTCATCCCGGGCGAGCCGATGGCGACGGCGGGGCTCGCGCACACGCAGATCGGGGCCGGGCTCTACCTGTCCGCCTCGCTCACGCTGCGCAGCCTCTTCGAGTTCCAGCCCGAGATGATCGACGCGAAATACGATCCGGCGCTCGTTCCGAACCGGCCGCGTCTGCTCCGCGCCGTGACGACGCTCGAGCAGCGCCTCGAGGGGGGGCGGGACATCGCGACCAGCGCGTTCGTTCTCGCGTACATCGGTCGACTGCTGGGCGATCGCACGATCGTGCGAAGCGCGCTCGATGCGATGGAGGCGGCGGCGCCGGACGACGAGATGGTCCCGCTGCTGAAGGCGATCTGGCTCGCGCCGGAGAGCGCCACCGCGCCCGGTTCCACCCCGGAGGTGCCGGCGGCCGAACCGGAGCCGGATCGCACCGCGGCCGAGCCGGAGCCCGTGACGCCCACATCGTCGCCGTGATTATCGGCTCGATCACGGGGATTTCACGCGGCCGCCGAGAACCGCCGATACCCGAAATATGAGCTCGATCGGTCCATCCCCGCTCGACTCGTCGCTCGTGCAGGCCGCGCAGGCCCAGCAGACGGCGAGCAAGTCGCGGGACCGCGAGCGCGCCGTGACCGACCGGCGTCGACGGTTCCAGGATCTCGTCGATCTCCGCGTGGCGGCCATGGAGGGCGCCGAGGCGGTGCGCCAACTCCCGAGCAACGACTCGGAGCAGGCCGAGGTGGAGCACGAGTCCCACGACACTCCTTCGGATCACGCACCCGACGGGGACGACGGGCCCGCTCACCTCGACATTCAGGCCTAGACACGAAAGCCCAACGCCGCGTAGCGGGAGGGGCCGCACCTTGATTAGTCATTAGCCTCTGCCGCGGGGCGACCTCGGGGCCGCCTGCTGCTCATGACTCATGAAGGTGCGGCCCCGTGCCGTACAATGCCGCCATGTCCGCCCGCCCCGCCTACATCACGACCCCGATCTACTACGTCAACGACCGGCCGCACATCGGTCACCTCTACACGACGACGATCTGCGACGTGTGGGCGCGGTTCATGCGGTTCCTCGGGCGCGACGTCTTCTTCCTGACCGGTACCGACGAGCACGGGATCAAGGTCGAGAAGTCCGCGCAGGAGCGCGGGATCTCGCCGCAGGAGCTTGCCGACGAGAACGCGGCGGTCTTCCAGTCCGTGCTCGGGAAGTTCCACCTCACGAACGACGACTTCATCCGCACGACACAGGCCGACCATGAGCGGCAGGTGCAGCACTTCGTGAAGCGGCTGCTCGACTCCGACGCCGTGTACCTCGGCGAGTTCGAGGGGTGGTACGACGAGGGGCAGGAGGAGTACTACACCGAGACGCAGGCGCGCAAGCTCGAGTACAAGAGCCCCGTCAGCGGGCGTCCCCTCGTGCGGGCGACCGAGCAGAACTACTACTTCCGGCTCAGCGCGTTCCAGGATCGGATGGAGCGGCTCCTGACCGAGCAGCCCGACTTCGTTCGGCCCGAGGCGCGGCGGAACGAGGTCCTCGGGCGGCTCCGCGAGGGCATCCAGGACGTCCCGATCACCCGCACGAACTTCACGTGGGGCGTCCCCATGCCGGGCGACCCGGAGCACGTGATCTACGTCTGGATCGACGCCCTGCTGAACTACATCACGGCCCTCGGCCTCGGCGAGCCCGAAAGCGATCGACATCGCGAGCGATCCGGGTACTGGCCGGCCACGGTCCACGTGATCGGCAAGGAGATCCTGTGGTTCCACGCCGTGATCTGGCCGTCGGTCCTCATGGCCCTCGAAATGCCCCTGCCCGACTGCGTCTATGCCCACAGCTTCTGGATCAGCGAAGGGCAGAAGATGTCCAAGTCTCTGGGTAACTTCATCGATCTGGAGGCGATCGACCGCTATGTCGATACGTACGGCCTCGATATGTGGCGATATTACCTCGCCACACAGGGGCCACTCGGCGCGACCGACGCGGACTTCGCCGCAAATCACTTCCATGAGGTCTTCAATACAGATCTTGTTAACACTGTTGGTAACTGTGCAAGTCGTGTTACAGCAATGATTAACAAGTACTGCGACGGAACTGTCCCCACCGAGAGTCCGGACGGTGAGCGGATCGTGCTCGGCGAGATGGACTGGCCGACGCAGGCCGCGGAGGCCGTCGCCGCCTCGATCGCCGCGATGACCCGCTTCGACCTCGCCGGCTCCATCGGGGCCGCCCTCGGGCTCGTGCGGCAGGTCGACGGGTTCATCAACCGAACCGAGCCGTTCAAGCTCGCCAAGGACCCGGAGAAGTCCCGAGAGCTTGGGGCGATCCTCTACCAGTGCGCCGAGGCGGTCCGCATCGCGTCGCTGCTGCTCTGGCCCGTGATGCCCGGTCGGATCGAACAGCTCTGGGAGGCCCTGGGGCTCGCGATCGACCCGCAGGCCGGCGGCCTGGAGGAGCTTGCGGTCTGGGGCGGCCTCGAAGCGGGCACCAGCGTCGAGAAGGTCGCATTGTTCCCGCGGGTGGATGCACCGGTGGTGGCGAAGGCGTAGGCGAACACGCCGTTCCCGCGAGACCCGGGCCCCCTACCCCTTCTTCCGCATCGTCGCGACGAACAGCCCCGGGCCCATCGCGTGGGTGTCCGGTCGGAGGCGGTGGTAGCCCGGCTTGTGGAGCCCGGCTCGCTTCGTCCATCCGGCGACGGTGGCCTCGTCGAAGCCGAGGTGCCGGTGGCCCATCGTGTGCCGGTAGCTTTCGCGATCGTGGGAGACCATGTCCACGACGAGCAGGACGCCGCCGTCGGCGAGGATGCGGCCCGCCTCGGCCACCGCCGTCTCCGGATGCTCGAGGTGGTGCAGCACGAGGAAGATCATCGCCGCGTTCACCGCCCCGTCGGCCAGGGGAAGCTCGGTGAGCTCGCCTTCGAGGAACTCGACGTTCTCCATGCCCTCGAGACGCTTCCGCGCCGCGGCGAGCATCGACGGCTCGCGATCCACGGCGACGATCCTGCGAACGTACGGCGCGAGCATCTCCGACGCGTTGCCGGTCCCGCAGCCGAGGTCGGCCACGGTCCACTCCTCGTCGACGAACGCGGGCAGCGCCTCGGCCGTGAAGTGGTGGCCGAACAGATCCTCCCGCACCTGGTCCCACTCTCCGCCGACGCGTCCGAAGAACGCGCGGCTGTCATGTCGTCGTTCGACGAGCACTTCCGCGAGCCGGCTGTCGTCCTCTTCGAGCGTGGGGCTCGTCCCGATGTCCTCGCGGGCCAGTCGCCACAGCGCCCGCGCCGGCGCGGCGAGGGCATCCTCCACGAGCCGGTAGAGGCTCGCCGTCCCCTCCGTGCGCTTGATGACCCAATGCCCCTCGTGGAGGACCTTGAGATGACGGCTGACCGTCGACTGCGGAAGCTGAAGCGCCCGGGCAAGCTCGCCGACGCTCAGCTCGTGCGCGTCGAGAAGCCGGAGCATGCGCAGGCGAGCCAGGTCGCCGAGGGTGGTCAGGCGACTGAGCAGCGCGGGCGTTTCGGACGGAGTGTCCACTGCGCGGTCAGTTGCCGGCCGACGCGCCCGACGGCATCGCGATCGTCGGTCCCGGCACCTCGCCGAGACGGTGCAGTGCGTTGGTCACCTCGCGGTCGGTGGGATCGACCGCGTACGCCTGGCGCAGACGGAACACCGCGTGCTCCAGGTCGCCGACGCGCTCGGCGAGATCGGCGGCCACGAGGTACGGCTCGACCGTCATGCCGCTGTCGAGCTCGATCGCCGTGTCCACCGCGCGCCGCGCCGTGTCGGGGTCGTTCATCTCCATCGTGAACCGCGCGAGGCGCACGTAGTCGTTGACGGAGTGCGTCTGCTCGGCGCGATCCCTGAGGAACCGGAACAGCGTCTCCTCGTCGCCGCCGCGCAGCATCGCCGCGGCGAGGGCGTCGGCCACGTCCGCGTCGCCGGGACGTCGGGTCCACGCGATCTCCAGGGCGCGCCGCGCCTCGTTGATCTGCCCCAGCTCGAGACGAGTGACGCCGAGCATGTACTGGGCACGCCAGTCGCCGGGGTAGCGATCGGTGATCTCCTGGAACTCGGCGGCGGCGGCGGAATAGTCACCGCGTTTGTACAGCTTGTGGCCGCTGTCGCTGATCTGGTCGATCGAGCGCTGGCCCGCGCAGCCGGTCACCGCGGCGAGGAACAGGAGGGCGAGAAACGTCGAGACGCGTGCCTTCATGTGAAGACTCCCTGTGCGAGGCTGGGGACATGATAGGAGCCGCCGATTCCGGCGCCGATCCGGCCGGTTCCCGGGGTTGTCCCGATCGCGTCCACAGTGCCGCGCGGCGGTCTCCGCCGGGACAACCTGTCGCGAGGATTTCGCCGAACACTGGATCATGGCTCCGCCGGCGCCCATGATTCAGCGATGCGCGACGAAGACGAGACCGTACGCTCGACCGTGCTGCTGAACCATGTGCTACCCGACGGCACCGAGCACGTCGACTGGATGATCGCCATCGACGACGAGCATCGACAGCCCCTGATCTCCTTCCGCCTCCACCGGCGCCTCGACGACCTCGCGCCTGGGGAGTCCATGGCCGTCGAGCGGACGCCCGACCACCGGCCCGCGTACCTGACGCACGAGGGGCCGGTCTCCGGTGGACGCGGAACGGTCCGCCGGCTTCGCGCCGGGCGGGTCGTGGCGTGGCGGGAGACCGGTCGGACGTGGACCGTGGAGATCGCCTGGGACCCCGACGCCGAACGCAGCGCGACCCGCCAGCAGGTCGTCGTCTCCGGCTCCGACGGCTCGTGGATCCTGCGCGTCGCGTAGAATGTTCGCGGCCACTCGCGGCGGGGCGAATCGGTTCCCGCGGAAGGAGCGTTCATGGACACCAATCCGCCCTCGAAGCCCGGCGCTCCGAAGATCCAGCACACCCAGCCCGCGATCGGTCAGCCCCCGCCCCCGCCCCAGCCCCCGACCCCGGCACCGCCGCAACGGCAGCTGCCCATGGAACGGCCCATCTCGCTGGAGCCCGAGCCGGTTCCCGTCGTCGATCCGACGGGGCCGACCGCGGGGGGACAGAAGATCCGCGCGTTCGAGAAGAAGAAGCGGCACGAGGAGGAGTGGGCGCGCACGCCGAACACGAACGGCACCGGCGCGATCCACGTCAAGACCTTCCACGCCAAGCTCACCGGCGACGCGCTCACCTACATGGACCAGACCATCAACGAGTGGCTCGACGCCCACCCGCAGTACGAGGTGAAGTTCGTCACGACGAGCGTCGGCATCCTCACCGGCAAGCTCAAGGAACCGAACTTGATTTGCCAGGTTTGGGTCTGATCGTCCACCGCAGTTCAGGCATCCGCAGCGCCCGCGCAACTCCGCCGAACACGACGGCTCCCGTGATCACGAGCATGGCGAGCCGCCCGAGCGTCGCGATCCATCCGTCGCCCCACGTTGGTACGAGCGTCGCGACGAGCCACACCGCCACGCCCATGAGCAACGCCGCGAGCACCGACTTCACGGCGCTCGCCGTCACGGCGCCGTCCACGATCGGGCCGATGCGGCGCCGCAGCAGCGCCAGCAACGCGAGCCCCTGCACCGTCGAGCAGATCGCGGTGGACCACGCGAGACCCGCCTCGCGCAGCGGGGTCCAGATGAGCGTGCAGTTCAGCACGACGTTCAGCACCACCACGCTCACGGCGACACGCACCGGCGTCATCGCGTCGCCGCGCGCGTAGAACGCGCGCGTGAGCACGTGAACCGTGGAGTACGCCCAGATTGCCGGCGCGTACCCGAGCAGCACGCGTCCCACGCGTTCGGTGTTGTCCTGCGTGAACGCGCCGCCTTCCAGGATCACGCTCGTCAGCGGTTCGCGCACGAGCACGAGGCCGACGCTCGCGGGCAGACCGATGAACACGACGAGCCGAAGACCGCGCCGCACGGTCCGGCCGAAGGCATCGGGATCGTCGGCGAGGGCGGCGAGGGCGGGGAAGATCGCGGTCGCCACCGCGATCCCGAACACGCCCAGGGGGAACTGGTACAGACGCTGGGCATAGCTCACCGCCGACATCGCGCCGGCGTCGAGCGGGTAGTCCACGCCGAAGATCGTCGAGCCGATCGTCGTCGGGTAGCTGGCGATGAGCCCGTCGAACAGCGTGTTGAGTTGGAGCACACCCAGCCCGAGGATCATCGGCAGCGCCTGGCCGAGCACGCGCCGGGCGGTGTCGCGTGCGGGACGCATCTCGCGTGTCCACCACGGACGAGCGCGAAGGGCGAGCAGCGACCAGAGGACCTGGAGCGCCCCGGCGAGTACCACGGACGCCGCGACAGCCCCGATGTGCGCGAGGCGCCCGGAGCCGTCGCCGGTGTCGCCCGCCGGGAACACGAACGCGAGCCCGACCACGGCGCCGATCAGGCACAGGTTGAGGACGATCGGCGCCGCCGCCGTCGGCCCGAAGCGCCCGCGCACCTGGAGCATCGCGCCGAGGATCGCCACCACGCACACGAGCGGCATGTACGGCAGCATGATCATCGTCAGCCAGAGCGCGAGGCTGCCGTGATCGGTGCGCGCCGACAACGCGAAGAGCACGGCCTCGGAGACGAGGACGATCACGCCGAGCACCACGGCGAGCCCGGACACGATCAGCGACGCGAGGCGCCGCGCCATCTCCGGATCCTCTCGCTCCAGCCGGCTGAATGCGGGCAGGAACGCCGCCGCGAGCGCGCCCTCGCCGAAGAGACGGCGGAAGAGGTTGGGGATCAGGAACGCGAAGAAGAACGCGTCCATGAGCGTGCCGGCGCCGAAGACCCGGCTGAGCGACGCGTCGCGCGCGAGGCCCGTAACGCGGCTGACGATCGTCAGCAGCGAGACGGTCCGGGCGTGACGTTCGAAGCGCTGGGTCATGTCAGGGCTCGTCGCTCGGGCGGGCGCGAAGCGTGCGCGCGAACACGGCGCCGAGCAGGCTCGCGGCGGTCAGGCCGAGCGTCGTGAAGAGCCCCGGGTTCACGAACGCGGTGAGGCTCTGGAGGCGTGGTCCGGGACCCGGCGGAAGCTCGGCGCCGATCGCCATCGCGTGCACGTAGGCGCCGACGACGATGACGACCGCGCCGCCGACCGCGACGGCCGCCGTGGTTGCGATCGCGCGTCCCCACCTCCGCCGGCCGTCGCGCGGTGGCTCGAGCGCCCAGAGCCAGAGCCCCACCGACACCACGCCGAGACCGTTGGCGACGAGATCCGGCGCCGTGACGAAGCGGTTCACGCCGGGGATCGCCTGCGCGACCTCGTCGAGCGCGGACCATGCCAGCGCCGTGACGGTGAGCGCGAGACGGTGGCGGATCCACTGGCTCCGCCAGAGCAGCCAGGTGAGCAGAGCGAACGCGAGGAAGTGAACGGTCTTGTCGCCGAAGGGCGAGATCGGCGGGAGCTCCAGACGAGGCCAGTGCGTCGCCGTAGTCAGCAGCAGCGCGTACACGACGAACACGACACGCCACAGACGCGTCGCGCGGCGCGGGGATCGGGGTTCAGGCGTGGGGGGTCTGCTCACCGGACTCGATCGCCACCCTCGGCTCGATGACGATCTCCGCCGCCACCGCCTCCGGCACGGGAGCCGCGGGAGCCGTCGCGTCATCCCAACCCGCCGCCAGCGACCGGGCGAGCTTCCGGTAGTCGAGGGCGCCCGGGCACCACGGCGCGTAGTCGAAGATCGTGCGCCCGAAGCTCGGCGCCTCGGCGAGCTTGATATTGCGGCGGATCGCCGGTCGGAGCACGCGACAGTCGCGCCACGGCACGTCGGTCGCGCGGGCGGCGTCGAAGAACTCGTCGAGGTCGGCGACGATCTCGCGGGCGAGCGTCGTCTGGCCCTCGTGCATGCAGAGGATGATCCCGCTGACGCGCAGGTCGGGGTTCACCGACGCGCAGACGAGCCCGACCGTCTCCAGCAGCCGGCCCACGCCCTGGAGGGCCAGGAAGTGCGCCTGCATCGGCACGATGATTTCGCCGGCGAGGGCGAGGGCGTTGAGCGTGAGCAGGCCCAGGCTCGGCGGGCAGTCCACCAGGACGACGTCGTAGGCACCGGCGACCGGCGCGAACTTCCGGGCGAGGATCTGCTGGCGGTGGGCGGTGGTGGCAAGCTCGGTCTCAGCCCCGGCGAGATCGACCTCGGCGAGGAGGGCGTCGAGGTTGGGCCGCGCCTCGCGCACGATCGCCTCTTCGGCCACGCAGTCGGGGTCGATGAGCAGGTCGTACACCGTGCGCTGGACCCGGTCCGGCTCGATGCCAAGGTGCAGCGTGAGGTGTGCCTGAGGATCCAGGTCGATCAGGCACACCCGCCGCCCCTCCTCGGCGAGGGCCGCCCCGAGGTTGACGGTGCTGGTGGTCTTGCCGACCCCGCCCTTCTGGTTCAGCATCGCGATGACACGTGGCCGGTCATTCATACCGAGGGACTATATCGACACGTGCCGGTCGCGCCCGACACTAGCAGCCCGTTGAAGGAGTCGCACGGGCTGCCAGGGGCCGCGCGATGCGTTCCCGCACTCGACGCGGCGCCCCGCTCCACGCCGCTACCATCACGGCTGCGTCATGCCCACGCTCACCGACACGGCCTTCTGCCTCCGCCGCTGGGACTTCTCCGAGACCTCCCAGACCGTGCGCCTGCTCACGCGCGAGCACGGCGTGATCCGGGGGCTCGCCAAGGGAGCCAAGCGTGAGCGCGGGGCGTTCTCCGGCGGGTTCGACATCCTCGCGCGGGGTCAGATCGTCGCGATCGTGAAGCCCGGGCGCGAGCTGGCGACCCTCACGGAGTGGTCGCTCCAGGAGACCTTCCGGGTGCTGCGGCACCGGCTGGATGCCAACCGCGCCGGCCTGTACATGGCCGATCTCGTCCACCACCTGCTCACCGACCAGGATCCGCACCCGGCGATCTTCGACGCCCTCGTCGTTGCCTTGCGTCTCCTGGAGACGCCGGCGGCCGTGCCCCGGGCGCTTCTCGAGCTCCAGTGGACCGTCCTCGAGCAGACGGGGTACCGGCCCGAGGTCGAGCGTGACGCCCGCAGCGGTGTCGCTCTGCCCGACGCCGGTGCCCTGACCTTCAGCGCTCGCGCCGGCGGCACCGTGGCCGACGCTGACGGCCCGGAGAGCTGGAGGGTGCGCCGCGAGACGATCGAGCTGCTCCAGGGCCTCGCTCGCGGCGAGCCGGATCCCGACGCCCCCGCGGAGGTCGTCACCCGCTCCAGCCGCCTGCTGGCGGTCTACGCGCGGGCGATCATCGGGCGGGAGATCCCGACGATGCGGTGGGCGTTCCCGGAGATCGGAGTCCGCTAATCACGCCTCGCCGCCGACCGGGGGGATCGCACCGGCACGGGAGTGCGAAGGCAGGGGATTTGCCTGAATCATGCAGCCTCCACCGCCGAGAGACATGAGGACTCGCCGCGCGGCATCACCATGACCGTTATGCCGCGGGCGCAGGGCTTGTTTCTCGCCTCCGATTCTCGCCCAGATGCGGGGCCGGCGGTCCGCGACGGGAGCGCACCACCCATGCCCGCAATCACCGTTGAGGACGTCCTCGCCTGTCCCAGCCTGCCGTCGCTTCCAGCGGTGGCGGTCAAGGTGCTGGAGCTGACGCGCGACGAGAAGATCAACCTCGAGGCGATCGCGCAGGTGATCCAGTCCGACCCCGCGCTCACCGCGAAGATCCTCCGAACCGTCAACTCGACCTTCTACGCGTTGCCGAGCCCGTGCCGATCGGTCCCCCGGGCCCTCGGCTACCTCGGGATGAACACCGTCAAGTCGCTGGTGCTCGGGTTCAGCCTCGTGGACCTCCGGTGCGAGACCGCGCCGGGCTTCGACGAAGCGGGGTTCTGGAAGCACTGCCTCTACGCCGCCGCCGCCGCCCGCCGCGTCGCTCGCCTGAGCGGCCAGTGCGATCCGGAGGAGGCCTTCGCGGCCGGGCTGATGCAGGACCTCGGCGTCCTGGGCCTGCTCGCGGCCGACGGCACGCGCTACGCCGAGATCCACGTCCTCGCCGAGGGCGACCATCATCGGCTTCCCGACACGGAGCGCGACGCGTTCGGCTTCGACCACGCGGAGATCGGCGCGATGCTCGGCGAACGCTGGAGTCTGCCCGACGAGTTGGTCGAGGCCATCCGCCATCACCATGACACCGACTGTGCCGGCTACGAGCCGCTCGTGCGATGCGTGGCGCTTGGCTCCGAGGTCGCGACCGCGATGAACCACGTCGAGCCCGGCGCCAGCCTCGGTGTCGTGCGCGAGCACGCCGAGCAGTGGTTCGGCTTCTGCATCGCCGACGTCAACGGGCTCGTGAAGGACATCAGCGACGACGTCGCCGAGCTGAGCAAGCAGCTCGAGATCGACGCCGGCGATCCGATCGACGTCAACTGGCTGCTCAGCCAGGCCGAGGAGGCGACCGTCCACCACCAGCTCACGATGGAGCGTGAGGCGGATTCGCTGCGCAAGAGCAACGACGAACTGGCGAAGCTCGCGAACACCGACGGGCTGACCGGCGTCGCCAACCGCAAGCGATTCGACGAGGAGTTGGCCAACCGGTACCAGCAGGTGGTCGCGTTCAAGGGAACGCTGGGGCTGATCCTCATCGACGCCGATCGCTTCAAGCTTCTGAACGACACGCACGGACACCAGGCCGGCGACGCGGTGCTCGTCGAGCTTGCGGTGCGGTTGAGCAAGGCGGTCCGCAACATCGATCTCGTCTGCCGCTACGGCGGCGAGGAGTTCGCCGTGATCCTGCCCGGTGCGTCGATCAAGGACGCGGCGGCGATCGCCGAGCGGCTCCGCAAGGCCATCGAAGGGGAGCCGTTCGACCTGAGCAAGGTGCCCGGCACGCCGCCGGAGGTGTCCGTCTCCGTCAGCCTCGGGGCGGCCGTCTACAACGAGGAGACGTCCCACGTCTTCACGACCGCAGGCCTGCTCGTGAAGGCCGCCGACCAGGCGCTGTACGTCGCGAAGCAGCACGGGCGCAACTGCGTACGCGTGTTCCGCGTCGACGCGGCAGGCTCCGAAGCGGCGTGAGAAGCTCTAGTGGTGTCCGCCAAACATCTTGTAACATATCGACGGACCTCGCCGCCGCTGGCTGCGTTGCCGCTCCTCGACGTATCCATGGATATGCCAGCGTCGCGTCGCCTTGCCAGCGACGACGATCTCGCGCCGATAAGT
>JAAELP010000425.1 GCA_024226535.1 Planctomycetota bacterium | reverse complement strand
GCGTCGAGCCAGGCGGTCTCCAGCGCTTCGAGCGCGACCACCAGCGTCTCCGGGACGTAGCGTCCACCGAATCGACCGAATCGCCCCGGAATCGCGGTGGTCATTCCATCTCCTCCGACGTCGCGTCCAACTCGAGATCGTCGCTGGGCACGGTCACGGCGACGACGTCATCGGGGCGACGACGCAGCATTCCGAGCGGGCCCGAAAGTGCGTAGAGGGTGCAGGCGGCGGCGAGCGTCTCCTGGAGGAACCAGACCGCGGCCACGAGCGGAAGGGCGATGCGCACGAGGGAGCCGAAGTCGCGGGCGCCCCGGAGATATCGATTCACCACGTGGGGGTATCGCAGGTTGGAGACCATCCCAAGCCCGCACAGCAGCGCGATCACCGGAATGGTGAGTGCCGCGATCCGGTCGAACGCCAGTGACTCCGTGGCGTCGAACCGGGTGTAGAGCAGGTGCTGGTGAAGCACGATGAGGCTCGCGACGGCGCCCGCCGCCCCCGGGATGGGCAGGCCCTTGAAGAAGCGGTGGTCCTCCTCGTCGTGCGAGACGGTCTCGGCGTTGAATCGGGCGAGTCGCAAAGCGCCGCCGCAGACGTAGAGGGCTGCGACCGCCCAGACCGCCTTGCCGTACGCCGAGGTGACGCCGGGACCCACGACCGTCGCATCGGCATCGACACCGGTGCCGTAGTAGGTCTCGACCAGCTGGAGCATCAGGAATGCGGGGGCGACTCCGAAGGTCACCACGTCGGCGATCGAATCGAGCTGCGCCCCGAGATCGGAGGTCGAGCGGGTGAGCCGCGCGACGGAGCCGTCGATCGCATCGAAGAACATGCCGAGGAAGATCAGGCATCCACCCACGGTGATCGCGTTCCAGCCGAAGACCGCGGTCGTGACGTCGCCGCGGCTCGCGTAGTGGATCGCCGCGAAGCCGCACATGAGGTTCGCGAGCGTGAGGAGCGTGGGCACCACGGAGATCGGCCCGAGGGTCCGGCGTCGGAACTCGGCTCGAACCCCCTGGCGTCGGCCGGGGCGTCGGGATTTCGGGC
>JAAELP010000424.1 GCA_024226535.1 Planctomycetota bacterium | reverse complement strand
GCCCCTGACCGTGTACGAAGCCTGGACGAGCGAGCAGGCGTTCGCGGCATGGTCGTGGGGAGACCTCGCGAGCGACGTCACCGCGACGCTCGACGTGCGCCCGGGCGGCGCATACGAGGTCGCGACCGCGCGGCCCGACGGAACGACGTGGGCGTTCAAGGGCACCTACGAAGAGATCGACCCCGGACGCCGCCTCGTCTACTCGCTGAGCTGGACGGCCCCCATGGGGTACGACACCCCCGGCGAGCGCGTGACCGTGGACTTTCACGCCGACGGTGACGGCACGCGTATGGTCATGCGGCACGACGGCGTTCCGGGAGCCAAGGCGCGCGCGACGCACGAGCACGGCTGGCAGAACACCTTCGATCACCTCGAGCGCCGGCTCCGGGGGTGACGGGAGCGACCCCGATGCGATGTCCATCCTGCAAGCAGCGTACGCTCGATCCGACCGAGCTGGCGTCGGGGCCGTCGGCATTGGGCTGCGGCGGGTGCGGCGGCGTGTGGATCCCGTCGCGTTCCTACTGGGCGTGGCTCGAGGCGCGGGGTGACGACGAAGCCCCGGACGCGGGTGACGCGCCGACCGCGCGGCCGACCGACGACTCCGAGCACGCGAAGATCTGCCCGGACTGCGGGCACCTGACCATCCGGTACGAGGTGGGCGCCGGCGTGAGCTTCGTCGTGGATCACTGCGATCACTGCAACGGCGTCTGGCTCGATCGACGCGAGTGGGATGCGCTGGTGCCCGCCGGGCTCCACGCGCGGCTGCACCACGTCTTCACGTCGGGGTGGCAAGCGCGCCGGCGTCGCGCCGAGTCCGAGGAGCGCGCCGACGCGCGGCTGGCCGAGGATCTCGGCGCGGAGACGTTCGCCGAGCTGGAGCGGGTGACGGCGTGGATCTCCTCGCATCCCCGGTCGCGGACCCTGCTCGCGCACATTCGGGCTTCCGTCGAGCAGACGTTCCGTGAGGCGAGGCGGCCATGAGCGCCGAGGCCCGGTTCGCGGGCAAGGCGTGCGTCGACTGCGGTTATCGCCTCGACGGCATCCGGTCGCGGCAGTGCCCG
>JAAELP010000423.1 GCA_024226535.1 Planctomycetota bacterium | reverse complement strand
GTGCTGGTCGCCGGCTCGTGGGTGGTCCACTGGACGAGCGCCGAGTCGGTGCCCGCCGACACCGTCGGTCCGGAGGTGATCACCGGCGCGGTGACGTCTGGGGCGGTCGGGGTAGTGAACAGCACGGTGGTCGCCGGCGCGCTCGCGGCGTTGCCGTGAGCGTCGGCCGAGGTCGCCAAGAGCTCGTGGTCGGTGGCGGTCGCGAGACCGGTCAGGACCACCAGGTGGTCGGTGACGAGGGCGGGGTCGGCGGCCTGCAGGAAGGCCGGCGCGCCGAGCTCGCGGTAGTCGACCACCGAGGTCGAAGCCTCGTCGGTCTGCCAGCGGACCTCGACCGTCGCCGTCTCGGAGCCCGGGTCGCCCACCAGCACCTGGCGGTTGACGTAGGGCGGGATGGTGAAGACCGGCGCCGTCGTGTCGAGCTGGTAGGTGAAACCCTGCTGCAGGATGCCGGTGCGGCCGTCGGGGTTCTCGACCTTGACCTCGACCGCGCCGGTGGTCCCCGGCGGGCTCGACGCCGGCGTCACGGCGCGGATCAGGTAGGAGCTTTCCACCACCACACCGGTGGCGGGCTCGGTCCCGAAGTGGACCACGGCGCCGGCCTGGAAGTTGGCGCCGGTGACGATCACCGGGTCGCCGCCGGCCGGCGAGCCGCTATTCGGGGCGACTGCCGTCACCACCGGCTTGACCACCGCCTGGGCGGGCTCGACCGCGAGATAGGTCGGGTCGGGATCGCCGAGGGCGGTGATCAGATGGTAGTCGGCGGCGTCGAGGACCCAGATCTCCTCGCCGAAGCCGTTGTTGACGTAGAGCAGCCCGTCCGCCGACGCCTCGACCGGGTGGTGGAGGCCCGGGATCGGCGTGCTGACGTCGCTGCACAGGCTGTCGTGGGCGACCACCGTGCCGGTGTCGGTGACGCAGATCGAGTCGTAGTGGCCGCGCTGGTTGGGCTTGACG
>JAAELP010000422.1 GCA_024226535.1 Planctomycetota bacterium | reverse complement strand
GATCCGTTTCCGCAGCGCCGCGTTCTCATCTTCCAACTGCTTGAGTCGAACATCCTTGTCCATGGCCCGCGTTGTAACGCGCTTCAGGCAAAAGCGCAAACCACTACATCTTGTGGTCTGTTGACCCGTGAACGGTTACCCCAGCCCTTGGTGCCGCAGATCGTGGATGCGCTGAACGACACGTTGCTCGTGTTCGTTCTCGATCAGTTGCACGCCGTCCTCAGCAAGGTCGTAGCCCAGGGGAATGCGACCGCTGACGCGCTGCCCGTGACTCCGCTTGTGAGCGAGCGCTGCGGTCGTGCGCTCACTGATCAGGTCCCGTTCGAGTTGGGCGAGCGCGGCGATCGTCGTGAAGAAGAACCGCCCCATGCTCGTCGTCGTGTCGATCCGCTCGGTGATGCTCACGAGGTCGGCGTTCGCTCCGGCGAGCCGGTCGGCGAGGTCGATGGCGTCGCGCGTCGAGCGCGCCAGGCGCGAGAGCGCGTGGACGACGAGAATCCCGCTCTGGGCGCACGCGTCGTTGATCGCCCGCTGCAGCCCTGGCCGGTTGTCTGCGCGGCGGCCGCTGAGTCCCTCGTCGGCGTGGATGCGCGCGAGGTCGAGGCGGTGCAGGCGGCAGTAGGCCTCGGCGGCTTCGCGCTGGGCGGCAAGGCTCACGCCACCGGCGGCCTGCTCCTCGGTCGAGACGCGGACGTAGGCAAAGGCCGGCGTCCGCTGCGGCACAGGCTGCGCGCACACGGCGCCGCTTTGGCGCTCGGTGGCGCGCGTGACATCGGTTCGCACCGGTGCCGGGTCAGCCGGCTCGGCCGCGACGGCCGGCACGTGCGGCCCTGAGGCGAAACCGGCCCCGCTCGGCTTTGGCGAAGCGGGCCTCCTTCCCTTGGTCCTTGATCTCCCGGTGGATCGAGGCCGACAGTGTGGCGGCGGGGGTCCTGCCGCGTGTCTTCCACGCTCCGGCCTTCAGGACGGCCTCGACCATCTCGGGGCAGGACATGGGTTCCGGCGACTTGGCGAGCACGGCGGCTGCGGCGTCGAGGAGGCTTATGCCCGAAGCGGGTCGCTTCTTCGTGCTGGTGCGGGCCTTGCCGGTCCGCGCCTTGTCCGAGTTCTTCTTCTTCCTCGCGGGTCGTTTCGTGGGGGGCATGGGTGCGCGCTCCTTGATTGGGATAGGGGCACACATGAGCTACCTCGACTGCGGCGAGCACATCAAGGGGATTCGCGAGAATCGGAGCGTGTCGGCCGCCCGTCGCCCGGCATTCGTCCGCGTGGAAGGCGGCCACCGCCATCGTCCCCGCGTTTC
>JAAELP010000421.1 GCA_024226535.1 Planctomycetota bacterium | reverse complement strand
GATCCGTTTCCGCAGCGCCGCGTTCTCATCTTCCAACTGCTTGAGTCGAACATCCTTGTCCATGGCCCGCGTTGTAACGCGCTTCAGGCAAAAGCGCAAACCACTACATCTTGTGGTCTGTTGACCCGTGAACGGTTACGCCTGGCATACGACGCGCCGGCGCCCATGACTCCCGGAAGATAGACACTGCCGTGGGCTCGGACACGGCAGTGCGATGCGTGATCGATCCGACGAGCACTGCCGTGCAGAGCCACGGCAGTGGCGCCCGAACATCCGCTCGCCCTACGGCTTCACTTCCTGCCACGTCACGACCGAGTAGGGAGGCTTCGGCTCGGTGACCGTGACCATCTGCGAGATCACGGTTGCCCCGATCGTGGTCGAGACGGCGGAGGGCACGACGTTCACCTCCTGCACGCCGCTGGCGAAGTGGACCTTCACCTTGTAGGTGACGGAGTCCGTCACACCGCCGAAGTGCGCCCACAGCGGCTCCGTGCCGCCGAAGCCGCGGGCGACGCCGAGATCTCGTCGGCCCAGGAGCGTCAGGCCATCGCTGGTGTACAGCTCGACGCGCACGCCGACGGCGGCCTTGTTCGTGCCGCGCCGCCCGTAGCCGATCGCGCGGACCTTCAGGTAGCTCGTGCCGTCGGTGTCGTTGTCGAGCAGGATGTTCGTGCCGCTCTGCTGGGTGACGGCGAGGTCGAGATCGCCGTCGTTGTCGTAGTCCACGAAGACCGCATCGTGACTGTCGCCGGCCACGGTGACACCCGCGTCCGTGGTAAGGAACGTGCCGTTGTTCTGGTTCTGGTAGAGCAGGTTGTCGGCGCCGGAGTGCGTGGTGACGTAGAGATCCAGGTCGCCGTCGTTGTCGTAGTCACCCCAGCAGGCGCTGCGCTGCCCCGACGTATCGGTGATGCCGGCGGCCGAGGCGACGTTGGTGAAGGTGCCCGCGTCGTTGCGCCACAGGTAGCCGGCCGAGCCGGCGTCGTAGCGCGGCACGTAGAGATCCGGATCGCCGTCGTTGTCGTAGTCGCCCCACGCCGAGCCGAACAGGTCGGCGCTGCCGGTCACGACGGAGATGCCGCTGGCCGACTCCGTGTACGTGCCGTCGCCGTCGGAGAGGAACAGCTTGCCCGTGCCGTAGTTGTAGAAGAAGTCGAGGTACGTGTCGCCGTTGACGTCCACGGAGCTGACGTAGTCACCGTTGCCGCTGTCCCCGGCGTCGTTGAGGCCGTAGCTCGCGGCGTTCGTGCCCACGAGGGTCACCGGGTTGTCGCCCTGGTGGTGGCCGATCCAGTTGCCGCTGCCGCTGAACATGACGACGTCGCACCAGCCGTCGTTGTTCACGTCGGCGGCGGCGAGCCCGTCCGTGCCGACCGCGTCGCTGAAGCCCATGTCGCCTTCGTCGGAGAAGCTCCCCGAACCATCGTTCTCGAAGAGCGTCTCGTCGGCGTGCCACACGTCCACGTCGCCGTCGTTGTCCAGATCGAGCAGCGCCGCCTGGCGCGAGCGGCCGCCGGCGCCGAACGTGGTGACGGTGAAGCTCGTTCCCTCCGAGTTGCTCACCAGCTTGCGCGAGAAGCTGTTGCCGGTGATCACGGCGTCGAGATCGCCGTCGGCGTCGAGGTCCGCCCAGTGCAGGCCGGATCCCGTGGCCGAGCCCGTGGTGGATTGAACGTCGAAGCCGACCGTGGCCGAGGCGTCCGTGTACGGCCCGAGCGGCGCTGACCAGTAGCCGAGCAGGTCGAAGCGGAAGCCGTCGCTGACGTCCTCGTGATAGGCGTGGATGATCGAGTTCTCGTCCGCCGCGGCGTGCATCCGCGCAGCGTCCACGCCGCTGGGCTCGGCCTCCTGGAGATCGACCACCCGCGCCAGGGTCTTCCCGTTGGCCTGGACGCCCATCCGGTTCTCGTACGACGCGTGCGTGTTGTTCAGACCGATGTCCACGACCGCGGCGGCCGGCACGTTGAAGCTCGTGAGATCGACGTCCTGCCACGTCAGGTCCGACGACGGCCCGCCGATGTCCTCGAACTTCTCGGTGTAGGGATACGGTGGCACGCTCCAGTACCCGATCATCCGGAACGACACGTTCGCGTCCTGGGCGAAGAGGTCGATCGTCGCGTTGGCGGTGCCATCCGCGGACGCGAACATCGTCGTCACCTCGTACCCGCCCGACTCCGCCCAGTGCAGAAGGGTCTTGCGTTCGAGCCCGGATCCGTTCGTTCGAACGCCCGCGTTCTTCGAAGCGCTCGCCGCCGCGTTGAGCATCACCACCTCCGCGACATCGGCGGCGCCGACGCCGTATCCCGAGAGGTTGTGATCGACCCAGGCGTTGTAGCCAGAGGGCGCCAGCGTCTGCCACTTCTCGATGTACGTCCCGCAGTCCCAGTAGCCGAGCAGGTGGAACTTCACGCTGCTCGTCGCGTCGGAGTAGTGCTGGATCTGGGAGCTTCCGTTGGTCTTGACGTGCATGACGACCACGTCGGAGCCGCCGCTCTCGGCTTCATGGAGCTGGAAGCGCCGATCGTTGTTCGGGCCGATCTCGCGAACCCCGCCCCAGCGCTGGTAGCTGGTGTTCGTGTGGTACACCGCCACCTCGATCACCGCGTTGGCGGGCACGTTGAACGGCGCACCGCTCAGGTCCTTCGTCTGCCACGTGTCGGCCGACGTCGCGGACCAGGACTGGAACGTCTCCGTGTAGCACCGCTCCACGTGGGTCACGGACGTGCTCGTGCCGGTCACGTCGTCCGCCGACGTGATGTCGCCCGAGGCGAGGCCGATCGTCACCTCGTCGTTCGTCGCCAGCGATGCGAAGTCGCCGCGCAGGATGTAGCTGGTCGCCGACGAGACGTTGAAGTCCGTCGAGAACGTGATCGTCCCCGCGCCCTGGTTCACGACGCCGCTGCCGCCGACGGTCGTGCTCTCGCCGCCGCCGATGTCGCCGTCGTCGTTCGTGTCGATGACGAGTTCCAGGCCGGCCCAGTCACCGTCCTGGAGTCCCGTGATGCTCGAGAGACTCAGGGCGAGCTCGGTGACCGTGATCGTGGCGCCGCCGAGATCGAGCTTGAAGCCGAACAACTCCGCGTCGGTCTCGCCTCCGGATTGGCTGAACGCATCGGTCTCCTGCCCGGCGGTGTGGTCGGCGAGCCACAGGACATTGCCGACGCTGTACTCGATGTGCAGCTTCGCGGCATCAGCGGCGGCGGCTTCGTAAGCACGGGCAATCCGCTTGTCGGAGGCCATGTCGCTGAAGAGGAAGACCATCGCATTGCCGCTGGCGAAACCGGGGCGATTGACGATCTCCTGCACGATCGAGACCAGCGACGGCGTCTGGTGCCAACTCCCTGCCGTCCACGCCTCGACATTGTTCCATGCGTAGCTCGCGCTGGTCTTCGTGCGTCCGGAGACATCGCTGGAGGTGTCGGTAAACGTGCCGGGGTTGTCGGCGTCCTGACCGTAGATCGTGAGGTCCACGTCGCCCGAGGTCGAGTCGTCTGCCTTGAACTCCAAGTAGGCGCTCGTGATCGTCGCAAACTTCGGAACCGTGACGTTGGTGAATCGGAAGCCGTTCCACGGCTTGCCCCCCATCTCGTGCTTGCTGTCGGAGAGCGTGACGGAGCCGCCGTCTTCCATCGCGTCGTCGCTGCTCGCGCTGACCTGCTTGTCGAGGTCGTCAGCGATCGCCACCCGTGCCGTGGCGATGAACAGCATCGCGGACACCACGCTCCAGGCAAGGGCGGCTCGTCGTCGGGGGGCGACGGCCGTCATCCGTTGCCCGCCGTGCATACGCGAGCGTTCGGCGCCGACTTCAAACATCCGCGGCTGCTCCTTCATCGAAGAACCGTATCGATCGATCGCCGCGTCTCGTTGGCGCGCCCGTCGCTCGTGAGCGTCGTGTACCGCGGACCGAGCGACTGCGTGACGCGCACCCGGGCCGTCCCGAGGTCCGGTCGTTCGCGTCGTTTCCGTCGTCGGAGATCGTGGCCTCGGTGGCGTACTGGCCGTTGCTCGTGTAGCCGTTGGAACCGTTCGTCCACTGCGTGTGGTCGTCGCCCGTCGCCGACGGGTTGACGAACGCCGTGTCGTCGGCGATGGCCGCGCCCACCGGAACGATGAGCGTGAGCATGCAGATGAGTGCGCGCACGAGCGGCGGCAGCACGCGCGTCCGTGCGCGGCCGGTCACCGGAGCACCACGTCGATCGACCGTCGCGCGTCCGTCACGCGAGCGTCGCAGTTGAGCGTCGTGTACAAGGGCCCCAGCGTCTGCGTGACGTGCACGCGTGCCGTTCCCAGATCCGGGCCGTTGGCGTCGTTGCCGTCGTCGGAGATCGTGCCGATCGTGCCGTCGCCGTCCTCGTCGGCGTCGTTCACCAGCTCACGAAGCGACATGTTGACGCCGCTCTCCGCCGCGTAGAACGCCCGGACGGTGTCCACGCGCTGGCGGGCGAGCGCGCTGTGCCGACCGCTGCCGAGTACCATGCCGACGATGATCAGGTCGAGCATGAGCAGCACGATGATCATGGCGATCGCCACCACGCCCCGTCGGAGGCGCGTGCGCGCAAACGCGTCGCTGGATGGTCGTGGCGTGGTCAGTGCTCGATCCCCGAAAAAGTGATCCGAACGTACGCATTGATGGTATCGACACGCGTCAAGGTTCGCTTTGCCTAAGAAGGATGGAGTTCCGTGGTCGGTGGCGTCGTGCCGATAATACGTGGCGTGCGACGTGCCCGGCTCAGCGCGCGCACGCGCCGGATGCGCATGCACCGCGCCCGGTGAGTCGCAGTCGGCGACGGGCGAACATACGGTACAGCACGTCGAAGATCGGGCGCAGGATCGGCCAGCCGGTGGGGGCGAACAACCAGCCGAGCCCGACGGCCGCGTACGCGTCGCGGAACACCTGCATGCCGATGATCACCTCGCCGTCGCCGCGACGGCCGTGGATCGTGCCCATCACGGCATCCTGCGTCGTGCCGTACGCCGAGGCATCGAAGGCCGGATCGGCGATGTTCACGAGCCGGATGCGGTTCCGGCCTCGATCCATCCGCTGGAGCACGGCGGCCTCGCGGCGGCACAGCGGGCAGTCGGCGTCGATCAGGATGTCGAGGGGGGCATCGGCCATGTCATGGTGGTTTCGCTAGCAGGGGCGCGCAGCACGACGAAGGAGCTCGCGGCGTGCTCGCCTTGGTTTCGAACTTCTGACTTCTGACTTCGTCAGGAAGGGTGCCACCGACAGCGAGCGCAGCGAGTCGTCGGTGTCGCTCCACGCAGATCGCGCCGTCACACCGACGACTCGCTGCGCTCGCTGTCGGTGGCACCCGGCAAGGCGCCGGTTCGTGACGCCTGAGGATCAAGTGAGATCCGTATCAGGATTCCGAAACCGAGGCAGCGAAGCCACGACGAGCGTCGAGAGCAGGTTCGCCCCCAGCGCGGGAAGCACCGGCTCGATGTCCGCGAGCCCGGCCGGAAGCAGCCCCGTCGCCGACAGCGCCTTCCACGCGATCGCCGTCCCGAGTCCGGACGCCATGCCCGTCACGACGGCGGCGCGGCCGATTCGGGGAAACAGCAGCGCGCAGAGCACCGCGGGCGTGAGGCTCGCGCCGTAGAGCGTGTAGGCGTAGAGCGCCACGTAGAAGAACCGGTCGCTCGTATATGCGAGGCCGAGGGCGGCGATACCGAGGACGACGACGATCACGCGCTGCCGCGCCGGTGATCGGAGGCCGCGGCCGAGGTCGATGGCCACGGACGTCGAGGCGCCGAGGAGATACGAGTCGGCCGTGGTGAGGATCACCGCGGTGGCGGTGGCGAGGATGAGGATGCCGAGGACGGGGGGAAGCTGTGTGCTGGCGAGTTCGATGATCGCGTGACCGGGGTTCGCCGGCACTTCGGTCAGGAGCAGACGCGACAGGAAGGCCAGCGCGATCACGGCGAACTCCAACACGAGCACGCCGACGAGCATGCCCACGGCCGCGCGCCGCGCGGTGCGCGGCGAGTCGGCGGACATGAAGCGCTGGTACAGGTTCGCGTCGCCGAGTACGAGGGGAAGTCATGGAAGTCATGGACACGCACATCTGTCAACTTTCCGCGCGTCTTGGTCGATTTCCCCGAATCAGCCGTATCCTCCCGGCCCATTGACGCATCGAGGGCACACCATCGGTGGGGAAGTCATGGGAAGTCATGGACATCTCTGAAAACCAAAGTCAACCCGCACGACAGCGGCGCCCTGCGTCGAGATCGACTTTGCAGGGCGTCCCCCTGAAGTCGGTGGCGCGACGCGGCGGTCTCGACGTGCTGGATCAGTGCGGACCGCATGCGGTGCGGCGGCGCCTTGGATCTCAGGTACGGTGCTGTTCAGCGTTGACGCTCTCATGTTCGGCTCGACCGCG
>JAAELP010000420.1 GCA_024226535.1 Planctomycetota bacterium | reverse complement strand
GGGGCAGAAGGGGCACGATGCCGGCGCCGACCCTCAGATCCGGCTCGCCGAGCGTGAAGCCCTCCGGCGCGACCGTCAGGTCACACGCCGGGGCGAGCTCGCAGCCGCCCGCGATCGCGTAACCGTGCGCCGCCGCGATCGTCGGCTTGGGGAAGTGCCACAGGCGCATGATCGAGGCCATGTCGTGCTGCATCGAGGGCATGAGATCGACCACCCCTACGTCGCCCGCCTCGGCCTCGTCCTTCAGGTCGAAGCCCGAGCAGAACGACCGGCCCGCCCCCTGCAGCACCACGACCCGCACCGCGTCGTCGACTTCGATCGCGTCGAGGACCGCGCCGAGATCGTCGAGCATCTGCTGGTTGATCGCGTTGAGGCGCTCGGGGCGGTTCAGCGTGATGAGACCGATCGGCCCCCGCGCCTGGTACTCGATCGTCTCGAACTGCCTGGTACCCGTCTTGTCGTTCGTATCCGTCTTGTCGCTCATCCGTGCTGTATCCATGCCGACTTGGTCTCGGTGT
>JAAELP010000419.1 GCA_024226535.1 Planctomycetota bacterium | reverse complement strand
CCGTGCGCGCTCGGCGGCGTCATCGACGCGAGCATCATTCGAAAGCTGCGCTGCTCGATCATCTGCGGCGGCGCCAACAACATTCTCGACGACTACGACGAGGACGGCGTGGCGCTCCAGGCGTCGGGCATCGCGTACGTCCCGGACTTCATCGCCAACGCCGGCGGCATCATCGAGCTCGTCGGCGCCTGGCTCGACATGCCGCAGGCGGATCGCGGCCAGAAGATCGCCGACATCGAACAGACCGCCGGCCGGGTGCTCCGCGACGCGGAGCAGTATCACTCCGCGTACGCGGCGGCGGTTGCGCTCGCCGGGAAGCGCATCGCCGAAGGCATCGAGACGCGGGTGACGGCGGAATAGGGAACGGCCACTCCGAGACGCGGACACACGGGAGAGTCTCACCATGATCGAGATCCGAATCCACGGGCGGGGAGGACAGGGAGGCGTGACGCTCGCCAAGCTGATCGCCACCACGCGGTACCTCCTCGGTGACGCGGTGCAGGCGTTCGGTGTGTACGCGGCGGAGCGCTCCGGCGCGCCGCTCCAAGCCTTCTGCCGGTACGACTCGGAGCCGATCACGAACCGGAACCTCATCTACGAGCCGGATCACGTGGTCGTGCTCGACCCGACCCTCATCGCCCTCGGCGTATCCAAGGGGCTCAAGCCCGGCGGCTGGATCCTCATCAACACCACCGAGACCGCCGAGAAGCTCGAGGAGAATTACCCGGGGTACCGGGTCGCCACCGTCGACGCCACGGCCATCGCCCGCCGCAACAAGCTCGGCACCGCGAGCGTGCCGATCGTGAACACCGCGCTCGTCGGCGCGGTGGCGCGGATCCTCGAGTTCGACCTCGAGCACGTCGACGAGGCGCTGGAGCACATCGGCTTCGTCGGCGCGAACATCACCGCCGCCCACGAGGCGTTCGAGGAAGTGCAGATGGCTG
>JAAELP010000418.1 GCA_024226535.1 Planctomycetota bacterium | reverse complement strand
GATTCAGTCTGCGCTGTCCGTTGTAGTTCACCTGCGTTGAATTTGAAATCATCCGCAGTCAGTCCTGGTCCGTGCCAGTAGGAGCCCACGGTAATTGAATTGCCATCACCGAAGTCTATGACAAGAGAGTTAACACCATTGATCATTTTTTGCTCAAAGTAACCTTGCAACTCCTCAAAACTGGAAACGTCGAGGCCGTTCAGTTCAATGATATTATCGCCCCTAAAAAAGAAATCACGAATTGTATCGTTGCCGAAGTTGGGATCAAAGACGAACGTGTCGTTGCCCCAGCCGCCATACAGCGTGTCGTTGCCGTTGCCGCCATTCAGCTTATCGTCGCCATAGCCGCCACTCAGATAGTCGTTGCCGTCGCCGCCATACAGCGTGTCGTTGCCGTTGCCGCCATAGACCCCATCCTCGCCGTCACCGCCGTCGATGCCGATCTCGGCGTCGGCGGCATCACTGAAAACCACACCGGCCTCGCCGTCACTCACAAACACCTCGTCATG
>JAAELP010000417.1 GCA_024226535.1 Planctomycetota bacterium | reverse complement strand
CCGATCACGGGTGCGATGCTGCCGCGGTTGGCCGTCGGCGCCGTCGGTCGCCGTGTCTGTTCGAGCCGCGCCAACTCGGCGGCGAGCCGGCGCTCCGGCGGCAGTGTCGTGGCGCCCGGCGGCAGCGCCGGCAGCACCTCGGAGTACGTTGCGGACTCCCGCGCCCGCAGCTCCGCGGCGGCTGTCTCCACGGCCTGCACGCGTCGCTCGATGCCCGCCACGGTGAGGAAGGTCGCCGTCGACGCGATCAGCAGCAGGAGGATGGCGAGACGCCGGCGCGCCCGACGGACCGGCACAGGCACGAACTCACCGATCAGCACATTCAGCCGGCACGCCTCCGCCGAATCACCGAGCGCCGCCGGGAGCGTCTCAGGCGTCAGCGTCACGGCTCCGTCGTCGAGCACGGTCGCAAGATGCTCACGCTCGACGCCGCACGCGAGCACGCGGCCGTCGCCCAGCCGCTCGTAGACCGCGTTGACCTCCTCGATCGGCACCGGCAGCATCGGCTCGAAGAGGTAGCCGAGCTGCTTCGTCCCGCCGCCTCCGTTGCGACCCAGGCGCGACGCGTCCAGCACGCCCCAGTAGAAGCGGTCGGCGGGCCAGCGGACGTGACGCGCACCGTTCGGAGCGTGAGTCGGCATGGGGCGGGTCATGGCCGATCCTCCCGCAGCCGCAGCTCATGCTCGGCATCACCGTCCCGGATCTGCACGCGGTCCGCCGCCACCAGCGCGATCTCGCGTCCACCGTAGCTCGTGCCCTCGGCGAGCGTGGCGATGCGGTCCTGGTCTGAGTCGTACAGGACCGCGAACAGCTCGCCGTCGCGATGCGTGATCCCGACGAGCTGGAGCGGCATCGGCTTT
>JAAELP010000416.1 GCA_024226535.1 Planctomycetota bacterium | reverse complement strand
AGTCGATCCGCTCGACGTTGACCTTGACCTGCCGTTCCTCGGGCGCGATCGGGTCGTACCAGCCGAGTTCCTCGATGGCCTTGCCGTTGCAGGCAACGCGCTGATCCATCGCGCAGAGCCGGTAGAAGGGACGGTGGCGGCGACCGAACCGCTTGAGACGAAGGACGACCATGGTGCACTCCTGTCGATGCCGACCTCGTCGCGTCGGCGGTCACCGTGACCGCCGGGCGGCGGACGAGCCGTGGAGGGTGGGATCACCCGCCCCGTGCGACTCGCCTTCGGCCGACCGAATGGGAACCGAGCAGGGTAGTAGGTTCGACCGGCGACATCAAACGCCCACGCGCGGCCGGCCCCGGGTCATCCAAGCTGGAGTAAATGGTGACAGTCACCATTTCGGAGGGACCTGGTCAGCCGGCCAGGATGGCCTCCCGGACGGTCGGGGCCCCCAGGAGGCCGCCGGCGAGGTCTCCCATCGCCATCGCCACGCGGAACGCGACGTGCCAGAGCAGGTCGCCCACCGGCGTCATGAAGAAGATCGCGATGAAGACGAACAGGCCGATCATCGTGGCCTCGGGTCGCTCGAAGAACTCCCGCGCCTTCCGCGAGAAGCCGGCGAGGATGTGCGAGCCGTCCAGCGGCGGGATCGGCATCAGGTTCAGCACCGCGAGGAACAGGTTCAGCTCGATCCCCAGCAGGAAGAAGATCGTGCCGTTGCGGTAGAGCGTCGGCGAGTCCCCCGGTGCCAGCGCGAGCCAGAGCCCGAGCAGGACGGCGCAGACGAGCATGATCAGCAGGTTCATCGCCGGCCCGGCGGCGGAGACGTAGACGTCGCCGCGACGCCCGTCGCGGAAGCGGTGAGGGTTCACCGGCATCACGCCCCATGCGATCCCGCACAACGCGAACATGATCAGCGACTGCGGGCCCATGTGCACGACCGGGTTCATCGTCATCCGCTGCTGCTCGATCGGCGTGCGGTCGCCCTGCCAGATGGCCGCCCACCCGTGGGCCAACTCGTGCAGCGTGATCGACAGCAGGACCCAGAAGACGTGCGACAGCAGCTCCGCGTACGCGCCGGCCTGCCAGTAGTTGTGAACCCACCAGGACACCGCTCACCTCCACCGAATCAGGACTACGCCGCCCCCGCCTTGTCCTCGAGGTCGGCGGCCATGCCGAGCTGGACGAGGTGGGCCATCGGCCCGTGCGGCTTCGTCTCTTCCTCCTCCAGCCGTTGCAACGCCGCCGGCGACGCGTACCTGTTGAAGATCATCGCTTTCACCGTGGACCACATCCCGCCGAAGGAGCTGAACGTGTGGTGGACCGCCGACGGCTCGTGACCGCAGTGGACCATGCACTGCTGGCACTGGGGGTTGCCGCTGGCGCGGCCGTAGTCATCCCAGCGCGTCTCGGCCATCAACTCATCGAACGTCTCCGCGTAGCCGTCCTGAAGGAGATAGCACGGCTTCTGCCACCCGAAGATGTTGTACGTCGGGTTGCCCCACGGGGTGCACTCGTAGTCGCGCCGGCCCATCAGGTACTCGAGGAACAGCGGCGACTGGTTGAACCGCCAGCGACGCCGGCCGCCGGCGCGGTTGGCGAGGATCATCTCGAACAGCTCGTGGGTGCGCTGGCGCTTCAGGAAGCTCTGCTGATCCGGCGCCTTGTCGTACGCGTAGCCGGGGCTCACCATCATGCCTTCGACGCCGAGGTCCATCATCGCGTCGAAGAACGCGCGGACGGCGTTGGGGTCGGTGCCCTCGAAGAGCGTCGTGTTCGTGGTCACCCGGAACCCCCGCTCGACCGCGAGCCGGATCGCCGCCGCCGCCTTCTCGTAGACGCCCTCGCGGCACACGGCGAAGTCGTGGTGCTCGGCGAGGCCGTCCATGTGCACGGAGAAGGTCAGGTACTTGCTCGGCGTGAACGCGCCCGCCTCGATTCGCTCCGCCAGCAGCAGGGCGTTCGTGCAGAGATAGACGTACTTGCGGCGGGCGACCAGGGCCTCGACGAGCTCCGTGATCGGTCCGTACATCAGCGGCTCGCCGCCGGGGATCGAGACCATCGGCGCCCCGCACTCGTCCACCGCCCGCAGGCACTGCTCCAGCGTCAGCTCCCGCTTCAGCACGTGGGGCGGATACTGGATCTTGCCGCACCCGGCGCAGGCGAGATTGCACCGGAACAGCGGCTCCAGCATGAGCACCAGCGGGTACTGGTCATGACCGCGGAGCTTCCGGCGAAGCACGTAGGAGGCGACCGTGTACATCTGGGAGATGGGGACGGGCATGGGCGTGCGGGGATCATACGGGGTCGTGTGCGCGACGGGCGTGGGGAGATGGGCAAGCGGGGGCAGAGTTGGGGGACGGGCGGGCGTCCGGGAACGCCGAAACGCGAAGTTGATGCGAACTTCGCGCGACCCCCGCGACGGGGTCGGTCGTAGTAGGGGCGTGACAGCCGTTCCGATCCACTTTGGCGCCCTTCCGTTCGGGGCCCGCCTGCGGGCGGCTCTCGAGGGGACCTGCGAATCCGTCGCCGCTGCCGGGCGTGCGAACGGGCAGGCGAGGCGACCTATCATCGCCGGACCGTTGCAAGGAACCGACGCGGTGCAGGACCGGACGGACGAGTCATTGCTGGGAGCCTACGTGGACGGCGACCGGGCCGCGTTTCGCGAGCTGGTCGAGCGTTATCGCAACGAACTCCTGCACTTCCTGATGCGCTTCCTGGGGTCGCGTGCGGCCGCGGAGGACGTGTTCCAGGAGGCTTTCCTCCAGGTGCATGTCTCCGCGGAGTCGTTCGACGTGAGCCGCCGCTTCAAACCGTGGCTGTTCACGATCGCGGCCAACAAGGGGCGTGACTATCACCGGAAGCACGGGCGCCGCACGCCCGTCTCGCTCAACGCGTCGATCGGCGCCGAGGGCGACAGCCAGCAGTTCGTCGACCTCATGGAGGCGGACCTGCCGGGGCCGGATGACCCGGTGCTCGACGCGGAGCGCAGCCGGCTCGTGAAGTCGGTCGTGGACTCCATGCCGTCGCACCTGCGGGAGATCCTGCTCCTCAGCTACTTTCAGCGAATGCCCTACAACGTGATCGCCGAGACGCTTCAGATCCCGCTGGGGACGGTCAAGAGCCGCCTGCACACCGCGGTGGCGACCTTCGCCCGCGCGTGGTCGGCGGCTCGCGCCGATGCGGGAAGCCCTCCGGCCGAATCCTGACGGAGACACGGGAGACGATTGATGCCCGAAGTACCGTTCGAACTTGCCCCCGAAGACCAGCGCGTCGTGGACGAGTTGGTCGACTCGGGCTTCGATCCCGAGGTCATCGGGGCGATGTCCGCCGAGGAGCGGGCTCGCGCCGAGCGCCTCATGGGTCTCATGGACCTGCTGGGCGACTATCCCGTCGAGGACTCCGACGACGCGCTCGTGCACGCCACGATGGCCCGCATCGATCGGGCCGAGGACGAACGCGCCGCCCGCATGGCCTTTGACCTGAACCAGGCCGAGTCGTCGGGCCGGGGCGCCGGGCGTCGGATCCGCCTGCCGGACTTCATCTCCGTCGCCGCGGTGATCCTCATCGCCGCCGGCGTTCTCTGGCCGACGATGACGCGCTTCCGCCAGCGCTCCGTCGACCTCCAGTGTGCCAACCAGCTTCGCCAGGTCGGCTACGCCTTCAGCAACTACCGCGCGGACCACGACGACCAGATGCCGATGGCGACGGCGAGCTTCGGGCCTGCGTGGAAGGACGTCCGCCACGTGGTCAACCTCGGCCCGCTCGTGGAGCGCGGCTACTGCGATCACGGTCACCTGAACTGCCCCGGCGTCGACGAGCACGCCGACGCCAGCTACAGCTACCAGTGGCAGCTCGCCGGAAGCCCCGGCCGAAGCAAGGTGAACTGGGCTTCGAGCCCGCGGATGACCCTCGTGCTCGGCGATCGCAACCCCCTGATCGACGCCTACCGAGCCCGTCGCTCCAGCGAGGCGACCGCGGCCTCCCTGAACCACGGCGGTCGCGGCCAGAACGCCCTGGCCAACGACGGCTCGACGCTCTGGCTCGTACGACCCGTGATCGGCCATGACGACAACATCTGGCTGCCCGCGGGCTCGGCGGAGCTGAAGGAGGGCGTCGTGGGCGACGAGCCCTGGGACGTGTTCCTCGCGCACTGACACTCACCCCCACGAGGAGGAAGATCATGCGAGCTATCGTGACCACATCCGGGGTCCGTGTCCGTGCCCGTGTCCGCCTCCGCGACCGCGCCGGCTTCCGTGACCGCGGCCGTAATCGCGACCGATCCCGCGTCAGCGTGCCGGCTCGCGTCCGTATTCGCGATCACGTCCGTGGACACGACCGGGCCCAGGTCCGCGTCCGCGCTCGTGCCAGGGTCCGTCCCTGAGCCGGCTCGCCGTTTGACACCGGTCCCCTCGCGGCTATCCTGTTCGGCTCGCGTTTTTTGCCGCTTACGGGATGAGCCATGCCCAAGAACAAGCCCAACAAGTCGCTTCTGAAGCGAATCCGTTTCACGAAGTCCGGCAAGATCAAGTTCACCCGGGCCTTCGGGCGGCACCGTCGAAGCCACAAGCCGGGCAAGCTCCTCCAGAGCTACCGCCGCCCGGCCTTCGCCAAGGGGTGCGACGCGAAACGCCTGCGGGCGATGCTCCATATGAGCGTCGGCTCCGGCAAGACCCGCCGCGCGACCGACTCCGAGGCCCAGAAGGACTGAGCCGAGGCGATCACCACGACCGTCGGCCGGGTCCAAGCGCTCGCTGAGAGCCCCCGCGACCGACCAGAGGAGCGTACCGATGCCCCGCGCACGCAAGGGAGCGGCCCGTACCAAGTCCCGCCGCCGCATTCTCCGATCCGCCCGCGGATACTGGGGAACCAAGCACCGTCACAAGCAGCAGGCGAAGGTCGCGCTGATCCGCGCCGGCCAGTTCGCGTATCGCGACCGTCGTGATCGCAAGCGAACGTTCCGCCGCCTGTGGATCACGCGTATCACCGCCGCGTGCCGGATGCGCGGCTCGCGCTACAGCCGCTTCATGAACGGGCTCCAGCGGGCCGGGATCCTCCTGAACCGGAAGATGCTGAGCGAGATCGCGATCGCCGACCCGGTGACGTTCGACGCGCTGGTGGGCGTCGCGGAAGAGAACACGACGGCGGCACCGCAGAAGCAGAAGTAGCGACGGAGCGACGAAGCGACGTTGCGATGAAGCGACGAAGGTGCCGACGTTCGGCGCCTTCGCGCGATCACGTCGAGCGAGACCATGACCAACATCAACGACAACTACCTCAAGCTCCGCGGCGCGTACCTGTTTCCGGAGATCGCCCGGCGCGTGACCGCGTTCCTCGAGCGCGAGCCGGCCGCCGCGTCGCGGATCGTCAGGTGCGGCATCGGCGACGTCACCGAGCCGCTCGTGCCCGCGGTGCTGGACGCCATGCACGCGGCCCTCGACGAGATGGGACGCCGGGAGACGTTCCGCGGGTACGGGCCGCCGCTGGGCTACGACTTCCTTCGCGAGGCGATCGTCGCCGGCGACTTCGACGGCCTGGACATCGCCCCGGATGAGGTCTTCATCTCCGATGGCTCGAAGACCGATTGTGGCGCGATCCTCGACGTGCTCGGCACGGGCAACCGCACGGGAATCACCGACCCGGTCTACCCGGTCTACGTCGACTCCAACGTGATGGCGGGGCACACCGGGGAGGCCCGCGACGACGGCAGCTACGATGGGCTGACCTACTTGCCGTGCACGGCGGACAACGGCTTCGTCCCCGCCATCCCGTCGGCGCCGCTGGATCTCGTCTACCTCTGCTATCCGAACAATCCCACCGGCGGGATGATCACCCGCGAGCAGCTTCGCGCGTGGGTCGACTACGCGTTGGAGCACGATGCGATCATCCTGTACGACGTCGCGTACAAGGATTTCGTGCGCGAGGCGGACGCGCCGCGCTCGATCTACGAGATCGACGGCGCTCGCCGCTGCGCGATGGAGTTCCACAGCTTCTCGAAGAACGGCGGGTTCACCGGGGTGCGTTGCGGGTACACCGTCTGCCCGCGCGAGCTCGCGGGACGCACACGCGGCGGGGAAGAGGTGCCGTTGCACGGCCTGTGGGCGCGGCGGTGGAGCACGAAGTCCAACAGCGTCGGCTACGTCGTGCAGCGCGGCGCCGAGGCGCTGTACTCCGAGGCCGGCCGCGCGCAGACGCGGAACGTCATCGAGAACTACCTCGAGAACGCCCGGCTCCTGCGCGAAGGGTGCCGTTCGATCGGGCTCACCGTCTACGGCGGCGTGGATGCCCCGTACGTCTGGGTCACCTGTCCGGACGGCGTGGACTCCTGGGGAATGTTCGACCGGATGCTGGAGGAGGCCAACGTCGTGGTCACCCCCGGTGTCGGCTTCGGCCGCTGCGGCGAGGGCTACTTCCGCATCTCCGCGTTCAACACGCGCGAGAACGTCGAGGAGGTCGTCCGCCGCATGAAGGCGATGGTCAACCAACCCGCCTGAGGCCGGCAGCGACGTGCGCTGCGAATCTCAACTGCTCTCCCTAGCGGGTCGCCCCGGCCTGCTCCGCCTGCTCCTCAGCGTGGTAGCTGCTGCGCACGAGCGGGCCGGACTCGACGACCTTGAAGCCACGCTGGAGGCCCTCCAGCTTGTACTGGTCGAACTGCTCGGGGGTGACCCAGCGGTCGATGGGCAGGTGATTGCGCGTCGGCTGGAGGTACTGGCCGATCGTGAGGATGTCGATGTCGGCCGCGGCGCGGAGGTCGTCCATCATCTCGATCACCTCGTCGTCGCGCTCGCCGATCCCGACCATGATGCTCGTCTTGGTCACGAGACCGCCGGCCTTGATGCGCCGGAGGACCTCGATGGACCGCTCGTACCGTGCCTGGGGGCGTACGGCCGGGTGCATCCGGCGGACCGTCTCCAGATTGTGGGCGAGGATCTCCGGGCGCGCGTCGATGATGACCTGAAGGTCGTCCCCGTCACCCTTGAGATCGCCGATCAGCGCCTCGATCGACATCGTCGGGCAGGCCTCGCGTGTCCGCACGATCGTCTCGGCCCAGATCGCGGCGCCACCGTCGGCGAGATCGTCGCGATCGACGCAGGTGATCACGACGTGCTTCAGGCCCATCATCGCCAGCGACTCGGCGACACGCCGCGGCTCGTCCGGATCCGGTGGTAGCGGCTGGCCGGTCCGAACATTGCAGAAACCGCAGGACCGGGTGCAGGTATCACCGAGGATCATGATCGTGGCCGTGCCGCGGGACCAGCACTCCCCGAGATTGGGGCACGAGGCCTCCTGGCAGACCGTGTGCAGCCCGTGCCCGTCCACGATCGACTTGAGGCGGTGATACCCCTCGCCGCCGGGCACCCGCGCCCTCAGCCAGTCCGGCTTCCGCCCGAGCCGCAGGTGATTGCCCCCGGCATCGTCGTTGTTCAGGATCATTCCGGAGAGGCTCACGGCCGCCGGATCGCGTCGCCGCGCGGTATCCCCCCCCAGCGGCCGCGGGTGCCGCGCCAGCGTGCGCTCCAGCGCCCGTTCGGAGATGGGAGCATCGGGTCGGGTCATCGCCCCTAGTCTAGCCCCTCCAAAATGGTGGCTGACACCATTTCCGGGAGTGCGTCTCCGGCGGCGGTGGCATCGGAGAGGGGCATTCCGCATCGAATTCCCCCAAACCAACCGACCCCCTCAACCGATACAGGTGTACTGATCTCGCCCGCGAGACCCTCCCGGTGCGCCGAGTCTCCTTGAAGCAATACCCGTCATGAACATGGCTCGACACATGAGAGGCCCGACCCTGCTCATCCTGCTCCTCGCCGGGGGCCTGGTCGGCTGCGAGGTGGACTCCTTCTTCAACCCCTCCATCACGGGGTACTGGGAGAACCAGCCCACGACGATCCCCATTCTCGAGCGGATCGACGTGATCGAGCAGGACGATGACTACTGGGGCCAGACCAGCGACGTCACGCCCGAGGATCTCATCCCGAGCGACCTGGCGTACCGCGCCGTCCCCGGCGACTTCGTGACGGTCCAGATCTTCGAGCTGTTCCGCGAAGGAGAGTGGTCGACGACCACGCGACGGATCGACGCCGGCGGATTCCTCCGCGTGCCGAAGGTGGGCGAGCTCGAGGCCGCGGGCCGCACGCCCCAGGAGATCGAGGACGTCCTCAGCGAGATCCTCTCCCGAGACTACATGACGCGGCCGCAGGTCGATGTCGTCGTCGAGGACGGCACCGCGTTCCACTACACGGTCTACGGCGCCATCCGGACACCGAGCCTCTACAACCTCATCGATCCCGACCTCCGGCTGATCGACGCGCTCGCGCTCGCCGGAGGCGTGGGGCAGACGATCGAAAGCATCTACGTCATCCGACAGGTCGGGTTGAGCGAGGACGTCAAGCCGATGTTCGAGCGCGGGCGTCCCGGTGCCCCGCGGGACACCGGCGGCACCCCCGCGCCGCCGCCGGTCGAGCCGCCCGTCGACATCGACGAGCTCATCGACCAGCTCGACGACGATCGTCCCCGCAACGAGGTGAGCCCCGGCGTCCTGCGCCAGGACACCGAACCGATCATCGACATCGACGATCTCCTCGACTCCATGCCGCCGCCGGCGGACGATCCCGTCGAGATCGTGCCCCCGCCGGCCGATCCGCGACCGGCGTCGAATACGGGCGCGAGGGACCTGCCGCCGCCACCGGTGATCGATATCGACGAGCTCGAGCCCGCCCGGGCGCCCGGCGAGCCGGAGGTCGACATCGACACCGTGCGCCGCGCCGAGCGCGACGACGTCGGCACGTGGATCTACGTCGAGGAGCGCGGCGAGTGGGTCCGCGTCGCCCGCGGCGCCGAGGTGCCCGAGGTAGTCGCCGACGCAGTAGGCGAAGCGCCGCTGTTCGTCGAACGCATCATCAGGATCCCCAACGACCGTCTCCAGCGTGGCGACAGCCGGTACAACATCGTCGTCCGTCCCGACGATCGCATCTACGTCGAGCCGCCCGTCGAGGGCGTGGTCTACATCGAGGGGCAGATCAACCGGCCCGGCACGTTCTCGCTGCCGCCGAACGGGATCACGCTGAGCCGCCTCGTCGCCTCCGCGGGAGGTCTCGGCCAACTCGCCATCCCCGAACGCGTGGACCTGATCCGCATGGTGGGCGACAACCGCGAGGCCGCGATCCGCCTGAACCTCGGGGCGATCCGCCACCGCACCGAGCCGGACGTCCTTCTGAAGCCCGACGACCACATCATTATCGGAACGAGCTGGATCGCCACGCCGCTCGCGGTGATCCGCAACGGTTTTCGGGCGACGTACGGGTTCGGCCTGCTCCTGGACCGGAACTTCGGCAACGACGTCTTCGGTGTGCCGCCGGGATTCACGCGGTAGCAGGCCGGGGGGCGTGCTGGCGGTTTTCGTGACCCTCGACCGCCCGCCGCTCGTACTGTGAAGACGATGAGCCAGGCCATCGCCGAGAGACAGGACCAGGCCGCCCCCGCCCGCCTCGAGCGCGGGCCGGTCATCGGTGCCGTCGTCGTGGCGGGCCTGATGCTCTGGGTCTTCAGCGATTTCTTCATCCGGCAGGTGGAGTGGGCGATCGAGGAACAGGCCGACTGGGGCCACACCCTCGTGATCCCGTTCATCGCCGGGTACTTCGTCTACTTGCGCCGGCGCGAGTTGCTCGCCCGACCGTTCCGGACGACGTGGATCGGCTTCGTGCCGATCGCGTTGGGGATCACGATCTACCTCCTCGGGACGATCGGCCCGCAGGTGCTCGCGCATCACAACGTCCAAGGGGTCGGTGTCGGGCTCACGCTCGCCGGCGTCGTGCTCCTGTTCTGCGGATTCCGGGCGATGATCTGGCTCTGGTTTCCGCTCGCGTACCTGTTCATCTTCGGCCAGACGATCTCGTACCGGCTCCTGGAGCTGGTGACGTTCCGGCTCCAGGACGTGACCGCGCGCGGCTCGTACCTGCTCATGGTCGTCCTCGGGTTCGACATCGATCGCGAGGGCAACACGCTCAACCTGTTTCACAACGGTGAGATCAGGCCGCTCAACATCGCCGAGGCGTGCTCGGGCATGCGCATGCTCATGGCGTTCCTTGCGCTGGGCGTGGCGATGGCCTTCACCGGGCTCAAGCGCTTCTGGCAACGCGCGCTCGTCGTGGCCATGGGCGTCCCCACCGCGATCTTCGTCAACATTCTTCGCGTGGTCTCCCTCGCCCTGCTCTCGGTCGTCGACGCGGATTTCGCCGCCGGGGACTTCCACTCGTTCGTGGGGCTCGTCTGGCTCGTGCCCGCGTTCCTCATCTATCTCGGCGTCATCTGGATCGTGCGCCACCTCATGGTGGAGCGCACCGCTTGATGTTCGATCGACACGCCAAGCTCGCCTTGATCCTCGTGTGCCTGACGATGACGGTCGGCGCGGTCGGTCTTCGCGCCGCCGTTCGCGGCCTGGACGTGTACCTGCGCAAGCTGCCGGTCCGGCCGCGCGAGCACCTGAGCAACATCTCGACGGTGCTGCCCGGGTGGCGATTGATCGGCGGCGAGCGGAAGTACTCCGCGGAAATGGTGGAGGAGTTGGGCACGGATATCTACCTCGAGCGGGTCTACGTTCGCGAGGACGATCCCGACGAAGCCCAGATCCAACTCCACGTCACCTACTACACGGGGATGATCGACGCCGTGCCGCACGTTCCGGATCGGTGCTTCATCGCCGCCGGCTACAACACGCGATCAACGCCTCGCAACATGCCCGTGGACCTCGCCCGCGCGGGGTGGCGGGACGACCCCGCCGTGACCGATCCGGGCGGCACGCCGTGGCCGATGGTGACCTACCCGCACCCCATCACCCACGAGGTGGTCTCCGTGCACATGCCGGCCGGGGAGTTCCGGCTCCGGACGACGGAGTTCAGCCACGACGACGCCCTCGACCGGAGGGTCTATGCCGGGTACCTTTTCATCGCCAACGGGCGGATCGCGGTGACCCCGGAGGAGGTAAAGCTGCTCGCTTTCAAGAAGTCGGAGCGGTACGCCTACTACTGCAAGGTGCAGTTGCACTCCATCGGCGGCCGCGACCTGACTCCCGAGCAGTTCGTGACACGTTCCGCCGAGTTCCTCGACGCATTGCTCCCGGAGTTGATGCGCTGCCTGCCGGACTGGCCGGAGGTTCAGGCTCGCGCCGCCGCGGGGACCGGGTGACGGGGTTCGTTCGTAACCGAGAGAAGACATGGCAGCTCGAATCAACACCAAGTTCATCCTCATTCTGATCATCATCACCGGCGTGCTGTTCGGGCTCGTCGGTGCGGTCTGGTACTTCAACGTCAAGACGAATGTCGAGCGGCGCGTCCGGAAGGCCGACGAGTTCGTCCAGCAGGGCGACTACCGGAAGGCGGCGCGGCTCTACGAGCGCGCGATCGGCAAGGAGACGGGCAATTCCGACTACCTCGCCAAGATGGAGGCGGCCGTCCTCGCCATTCGCCCGGACACCGCCGACGAGGCGCGGGCCCGCTACCAGGAGTACGTTCGAGTCCTGAAGCACGGGGCGACGCATCATCCGAGCGAGCCGGAACGTCATCTTCGACTCCTCGAAGAGTTGCACGAGACGTTCCGGCGGAGCAACTCGTGGGCGTACTCCGACGCGATCATCGAGGCTGGCGACGACATGTGGGAGCGTCTGCCCGCCTCCGAGCCGACGCGGATCAAGGCCAAGTTCTATCTCGGGGCGGCGCGAACCGCCTCGTGGATGCTCGACCGATTGACCGAGGACGAGGTCAAGCAGGGGGTGAGCGACCTGACGGAGTACCTCGTGCAGGTGCCCGACAGCGACACCGGATGGTCCACGCTCCTCGACGGCCTGGTCGCGCGGGCCACGCGCTACCAGAACGAGGGACGGGCGATTCCGGCCGAGAAGATGCGCAAGCGCATCCACGAGAAGATGGCCGAGGCGCGTGGTTCGGTGACCGACGGCCCCGAGGTGTTGCTCGTCGCTCTGAGCCTGGCGGATTACGAGCGTCGCATCGGCACCGACGAGCCCGATCCGGACGAGATCCGCGAGCTGGTCGACGAGATGCTGGTCCTGGTCCGGGAGCGAGGCGACCCCTGGCTGAACACCCAGGCCGCAACGGTGCTCGCCCGGCTCTCGTGGATCGAGAATCTCCCCGATCCCGTCGAGCTCGTCGACGAGTACATCGCCACGCACCCCGACGCACACGACCAACGGCTCAGCAAGGCGCGGCTGCATTACTTCAACCGCGAGTTCGACGCGGCAGAGCAGGCGTGCACGGAGATCATCGAGGCGGAGATCCTGCCCGTCAGCTATCTCTCGCAGTTCCAGGACCAGCTCCGTCGCGCCGCCGCCTCGCTCAAGGTGGATATCGCCATGCGACGGTGGGAGACCGCCGACGCGGCCGACCGTCCCGGCTTGCTGCCGGGCATCGAGACCGCGCTCGCCGAGCTGGAGTCGCGCACGGCCGATCCCGAGGCGGACCTCATCTTCATCCGCGCCCGCGCGAAGTATGCGTACGCGAAGGAGGACTTTCCGCAGGCCGCCGCCCTGTTCAACCGCCTGCTCACGGATCTCGAGAGCCCCGACTTCGAGACGCTGCTCTACGCGGCGGTGTCCCTCGAGCGGCAGGGGCAGGTCGGCGCCGCGTACCAGAACTACCAGAAGGCGGTCGAACTCGCCCCGACGAACGTCGAGCTGCTCGTGCGCCTGCTGCGCACCCAACTGGAGCTGAAGCGTTACGAGGAGGCGATCGCCCTCGCCGACCAGATCCTCGAGATCGAGGATGTCGAGGCGGCGCGACTGATCCGCGCCGAGTGCATGCGCCAACTCGGCGCCGCTGACGAGGTGATCGGCGATCCCGTGCAGGCCACGCTCCAGAGAGGGCAGGACGCGATCGAGAAGGGCGAGCTGGACGGCGCCCGGTCGATCCTGATGGGCGCCTTCGAGAAGTGGCCGGACGACCTCCGCGTGCTCAACGGTCTCATCCGCGTCTCGATGGCCACGGGGCGACCCGACGACGCCCTCCGCTACGTCGAACGCGCGCTCGAGCTGTCGCCCGGCAACCCGACCTTCATCGGTCTCCGGGAGAGGATCAAACACGATGATCCGATCGCCGTCCTCAAAGCCTTCATCGAGGAGACCACGGCCGGCGAGGAAGACACGGCGATCGAGACGCTCATCGCCATGCGCGCGCTGGCCCAGCGCAGCGAGGCCGACGCCGAGCGGCACGAGGCGGGCGGGCGAACCGAGTTGGCGGCGGAGGCGCGCGACCTCGTCACCCGCGCCCGCGCCGAGGAGCAGACGCAGCGCGCCCGCGTCGAGCAGCTCGCCCCCAACCACGCTCGCTTCATCGACTACCGTTTCGTGGAGGCCGTGATCGCCGAGGATTGGACGACGGCCCAGGCAGTCGTGGACGAGGCGGAGGAGCAGAACGCCGACCAGGCCGGCGGCGCGTTGTTCCGCGGACGATACGAACTGGCCCGCGGGAACGCCGACGCCGCCGTCCGCGCCTTCCGCACGGCCGCCGACCGGCTGGCGTTCTCCGACACCGCCTGGCGGCTCCTCGCGACCGCGTACCTGGCCGCCGGCAACCTCCCCGACGCCCTCGCCGCGCTGGAGCGCTCGTACAACAACAACCCGACCCACGTGGAGACGGTGATGGAGTACGGCTCACTCCTCATGCGCATGGGCAACAAGAACCGGGCGCTCCAGGTCTTCCGAAGCGGCCGCCGCATTGCCCCCAACGACCGGAGGATGCGCGAGCAGTGGCTCAACCTGGAGCTGGACGTCGGCAACGCCACCGAGTGCATGAGGCGGCGCGCCGCGATTTACGAGTCGGATCCGGACGACACGGTGAACGCCGCGTCGCTGGCCATCCTTCTGGGAACGGCGGAGCCTCGGCGCGAGTTGGTCCTCGACAGCCAGGGGCAGCCGCGGTACACGGTGGAGCGATGGAACCGGCTCTCGACCGCCGGCCGCAACGCGCTCATCGAGGACATGCGGACCGAGTGGCGGGCGGAAGCGGCGGAAATCGTCGACCAGATCATGCCGCCGGAGGAGCGCGATCTCGGCTGGTACGTGCTTCGGGCGCGGCTCCATCAGGGCAGCGGCGACATCGACGCCGGCGGCGCGGCACTGCGGGCGTTCGCCGACGAGCAGGAGAACGCCGAGGACAAGGTCAACGCGTTGCTGGCCCTGGGCGTGTTCTACGCCGAGGCGCGTCGCAACGGGCAGGCCGCGACGGCGTTCATCGATGCCGGCAAGGTCGAGGGGTCGGACACGAATCGCGCCAAGCTTGCGCTCGGTGAGCTGTACTTCGGCGAGCAGCGGTACGGCGATGCCCTCCCGATCTTCGAATCGATCACCGGCGATGAACGCGTCCGGCGTATCGAGATGCACCACGCCGAATGCCTGCTCATGCTCGATCGCCTCGAGGAGGCGCGCCGAGCGCTCGACGAGGTGGAGCGTGTGAGCGGCGTGAACGCGACGAGCACCATGCTGCGGGCGACGCTTCTCGCTCGCGAGGCGAACGATCTCTGGCGCTCGGGGCGCGAGGCGGAGGCGGAACGACGCTTCAAGGAGCAGGACGAGATGCTCGCCCTCGCCGCGGACCTGTCCCCGACCGATCCGATGCCGCACGTCATCCGGGCCCGAAGCCTGTACGGCTCTTTCCAGCGGACGCAGGAGACGGTGCACCTCGACGACGCTCTCAGCGCGCTCGCCCGGGCCGACCAGGTGGCCGAGGGCTTCTTCCGCACGAGCCTCACCCGCGTCGCCGTCCTCCAGGCGCAAGGCGCCCGCACCGCCGCCCAGGCGGAGCTGGAGCGGTTGCTGGAGCGTTCTCCGGAGCAGGACCAGGCGCGGCAGATCCTCCTGCAGATGCTGCTCGAGGATCGGCGTGTCGAGCGCGCGATCACGTTGTGCAAGGAGGCCATTCGGCTCGATCCGTACGCCGTTCCGTGGCGCGAGCGGCTGGGCAACATCTACATGTCCCACCGCGACGATGCCCGCGCCGCGGCGAGGGAGTTCCAGGCGGCGGTGGAGGCCGCGCCGCAGGCGCGGATGCTCGCCAAGGCCGCGGAGGCCTACCTGACCGCTAAGCCGCCCCTCATCGCGGAAGCGATCGATCTCATCGGACGGTATCCCGACCTCTTCAAGACGGCCCCGATCGTGCGTGCCGTGTACGCGCGGGCGCTCGCCGAGCAGAACGACCGCGCCGCGGCCGAGGAGGAGATGCGCCGCGCTTACGAACAACAGCGCGCGCTCATCCGGGAGGGCAAGGCGACCGCCGCCTCCATCCGCGGGTGGTATGCCGTGCTCGGGCACATCTTCACTCCGGAGGAGGCATCGCAGGCTGAGGCGTTCGCCCGCGATCTGGCCGGCTCGGCCGAGCCCGACGCGTACGAACTGCATTCGCTGGCGACGATCTGGCGGGCCCAGGGCCGCGCCGGGTTCGATCGCGCGATCGCGTTGCTGCGGGAGGCGCTGGAGCGCTGCCCGGCCGATGCCAAGGGGCTGCGGATGCGGCTCAACGCGGACCTCGCGGTGGTGCTCCTGCTCTCGGCGGAATACGACGAGGCCCTCGCCGCGTTCCAGGGCGTGCTCGAGATCGACCCGAACAACATCGAGGTGCTCAACAACACGGCGTACCTGCTGGATCAGATGGACCGGTCCGAGGAGGCGCTGGAGTACGCGCAGAAGGCCCGCAGCCTCCAGATCCCGCCGTCGTGGTCGGTGCTCGACACCGTGGGCTGGATTCTCTTCCGGCTGGATCGATGCCAGGAGGCCCAGAGCGTGATGCGGCAGAGCGTCCAGATCGACCGCAACGCCACCAACCTGCTGCACCTCGCGTACGTCCTGAACTGCGTCGGAGAGCCCGATACGGCCCTCCGGTACCTCCAGGATGCGGCTGAATCGAAGCCCGATCGTGAGACTCGGGAGGAGATTCAGAAGTTGAGCGACGATATACGAACCAGGACCCGTGGCCGGCAGTAAGGCAGAAGGAGCCTTGCGGCCGGCGGCCGTCCGAGAATATTCCGGCACGCTCCAGAGGAGTTGACGAAGACCATGGCGACCGTCGCGCCCAGCCGACCGATGCCCGTGCGGGGTGGCCCCGGCCGTCCCCGTTCCGGTGGTCCGCCGGCGCGGGCGGCCAGCGTCGATCCGCTGCGCCTCCTGCGGCGGCACATCCTCTTGCTGATGGTCGCGTGCATGGTGGGTGCGGGTCTCGGCGTGGGCACCTTCGTCGGGTTGCGGCGGCTCTATCCGCTCTACACGAACGAGGTGCTCTTCGAGGTGCGGCCCGGTGTCCGCGAGGCCGGCGACGTGACCACGCAGGTCTCGCTCAAGGACGAGGACGTCGCCCGGATCGCGAGCACGCAGCTCGTGCTCCTGAAGAGCCGGGACGTGCTCACCGGCGCCGTCAACAAGCTGGACGTGCAGCAGAAGACGGATTGGTTCCAGAAGAACTTCGTCAAGGATGGCTCGCCGTTGCTCTCGGAGGCGGTGGATGAGCTGGAAGAGGACCTCAACACGAGCGTCGTGCGTGGCACGGAACTGTTCCGCGTGAGCTGGTCGTCGCACCGCGCGCGGGACGTGCCGATCGTGCTCAACGCCATCGCCCGCGCGTTCATGGACAAGCGGAAGGCGCTCGACGCCGAGATTCACAACGAGAACCTGGACCTGTTCAAGGACCAGCAGCGCGACACGAATCTCCAGATCCAGGATCTCGAGCAGCAGATCCAGTCCTACATCATGGACGCGGACATCACGAGCCTCGACGACCCGCGGTTCAGCGAGGCTGCGCTGGCGGTGGGCGAGATCGTCACGAAGATCTCCCAGGCGACGGAGATGTTCTCGCTCGCGCGATCGACGTACCTCCAGGTCGCGGCGAAGCTCGAGGGAACGATGCAGCCGACCCACGAGGACATCGTGGAGGCCGAGAACGACTTCGGCATGGTTTCGCACATCCGCATCGTCGAGGAGCTCAAGATCGCGCTTCGCGTCACCCGCGAGAGGTTCCGCGAGAATCACAACGCCGTCCTCGACGCGGAATCGCGGCTCCAGGCCGCCGAGGCCGAGAAGCGGGCGAAGACCGACGAGATCCTCGAACGGAATCTGAACGCCCAGCTCAAGATGCACCACGACATGATGGAGCGCTACCAGCGCATGCTCGAGGAGCTGGAGATCGAGCGCGAGGAGAAGAGCAGCAAGCTCAGCGAGCTCGCGGCCCGGCAGTCACAGTTTCAGGCGCTCCAGGCGCAGCGCGAGCACCTCATGGTCGAGCGCGAGAACGACCGCGCGCTGATCAAGGAGATTCAGCTCATGCGGCTGCGTACCGATGCCCAGCGCGTCGGCGTCGCGCTCATCGCGCAGGAGCCGCGGGAGCTGTCCTTCCCGCTTCCGCAGATCATCATCCCGCTCGGGGTCCTGCTCTCGTTGGGGCTCACGGTCGGCGTCATCTTCTTCCGCGAGATGACCGACCACCGGATCAAGAGCGCCAGCGACCTCGCGGTCCTTCCGGGCGCGCACCTGCTCGGCGTCATTCCCGACCTCGAGGACGACCCGACCAAGTGCCAGAGCGCCGAGCTCGTGCTGCGACGATTCCCGTCCAGCGTGCTCGCCGAGTCGTACCGGCAGGCGTGCACGCCGCTGGTGCGGTCGATCGATCGCGCCGGCTACCAGACGCTCGTGCTCGTCGGCGGGCTGCCCCGCGCCGGGACGACGACCGCCGCGACCAACCTCGCGATCGGGCTCGCGGCGACGGGGCACGATGTCCTCCTCGCCGACGCCAACTTCCGGCGGCCCGGCCTGGCGCGGGCCATGGGCGTCGAGGAAGACGGCCCCGGTCTCGGCGACCTGCTGACCGACGAGGTGACGCTCGACGACGCGGTGACCGAGATCGAGCCGGGCATCAGCGTGCTCCCGGCCGGCACGCCCGCGAATCGGGTGATCGACCGGCTCAACACCGAGCGGTTCGACAGCCTCGTCGCGGAGATGCGCACCCGGTTCGACGTGATCATCTTCGACAGCCCGCCGGCGGTGGTCGCGGGCGAGCCGATGGTGCTCGCCAACAAGCTCGATGCTTCGGTGCTGCTCGTGCGGGCCTACCAGGAGCAGCGGGGGCTCGTCGCGCGGCTCATCAACCAGCTCACCGACGCCCACGCCGAGCTGCTCGGGATCATCCTCAACCGGCCTCGCGGCACGGCCGGCGGATACTTCAAGAAGAACTTCGCCACCATGGCCGAGTACGCCAGCCGGACCCCGTCGTGAGCGGGACCGGCCAACGCGTGAGCCTCGTCACGGGCGGTGGGGGGTTCGTCGGGTCGCACCTCGTCGAACGGTTGCTGCGACGCGGCGACAACGTCGTCGTGGTCGACGATTTCTCGACCGGTCGCCGGGAGAACCTGCGCGACGCGGACCCGGGACGCGTCGAGATCGTCGAAGGCGATGTCGCCCACGTGCTCGGCGCCCTCGACCCGCGCCGGTTCGACGAGATCTACCACCTCGCCGCCGCGGTCGGCGTCCGCCTCGTCATCGAGCAGCCGATCCACACGATCGAGACGAACGTCGAGGGGACGAGCGCGGTCTTCCAGTTCGCCGCCGTGAACCGCACGCCGGTGCTCATCACCTCGACCTCCGAGGTCTACGGCAAGACGACCGCCACCCCCTTCGGCGAGGACGACGACGTCGTCTACGGCCCCACCACCCTGCACCGCTGGTCCTACGCGTGCTCCAAGGCGATCGACGAGTACCTCGGCCTCGCGTGGCACCGTGAGCATGATCTGCCGGTGGCGATCGTGCGTCTGTTCAACACCGTCGGCCCGCGGCAGGTCGGCACCTATGGGATGGTCCTGCCCCGCTTCGTGGCCGCCGCGCTCGCGGGCGAGCCGCTGGAGGTCTACGGCGACGGCCGGCAGACCCGGTGCTTCTGCGACGTGCGCGATGTGGTTCGGGCGCTGCCGCAGATGCTCGGGACCCCCGCCTGCCACGGGCGCGTGTTCAACCTCGGCCACGACGTCCCGGTCGCGATCCGGGCCCTCGCCGAGCTCGTGGTGCACACGCTCGACAGCGCGTCGCCGATTCGGAACGTACCCTATGACGAGGCGTTCGGCGCGGGGTTCGACGACCTCCGCGACCGCCGCCCGGACCTCACGCGGATCCGCGAAGCGATCGACTTCGCCCCGTCGATCCCGCTGGAGGAGACGATCCGCGACCTCGCCCGAGCCGGAGAGGCGGAGCGATCCGTGGAGTCGAGCGCGTCATGACAGTGCCTCCGCTCATCCTCGATCAGTTCCCCGACGAACTGGAGCCGACCCTCGTCGCGCCGATCACCGGTTTCGAGACGGAGTCGTTGGGCCTGACCGCCCTGAACCTGCTCAACAGCTACGCGCACATCTTCGTGGTTGCGTTCCTGGTGACACTGCTGGCCACGCCGATCGTGCGCCGCTTCGCGATCGCCGCGGACGTCGTCGATCACCCCGATGCGACACGCAAGAAGCACCCGTACCCGGTGGCGTACCTCGGCGGTGTCGCGGTGTTCATCGGGCTCGTCGTCGCGATCGGGATCAGCTATTTCACGAGCGACGAGTACACGAGCGGATTCATGCCCGTCCCGTTCGCGGTTGTCATCGGCATGGGCGCGATCATGTTCACCGGCTTCGCCGATGACGTGTGGGGCTGGGATCCGCGTCTGAAGATCGCCGGTCAGCTCGTCGCCGCCGCGGCGCTCGCGATGTTCGACGTCGGCGTGCGCGTCGCCGAGGGGCTGCTCATCCCGTTCATGGGCGGCCCCGAAGAGGTGCTGCTGACACTGGGCTCGATCCAGCTCCTGAACTCCGACATCTTCTACTGGACGGGCACCGCGCTCATCGCCATCTTCGTCCTCGGCGGGTGCAACGCCGCCAACCTCATCGACGGTCTGGACGGGCTGCTCTCCGGCGTGGTGGCGATCGTCGCGGTGGGTCTGCTCGTCATCTGCCTGCTCGTGGCGCCGACGGTCAACCCGGAGTTGGCGGACACTTCGCTCGCCGGCGCGAGGATCGTGCTCTGCATCGCGCTGCTCGGGGCCGTGCTCGGGTTCCTGCCGCACAACTGGAACCCCGCGTCGATCTTCCTGGGAGACTGCGGGAGCCTCTTGCTCGGCTATACGTGCGTGGTCACGATCCTGATGCTCGGCGACCTCGGCCAGACACACCTCGTCTTCGCGGGGCTCATCGTCTTCGCTCTGCCCATCATGGACACGGTACTCGCCATCATCCGGCGCTGGCTCGCGGGCAAGCCGATGTCCGCCGCCGATGACAAGCACATCCACCACCAGTTGTGCCGCGCTCTCGGCGGTGTGCGCAAGGCGGTGATGGCGCTGTACGGCATCAGCGTGCTCTTCGGCGTCGTCGGCGTCGGCCTCGTAGCCCTCGTGATCATGGGTCTGCGCGTGCGCTTCGTGTACGCGATCGCGCTGGTGCTCTTCGGGTTCATCGGCGTGATCGCGGTAAAATCGGCGCGACAGCTTCCGGCGGTACAGAAGCGGGCGGCGGCGAAGCCGGCCGCGTCGAGCACCTCGCCGGACGCCACCGCGAAGGTGGCGCGAGAGTAGACGTGAGCGGATATCCCGCAAGCGGGGGACCTACCGCTGCGCCGGCGTCCTGCCGGCTCCGCTGACGGTTGGGTGGTTGCGCGACGGAGCACGTTGACGTTCGGGAGTCCGTGTTTTGACGCCGCGTCCTGCGGCTCATGCAGGGAAGTCCTTGCGTGCTCATAGGCGCCGGCATCCTGCCGGCTATGTGAATGCTCGCCGGACGGGGCCGTTTCTAGT
>JAAELP010000415.1 GCA_024226535.1 Planctomycetota bacterium | reverse complement strand
CGAGAACGAGGCGGAGATGAGATCACGAGGAACGATGACGATCGGCGATGACGAACCGCGATGAGCTACCGGCGCAGGTGCGAAGCTGACAGCTCCCCGTCGCCAGGTGCAGCACGGCGGTCTTGTCCTGGCTCTCACGGTACTCGGCGATGGGGTTCGAGTCGGCCACGATCCCGCCCCCGACGGCGTAGGCGATCTCACCGGCGGTGAGCAGGATCGTGCGGATCGCCACGTTCAGCCCGATCCGACCATCGTCGCCGAAGAAGCCGATCGACCCGAACGACGGCCCGCGAGCCGTCGGCTCCAGTTCGTCGATGATCTGCATCGCCCGGATCTTCGGGGCGCCGGTGATCGAGCCGGCGGGGAACGTCGCGCCGAGAAGATCGCCGGCCGTGACGCCGACGCGCAGCCGGCCTTCGACGGTGGCGACGCCGTGGTGCACGGTCGGGTGCGTCTCGACCGTGCGCCCGCCGGGCACGCGCACCGATCCGTACTCGCACACGCGACCAAGGTCGTTGCGCATGAGATCGATGATCATGTTCAGCTCGGCGGTGTCCTTCTCCGAACGCAGCAGCTCGGCGGGGTCCGTCCGGGCCGGACGCGTTCCCTTGATCGGCCGGGTGACGACGCGGCGGGTCGCGGGATCGACGTCGAGGAACAGCTCGGGGCTCATGGAGACGATCGCGCGACCGTCGGGCAGTTCGAGGTACGCGCCGTGCGGCGCGCCGGCGGCGGTCAGGGCGCGTCGCGCGAGCCGTCGCGTCGACCCGGCGAAGCGGGCGGTGAGCCGGCGGGTGACGTTCGCCTGGAAGATGTCGCCGGCGGCGATCCAGTCCAGAGTTCGCGCCACCGCGGCGAGGTAGGTGTCGGGGTCCGGCGAACTGGACCAGGATCCGATCTGGGGATCGGCGGCCGGCGTCGTCGGTTCGTCGGCGAGATCCGCGGCGAGGTCGGCGTCGCCGATCTCGAGCCAGCGATCCAGTTCTCGGTCGTGGACGAGTGCGGCCGAGCAGTGGGCAAGCTGGATCAGCGGCCACGCCGAGGGCCGCGCGCCGGCGGCCGAGTTCCGCGCCGAAGGCTCGATAACCGCGCCGAGGTCGTAGGAGAGGAAACCGATCCAGCCGCCCGGAAAGGGCGTCGCGGTGGATCCCGGGATCCTCGTGGACGCGAGGACACGGTCCAGAGCGGCCAGCGGATCCGGCGTCCGGCCGTCCGCCGGCACCGTGAACCAATCCTCCGGCGTCGCGAAGATCGACCACCGGCCGTTTCCGCCTGATGGAAGCGCCAGGAGTGGCCGATCGATGGACCAGAGGTCGATGACCTCGGTCGGCGCGAGCGGAAGGTCGATGGATCGAACGCGTGGCACGGCGGGATCATACCCAGAACGCTAGAATCGCCGATCCTCAACTCTCGGAAGGAAGGACTGGGACACTCCCCATGACCACCATGGCCACGAAGCCCCCCACGAAGCGGACGTCGAAGAAGCGAACGACGACGAAGACCACCCGTACGCGGCGCAAGGTCGCGGCATCGACGACCCGGAAGGCCCCGAAGACCTCGAAGATCCCGAAGGCCACGAAGACTCCGCGGGTTTCGAAGACCTCACGGGTTTCGAAGACCTCGCGGGTTTCGAAGACCTCGCGGACTGCGAAGGCCCCGAAGAACGCGCGCGCTCCAAAGCCCGCGAAGAACGCGCGGGCTCCGAAGGTCGCGAAGATGGTCTACTACTTCGGCCAGTCGCGAACCGACGCACCGAAGGACGGACGCCTGCTGCTCGGCGGTAAGGGCGCGAACCTCGCCGAGATGAGTTCGCTCGGGCTCCCGGTGCCGCCCGGCTTCACGATCACCACGGAGGTCTGCGCGGCGTACGAGAAGGCACACGGCAAGCTCCCCGCGGGGCTGATGGACGAGGTCCGCAAGAACATCAAGCTCCTCGAGAAAGAGACCGGCAAGGAGTTCGGATCGTCGACGCGGCCGCTGCTCCTGTCGGTGCGGAGCGGGGCGGCGGTGTCCATGCCGGGCATGATGGACACCGTCCTCAACCTCGGGCTCAACGATCTCTCGCTCAGCGGGCTCGTGGGGTCGATGGATGACGAGCGCTTCCCGTTCGACGCCTACCGGCGTCTGATCAACATGTTCGGCGACGTGGTGATGGGCGCCGCCCACCATCACTTCGAGAACGAGTTCGACGAGATCAAGCAGAAGTACCACGTGCACACCGACACGGAGGTTCCGGCCAAGGGCCTCGTGGAGTTGGTGCGGGCGTACAAGCGCGTCTACCGGGAGCACGTGGGCCAGTCCTTCCCGCAGGATCCGTACGTGCAGCTCGAGCGCTCGATCGAGGCGGTCTTCCGGAGCTGGAACGCGCCGCGCGCCAAGAGCTACCGGCGCATCAACCAGATCGAGGGCCTGGTGGGGACCGCCGTCAACGTGCAGGCGATGGTCTTCGGCAACATGGGCGAGACCAGCGGCACGGGCGTCGCCTTCACGCGCGATCCCGCCACCGGCGCCCGACAGTTCTACGGCGAGTTCCTGATCAACGCCCAGGGCGAGGACGTCGTCGCCGGCATCCGCACCCCGCGCCCGGTCAGCGAGATGTCCCGATGGAACAGCGAGGTCTACAAGCAGCTCCTCGAAATCAAGGACGTGCTCGAGGCCCATTATCGCGACATGCAGGACATCGAGTTCACCATCGAGCGTGGCAAGCTCTACATGCTCCAGACCCGCTCGGGCAAGCGCACCGGAGCCGCGGCGGTGAAGGTCGCGGTGGACATGGTCAAGGAGAAGCTCATCACGCAGCGCGAGGCGCTGCTGCGCATCCCCGCCGAGGCCGTCACCCAGCTCCTGCTGCCGAGCTTCGCGCCGGACGCCAAGAAGGGCGTGAACGTGCTCACGCGCGGCTTGCCCGCGTCGCCGGGCGCCGCCACGGGGAAGCCCGCCTTCACGGCAGCCCAGGCGGTCGATCGCACGCTCGCCGGCGAGAAGGTCATCCTCGTCCGCAACGAGACCTCGCCCGAGGACGTCGAGGGCATGCACCATGCCGTCGGCATCCTGACGTCGACGGGCGGCATGACCAGCCACGCCGCGGTCGTCGCCCGGGGATGGGGCACGTGTTGCGTGGCCGGGGCCGGCGCGCTGGAGATCGACGAGGCGAAGCGCCAGGTCACCATCGGCGACAAGACGTTCACGTTCGAGGACACGCTCTCGATCGACGGCTCCACCGGTGAGGTGATGGCGGGCGCCGTCAAGCGATCCATCCCGAAGCTCTCCAGCGACTTCAAGACGCTCATGAGCTGGTGCGACAAGCACCGGAAGCTGGGCGTGCGGACCAACGCCGACACGCCGGCCGACGCCGAACGTGCCCGCGAGTTCGGCGCCCAAGGCATCGGTCTCACCCGCACCGAGCACATGTTCTTCGAGGGTGACCGGATCCTCGCCATGCGCGAGATGATCCTCGCCGACAATCGCGACGAACGGGAGGCCGCGCTCGCGCGGTTGCTCCCGTACCAGCGGGACGACTTCATCGGGATCTTCACCGCGATGAAGGGCTACCCGGTGACGGTGCGTCTGCTCGACCCGCCGCTCCACGAGTTCCTGCCGCACGCCGAGAAGTCACAACGCGAGCTGGCGAAGGACATGGGCGTGTCGCTCGACACGATCCAGCGCCGAGTCTCGGTTCTCCGCGAGGCGAACCCGATGCTCGGTCACCGCGGGTGTCGGCTTGCGGTCACCTATCCCGAGATCCTCGTGATGCAGGTCACGGCGATCGTCGAGGCGGCGATCGCATGTCGGCGCAAGAACATCAAGGCGCGTCCGGAGATCATGATCCCGCTCGTCGGCAAACGGGAGGAGCTGGTGTTCCTCCGCAAGCTCGCCGAGCAGACGATCGCCGCGGTTCGGAAGGACAAGGGCTTCACCGGCCGGCTCCCCATCCCGATCGGGACGATGATCGAGATACCGCGCGCGGCCCTGACCGCCGACGAGATCGCCAGGGACGCGGACTTCTTCAGCTTCGGCACCAACGACCTGACGCAGCTCGCGTTCGGCTTCAGCCGTGACGACATCAACACGTTCCTGCCGGACTACATGGAGACGGGGATCATCAAGGAGGACCCGTTCCAGTCGATCGACATCGCCGGCGTGGGTCAACTCGTCGAGATCGCCGTCCGCAAGGGCCGCGAGACCGATCCGAAGATCAAGCTCGGCATCTGCGGCGAGCACGGCGGCGAGCCGGCGTCGATCCAGTTCTGCCACACGACCGGCCTGGACTACGTGAGCTGCTCCCCGTTCCGCGTCCCGGTTGCCCGCCTCGTCGCGGCGCAGGCGGCGCTGCGCGACGGGAAGGGTTCGTAGGAGCGAGGACGTACCCGGCGAAGACGCATCACGGCCCCGGCGGCCAGTTCGGCGGGGGGTCGATCCCGGCGGCAGTGCCCTGGGCCACGACGCTGTCCACGAATAGGTGGATCGGGTCGGTGGGGTCGTGCGGAATCGACGTGGGCCCGGTGATGGTCCCGATGTCGTCGACCTCCACGTAGCTCAGCGGCATCGAAACCTCCTTGAGCGTGGTGCCGGTGAGCGACCTGACCGTCATGCTCTTGCCGGGCGGCGCGTGCAGCAGGAAGAACCGGTCGCGGAGCTCGCCGGTCTGCATGATGAGCCAGGTGCCGTCGGAGGTGACGCCGCCCTTGCCGGTCGTTCCGTGCGGGCGGGTGCCGCTCATGTAGACGAAGCCCTCGTCGATGACGATGTCGTAGGCCGGGCTGGCCACCTCCCACTCGGCGCTGGTGCCGCTCGTGGGCATCGGACCGACGAGGGCCACGAAGTCCGACCGGCCTACCGCGGTGGGACTGAACGCGAGCTTGAGCGGGACGTTCGTCTCGTAGTCCGTGTTGGAGTGGAGCACCGACCCGGTCACCGCCACGTCTTCGGGGTCGATGAAGACCGGCGGCCCCGCGAGATCGCGGCGCGGCGGTGGCGCGGGGTCACGGATCGGGGCCGGCTCCAGCGGTGGGGGGTCGACCGGGGAGCGCCCCGATGGGTTCGCCTTGCATCCGGCGAGAGCGACGACGGCGGCCAGAGCGGTGAACGCGAACGGGCAACGGTTCATTCCAGCACCTCCATGGACGGATCGAGTCACCAGCTTAGCGTTCACCAGCCGGCGGGTTTCGGTAATCCTCGCTCGTGGGCGTAGAAGATCGCGAGACGCACGAACCTCCGGCGCGGGTCGTTCGGGTCCGCCGGGATTGCCACGGGACCCCGATGTCGCCGTTCCCGTCGATATACAGGCAGTTGTTGACGTCATGGTCGAGACTCCTAGGCCATCCGCCGCAGACGTAGGTGGTTCAGCACCGCGGCGATGGCGAACGAGAGCACGAGAGCGAGCAGGGGAAGCACCGGATTGGACAGCGTGTTGAGGGAGTGGTACGAGAAGACGCTCGCCGCGGTCACCGCGACGAGCCCGAGCGTCAGCAGCACGACGCGGCGCCACGGACGGCCGGCGGACACGCAGACCGCGAACACCCCGAACAGCGCCGCGACGGCGAGCATGAACCGCGCGAAGAGCTTCGTCTCGATCCGGATCGGCGCGGCGCCGCGGATGAGCATGTCCACGACGGTGGCGACCGCGTAGCAGCCGGGCACCATGCGACCGTCCGGGTGCGCGTGCCAGTCGGTATTGTCCGTGACCGGCGCCGGCGACCGGCAGTCGCCGACGATGAGCGCCTTGCCGCCCAGCTCCTTCTGAAGCTCGAGGTCGCTCGCCCGGAGCACCCACTCGTACTCCACCGTCGACTTCTCGAGATCCTCGTCGTGCGGGAGCCGGAAGATGTAGATGCCGACCCGGTCGCGCTCTTTGCGCCCGTCGTCCTCCTCGCGCTGACGCTCGACGGTGCTCACATCGAAGACGTCCACCACGTCCGGAATGAAGTGGCGGAAGCTCGGGACATCGACGTCCGGACGGTTGAAGTACTGCACGTTGACCTGCTCGCTGTCCACGGCGGGAGCCACGAGCATCTCGTACCCCGGGTTCCGGAAGGCGCCGCAGGTGGCGAGCATGAGCGACTCCATCGAGTCGCCGCCGTGGTCGACGAAGAGGTTCGCGAACCAGTCCTCGGTGTCGTCGTAGCCGCCCGTGATCCCGCCGTAGCGTACATGCGGGCGCAGGGTCGGGCTCAGCTTGCCGGGCCGCTCGTCCAGTCGCCAGCCGTGGATGCTCACGAGCACGTCGCCCCCCGCCTCGCGCAGGGCCTCGATGCCCTCCACGAAGACCGGGTCGATCGCCTCCTTCTCCGACTGGAAGGTGATGTCGAATGTGACCACCCGGGGGCCGATCACCGCAAGCCGCTTCAAGAAGGCGCCGTGGAGCGCCCGCATCGTCTCCCAAGTCCCGTCGCACTCGTCGACCCCGTGCTCGCGTGCGAGTTCACCGGACTGCTCGATCGTCTCGTCGGTGATCCGGATCACCGCGGTTTGCCCGAGCTCTCCGCGCGGCGCCGCCAGCACGGGCACGGCGGCCATCCAGCGCTTGAACGTGGCGTGCACCGGCGTCCGGTAGTAGATGACCTCGACCATGATGAGCTCGAGGAAGAGGCAGACGACGGCGGCGACGCCGAGGTAGACGACGACGGGATGCCGGTGGAGGAACGCCTCGCTCTTCCGCGCGAGCACGTACCGGAGCGTCGGCGGCTGCGCGAGGATCGGCTCGTCGTTCAGGTACCGCTCGATGTCGATGCGCATCTCGTCGGCGGTCTGGTAGCGCCGGACACGCTCCTTCTCCACGGCCTTCATGACCATGGTCTCGATGTCGCCGCGGAGGTGCCGGTTGAAGCTGCTGAGCCGCGACGGCGGGTCCTCACGGATCACCCGAGTCGCCTCGAAGATCGCCATCCGCGACAGGTCGTACGGAAGCCGCTCGCAGAGCAGCTCGTAGAGAACGACGCCGAGGGCGTACACGTCCGAGCGGGGGTCGATCGCGTGCGGGTCCGCCTCGACCTGCTCCGGGCTCATGTACTGGATCGTGCCGACGAGCTGCCCGACGTCGGTCTGGAGCGTGGTCACGGCGAGGTCCGAGTCGGTCGCCCGCGCCACTCCGAAGTCGATGATCTTCACGGCGCCGTCGGCGTCGACGAGGATGTTCCCGGGCTTGAGGTCGCGGTGGATGATGCCCTTCTGGTGCCCGTGGTGGACCGCGGCGCAGACCTGCTCGAACAGCTCGAGCCGCTCGCGTGTGCCGAGCCCGCGCTCCCGCGCGTACCGCGTGATCGGCATCGCGTTGGGGATGTACTCCATCACGAAGTACGGCACGGCGCCGCCGTCGTCGGCTTCGTGGGTCCCCGCGTCGAAGACCTGCGCGATGTTCGGATGACGCAGGCGGCCGAGGATCTGCGCCTCGGACTCGAAACGCCGCAGCGCCGAGCGCGAGGTCACGCCGTGCTTCATCACCTTGACGGCGACGGTGCGGCGGGGCTGCTCCTGGACGGCCTCGTAGACGGTGCCCATGCCTCCGGAGGCGATGACCCGTTTCAGCCGGCAGCCGCCGATGGTCTCGCGCACCCACGGCGGCAGCGACGGCCGGACCTCCGTGGTCCCATCCGGCTCCGGTGCCGTGGAATGTTCGCTCATGGCCCCCAAGTCCCCACGCGATCAGCACCCCCAAGATGCTGAGGGCGTGATTCTAGCATGCCGGCACGGGTCTCCGCCGGGCGAGAGGACTCAGGTGACCGCGTCCTCGTCCGGCTCCCGGGCGGCGGGGGGGCCGTTCTCGCCGGCAGGAGGGGCCTGGTCGGGGGGCAGCTCCGGGACCTCCGCGCGGACCGTGCGGATTCCCGTCTTCCGGCCGTCGCGGGGAGTCCCGGGCGTGGCCGGCGTCGTCTTCGCGTCGGGCGCTTCGGCCGTCGCCGTCGCCGCATCCTCGTCGTCCTCGGACTGGCGGTCCGCCATGTCCCTGACGTGGATGTCGGTCTGGGGGAACGCCACCACGATGCCGGCCTCGCGGAACGCGTGGTCGATCCGCATGAGCAGCTCGTCGCAGATCACGAGCCGCGCCTCCCACGTCGGGACGTACACGCGCAGCTCGAAGTCCAGCGAGCTGTCGCCGAACTTCCGGAACAGCGCCTCCGGAGCCGGTTCGGAGAGCACGCGCTCGTGCTTGCGGGCGATTTCCAGCACGGTCTTCTTCACCAGCTCCGTGTCGGAGCCGTACTCCACGCCGATCGCGACGCTCAGCCGGACGATGTTGCTCGACAGCGACCAGTTGATGATCGATCCCGTCACGAACTGCTTGTTGGGGATGATGACCTCGCGCCGATCGAAGGTCCGGAGCGTGGTCGCGCGGATCTGGATGCGCGTCACGATCCCGCTCGTCTGGTCGACGGTCAGGCAGTCACCGATACGCACCGGCTGCTCGAAGAGGATGATCAGCCCCGACACGAAGTTCGCGAAGATCTCCTGGAGCCCGAAACCCAGGCCCACGGAGATCGCGGCGATGAGCCACTGGACCTTGGACCAGCCGACGCCGATCGCGGTGAAGGAGAGCACGACGCCGACGACGATGAGCAGGTAGCGCACGATGCTCGTGATCGCGTACCGCGCCCCGGTGTCCAGCGGCAGGTGCTGGAGCACGCTGATCTCCAGGAGACCGGGGATGTTCATGCTGATCACGATCGTGGCGACGAGGACGACCAGCGCGAGGACCACGTTGGCCATCGTGATCGACTCCTCGACGCCGTCGGTCGCGACGTGCGTCCACATCGCGACATCCTGGAGGCGCGTGAGCGCCGGCAGCAGGTCGGCCCAGATGATCCAGAGACCGACGAGCAGCGACCATCCCACCGCGCTGCGCACGAGACGCCCCGCATGGCTGTGGATGTCCGCGAGGTAGTGCTCCCAGCTCTCCTCGGGGCTCTCGACACCGCTCTCCCCCGCCCCCGGGGCGCCACCGATCGGACCCGCCTTGAGCGCCGCCGCCGGCGACGGCGCGGTCGCCTCCACGAGCGCGGCCGCCGCCCGCTTCTTCTCGGCGGCCTCGTGGCCGAGATAGAGCACCCGCAGCAGGAAGCTGTTCCCGACGAGCACCCACCAGACCATCCAGATGCTGGTGAAGATGCGCTGGTCGAGCTGGTTCGCGGTGTAGTAGTAGCCGAAGCCCGCGAGGACGGCGAGCAGGAGCGGCGCGCCGGCGACGAAGGAGAACCACAGCCAGCAGAGACGGCTCGCCCATCCCTTCCGGTGATGCCGGAGATAGGTCCCGAGCACGCCCGTGTGGGGGCGGAACACGCGGAGCATGAACACCGACATGAGGATCATGGCGCCGATGAACGCGATGCGCCCGAGCGAGTTCGCGTGCGCGTGGTTGCCCGCGGTCTCCAGCGCGACGAGGATGAACGCAAGGGGCAGCAGGAGCAGCATCACCCACGTCACGTTCGCCCGGATGATGCGCACGTTCGACACGGGCCAGTGGAAGAAGGACTGGGCGAGCCCGCCGCGCCGGCAGATCTGGCGCACCAGCTCCAGCAGGAACAGGCGGCTGGCCACCATGCTCAGGCCGGCGGCGATGGCGGCGGCGTGCACGCCCTCGTTGATGGCCTGCGTCTGCTCCGCGGACGCCAGGGCGGCGGCCGACACGCTCAGCCGCCACGCCACGAACCAGACCGCCGCCGGCGTGACGCACGAGACCAGCACCGTGTGCATGGAGGCCTCGAGCAGGTGCATGACCGATTCGAACGTCGGTTCGTCGAGGTCCGGGCTGAGGGCGCGCAGCCGCCGGCGCGAGAGCGGCTGGATCACCAGCAGCAGCACGAGCCCGCACAACGCGAGGATGGTGGTGAGCGGGTTGATCTCCACGTCGGAGCGGAGCAGGGGGAAGTCCGCCAACCACGACGCCGGGTGAAAGAGCCACGCGAGGGCGTCGAATGTCTGCCCGAGATCGGTCTGGTGCAGCGGCTCGGTGCTGCGGACCCAGAGCACGCGGGCGTCGATGAACGACGCGAAGTCGCGGACCTTGTCCACGAGTTCGCGCTCTCGCTCCTGGAGCAGCGTGGTGCGTTCGAGGAACGTGTCGTACGCGACGATCAGTTTGTCGAGGTGCTCGTCTCGCTGCTCCACGAGCCTCATGCGCAGCAACGTGCTGAGATAGACCTCGTCGAGCCACTTCGCCGCGTCGTCCGCCTCCGAGGCCAGCGCGTCGTGGCGCCCGAGCAGATCGTCGATCTTCGCGTCGAGATCCACGAGCCCGAAGAGCTTCTGGTCGGCGTCGAGACGCTTGACCTGCGTCTCGCTCAGTGCGTCATCGCGTTGCGCGATGCTGCGTTCGTGGCCCTTGAGCGACGGGAGCAGACGCCGGAGATCCCGGAGCACGCGCCCGAGATCGCTCGTGCGCCCGACGTGCTCGACACGTTCCTGGGCGCTGTTGAAGTGCGTCGTGACCCGCGAGAGCTGCCGGTCGATTTCCTCGATCTGCTCGTTGGCGGCCGCGATGAGCGGCGCAAGCTCGGCGGCGAGCTGGGCGAGGTTGGCGTTCTCGTCGGCGATCTCCTGCACGGCGGGATGCTTGTCCTCGTCGCGCGCCGCATCGGCCTCCGCCTCGCTCGCCGCCTCCACCGCGTCGCGTTCCAGCCGCGGCGTGACGATCGCATTCCACGCGTCGACCGCGGCCTCGGCCTCGAGCACCGCGCGTTGGGCGAGTTGCCGCTGCTCCCGGAAGAGCGCCCGCAGCTCCACGTACATGCGACGCTCGACCTCGAGCATCTCGACCCGCGCGTCCAGGGCGATCCGCTCGCAGCGCCGCACGTCCTTCCGAACGGTGGCGAGCCGGGGGTCGCCGTCGGGATCGGGCGCGGCGATGAGCGCTTCGCGAAGTTCCTCCAGGCGCCCGCGAATGCTCTCGAGGTCGGCGTCGATCTGGCTTTGGCGCTCGGCACGATCGACCGACTGCTGCTCCATCTCCGCGCGGGCATCGCGCTGGGCGGCGGCCAGTTCCTGGGCCGCGTGGAGTTGGTCGACCAGCCACTCGCTGGTGGCGTCTTCCGGGATGTCCAGCGACGGCGGGCGCATCGGCCGGGCGAGCTGCGCTTCGATGGCGGTGACGGCGTCGGGGGCGTTGTCGATCCGCGCCTGGAAGCGGGCGGTCGAGTCGCGGACGGACCGGGCCTGTTCGAGGAACGACAGCGCCTGCTTGATCTGCGCCAGCTCCGTGACGTCGGAGGCGTCGGGATCCTCCAGCGCCTCGAGCTGCGCCTCGCGGAGCCCGAGGCGCTCGGCGAGGGACTCGTTGCTCGACGGTTCGCCGGTCGTCCCCGTCGGCGCCGGCTCGACCGGATCGCCCTGGGCCGTCGCCAGCGGCGCCGCGGTCAGTACGAGCACGATCGCCAGCAACGCGGCGAACCAGCCCGGAGCCCGCGCGACGTGATCTCGAGCAGCTTGGTTGGGCACGACCGGTCCGTTCAGGAGGCGCCGGGACAACGCAGATCCCATCATAGCCCGTTCTATCGGCATCCCCGGCGTCGATTCGTTCAATCGATGCCGGTTGCGAGTGCCTCGCGGATCGCCTCCGCGCGGCGGGCGCCTTCGTCGGCGTCGAGTGCCCCGGGCTTCCAGGAGAGCTTCAGGCCGCCGTCGGCGCTCCACGGGATGATGTGGAAGTGCACGTGCGCGACTTCCTGGCCGGCCTCGGCGCCGGCGTTGGCGAGGACGTTGTAGGCGCGGGCTCCGGTCACCTTCATCACCGCGCGGCAGAGCCGGGGCAGGACCCGCCCGATGGCCGCCGCCGCGTCGTCGCTCAGCTCGTGCACGCCGGCCACGCGCTGCCTGGGAATCACGAGCGTGTGCCCCTCGCTCGCGGGTCCGACGTCGAGGAACGCGAGCACGTGCTCGTCCTCGTAGACGCGGTGGCAGGGGATCTCGCCGTCGAGGATCCTGGCGAAGATGGTCATAGCGTCGTCTCCTCCGCGTCGGCGCGGTGTTCCTGCATGGGGTCGATCTGGAGGTACCGCCCCAGCCAGCGCACGCCGAAGTAGAACGGGATCGTGTCGATCGCCGCGCACGCGAACTTGAACACGTAGCCGGTGGCGATGAGCAGGGCGAGCTGGCCGGCGATCGGCTCCGACTCGCGGACCACGCCGGAGAGCCCGCCGACGGCGTAGGTGATCAGGATCACCGAGACGGTGTCCACGAGCTGGCTCACCATCGTGGACGCGTTGTTGCGCAGCCAGAGCGCGCGTCCCCGCGTGAAGCTCTTCCAGAAGTGGAACAACTGCACGTCCACGAGCTGCGCGACGAGGTACGCGAGCATGGACGCGATGACCGCCCCGAACGCGAGCTTCCGCACCTCGAAGAACACCGGCAGCCGGCCCGCCGCGTCCGGCACGATCGACCCGTCGGCCCCGATCGTCTCGAACCCGGGGAGCACGCCGCCGATCCACAGGATGAACATCACCCACGCGTTCAGGCCGAGGCCCACGAAGACCACCGCGTTCGCCCGGGCGCGACCGTACAACTCGCTGATGAAGTCGGTGCAGAGGAACGTGACGGGGTAGGGGAGCACCCCGACCGCGACGGCGAACACGAGCGACGACGCGTTCGGGCGATCGATCTCCAGCAGCTTGATGAACCGCGTGACGCCGAGGATGTTGAGCATCGCCAGCGTGCCGAGGAAGAGGCCGGCGAGCACGAGGAACACCCGTTCACGCCTGGCGTGCAACGCGGATGCCTCGATGGGATGCAGGCTCGCCGACATGGGCGCGGTGAGGATAGCACAACCGGCGTAGACTGAACCCATGCTCGATCTCAACGCGCTCTCCCTCGCCGAGCTGTTCGACACGCTCACCGCCGACGGGTCGCTGCGACGTCTGGCCACCGCGGCGCGCGACGAGGATCTCGCCGGTGTCGGGGACATCACGACGAGCAGCCTCGTTTCGCCGCAGCGCATGGCGACGGCGTCCGTCACCGGGCGCGCGGCGGGAGTGGTGGCCGGGCTTCGCGCCGTGCCCGCTGTGCTCGAAGCGTTCGGAGGCAACGTCGCCTGTGAGTGCGCAGTCGACGACGGTGACGCCGTCGCCGCGGACACGGTCCTCGCGACGCTGAGCGGGGCTCTGTCCGACATGCTCGCCGTCGAGCGCACGCTCCTGAACCTCGTCGGCCGGCTCTGCGGTGTCGCGACCGTGACGCGTTCGTTCGTCGACGCGATCGCGGGAACGCGGGCGGTGATCTGCGACACGCGCAAGACCACGCCCGGCCTGAGGAGCCTGGAGAAGTACGCGGTACGGTGCGGGGGGGCGACGCTGCACCGCGTCGGCCTGCACGACGCGGCGCTCTACAAGGACAACCACCTCGCCCACGTTCCGCCGGACGCGCTGCCGGACGCGCTGACGAAGGCGATCGGCGCCGTCCGCGACGGCCGCGACATCCGGTTCGTCGAGGTCGAGGTCGACACGACGGATCAGCTTCGCGACGTGCTCGGCCTCGCCGAAGGCCTCGTCGACCTGGTTCTTCTCGACAACATGAGCCTCGGCGATCTGGCCGACGCCGTCGCCCTGCGGGACGCCACGGCGCCTCGGATCGGCCTCGAGGCGTCCGGCGGCGTCACCGGCGAGACCGTCACGGCCATCGCCGCCACCGGCGTGGACCGGATCTCCGTCGGGGCGCTCACCCACGGGGCGTGCTCGCTCGACGTGGGTCTGGATATCGCCTGACGGGGCCTCCGCGCCGACCGGTCCGATCCTTCCGTGGGGCCCGGCTTTCGGCTAATGTACGCCGTTCCGGGACTTCTCGGAGAAGCCAAGGAACACGCGCCATGACCGGTCCGGTCGACGATACCGCCGAGTTTGCCTGGAAGGCCCACCCGGCCCGCGAGCACGCGGGTCGAGCGGCGGCGGCGGTGGTGGTGATCGCGGCTCTCGGGGTGCTTGCGGCCGTGCTCATGACCAGCCCGTGGTGGGCGCTGCTGACCACCGCGATCATGCTGCTCACGCTCAACCGGTTCTTCTTCCCGAGCCGGTTCCGAATCGACGACGAGGGGATCACGGCCAGCTACCCGCTCCGGAGCCAGAGGTTCCGGTGGGTGGAGGGCCGCCGGTTCGTGCACGGTGCCGAGGCCGGGCTGCTCAGCACCCGCGCCCGCGCCGCGCGGTTCGAGCCGCGCGGCAGCATGCACGTTCTCTTCGGTTCCCACCGCGACTCCGTCATCGAGCGGATCCGCGCGCACCTCCAGGGTCCGAATCCGCCGGAGGTCGCGTGATGGGAACGCTCAAGGAGAAGCTCCGCCACGCGTTCCACGTGGACCCGCCGGGCCCCGCGGAGCCGACGCCCCAGCAGCAGCCGGCGGTGGACTGGTTCTGCCAGCAGATTGCGCGGAGGCAGCTCACGACACCGGGGCTCATAGCGCTGGAGATGGGGCGGCCGCTGAACTTCATCGCCTCCCAGGCGATGCACTTCCTCTCGCCGGGCGTCTGGGCGGTGGCGCCGAACCGGATGTACGAGGGCTACAAGCACTTCGCGGAGTTCCTCGAGCACCGGGGAGCCATGGAATACCTCGAGCAACGCATCGAGCACTTCGAAGCGGAGTACGAGCGCCGGGAACGGGAGCGACGCGACCAACGCAAGGCCGCGAAGACCGGCCCGGAGGACAAGGGAGACGCATGACGACGATCGACCCCGACAAGATCAACGTGATCCTCGCGACGGACTGCGGATCGACCACGACCAAGGCGATCCTCATCCAGAAGGTGGACGGGGCGTACCGCCAGACGCACCGCGGCGAGGCGCCGACCACGGTCGAGGAGCCGTTCGCCGACGTGACGATGGGCGCGGTGAACTCGGTGACCGAGGTCGCCGAACTCGCCGATCGCAAGCTCATCGACGACGACGGCCGGATCATCCAGCCCGCCGAGGGCAACACGGGCTGCGACCTGTACATCTCCACCTCCAGCGCGGGCGGCGGGCTCCAGATGATGGTGGCGGGCGTCGTCGCCCAGATGACCGGCGAGAGCGCCAAGCGCGCTGCGCTCGGCGCGGGCGCGATCGTAATGGACGTCATCGCATCGAACGACAAGCGGCGTCCGCACGAGCAGATCCAGCGCATCCGCGAGCTGCGGCCGGACATGATCCTCGTCTCCGGCGGCACCGACGGTGGCGACACCAAGAAGGTGGTCCAGATCGCCGAGCTGATCGCGCCGGCCCGTCCGCAGCCCCGCTTCGGCTCCGACTACCGGCTGCCGCTCATCTACGCCGGCAACAAGGACGCCGCGGACCTCGTGAGCCAGGCCTTCGCCGACACCGTCGACCTGACGATCGTGGACAACCTGCGACCGGTGCTGGAGCGAGAGAACCTCGGCCCGGCCCGGGACGCGATCCACGACGTGTTCCTCGAGCACGTCATGGCCCACGCCCCGGGCTACAACAAGCTCATGGACTGGACGGACGCGCCGATCATGCCCACGCCCGCTGCGGTCGGCAACATCCTCCAGACGATCGCCGAGAAGCAGGGGATCAATGCGGTCGGCGTGGACATCGGCGGCGCGACCACCGACGTGTTCAGCGTGTTCGAATCGTCCAACGAGGACAAGCCCGTCTTCAACCGCACCGTCTCGGCCAACCTGGGGATGAGCTACTCGATCTCCAACGTCTGCGCCGAGGCGACGATGCCGAGCGTGCTCCGCTGGGTCCACTTCGACATGGACGAGCGCGAGCTGCGCAACCGCGTCAAGAACAAGATGATCCGTCCCACGACGATCCCGCAGTCGATGGAAGCGCTCGTCTTCGAGCAGGCCGTCGCCCGCGAGGCGCTGCGTCTGGCGTACAAGCAGCACAAGGAGTTCGCGACCACGCTCAAGGGCGTGCAGCAGCAGCGGACGGTCGGCGACACGTTCAGCCAGCAGACGGCCGGGCAGACGATCGTCGACAACATGAAGCTCGACCTGCTCGTCGCCTCCGGCGGCGTGCTCTCGCACGCGCCGCGGATGCACCAGACGGCGATGCTGCTCATCGACGCCTTCCAGCCGGAGGGCTTCACCACCCTCGCCAAGGACAGCATCTTCATGATGCCGCACCTCGGGGTGCTGGCCACGGTCCACGACCGGGCGGCGCTTGAGGTCTTCGAGCGCGACTGCCTCATCTACCTCGGCACGTGCGTGGCCGCCAAGGGCCACGGCAAGCCGGACAAGACGTGCTTCTCGTACGTCGTCAAGGGCGAGTCGCTCCAGGAGTCCGGCGAGATCGCCTACGGCGAGATCAAGCTGCTCCCGCTGGGGCAGGGCGAAACGGCCACGGTGACGGTGGAGCCGGCCAAGGGCTTCGACCTCGGGGCCGGGCCCGGCAAACGGGCGGTGCGCGAGGTCAAGGGCGGCACCGTCGGCCTGATCCTCGACGGCCGCGGCCGCGAGCTGAGGCTCCCCGAGGATCGCCAGACCTGCGCCCGCACCATCGCAAGCTGGGTCGACACGCTGAACCTCTACCCGGACGGCGTCGGCTCCGCGCCCGAGCCCGCCGCCGCCACCCCCACGCCGGCGGCCGCCGCCGTCTGAACCCCGAGCAACCACGAGGCTGATTGGACCACCATGGCCCAGGCATACACCCCCGGACTCAAGGTCACCAACCGCATGCGGTACTCATGCCGACGCATCCTCCCGATCAAGGGAGACGTGCTCGTCAGCAAGGGCGACCGCGTGGACGCCGAGCAGATCGTCGCCCAGACGTTCATGCCCGGCGAGATCGCGCCCGTGAACATGGCCAACCTCCTGGCGATGCCCCCCGCGGACGTCCTCGAGTGCATGCTCAAGAAGGAGGGGGACCGCATCGAGATCGACGAGCCGCTCGCCCAGACGAAGGGCATCTTCGGCCTGATGAAGAAGACCGTGCAGTCGAAGCACGAGGGCACCATCGAGACGATCTCCGGCGTCACCGGCCAGATCATCATCCGCGGCGAGCCGATCCCGGTGGACGTCAAGGCGTACCTCAGCGGCGAGGTCGTCGAGGTGATCCCGAACGAGGGCGTGGTGATCGAGGAGGACATCACCTACATCCAGGGGATCTTCGGCGTCGGCGGCGAGGCGTACGGCACGATCCGCATGGCTGCGGTGAGCCACGACCAGGAGCTGACCGCGGACCTGATCACCCCCGACATGGCCGGCTGCATCATCATCGGCGGCGGCCGCGTCTGGCACGAGGCGATCCGCAAGGCCCAGCAGGTCAAGGCGGCCGGCATCGTCGCCGGCGGCATCGACGACCAGGATCTCAAGGAGATCCTCGGCTACGACCTCGGCGTGGCGATCACGGGCACCGAGCAGATCGGGATCACCGTCATCCTCACCGAGGGATTCGGCGACATCGCGATGGCTGATCGCTCGTTCCAGCTCCTCAGGAGCCGCGAGGGCGACACCGCGGCGATCACGGGCGCGACGCAGATCCGCGCGGGCGTGATGCGGCCGGAGATCGTCATCCCCCTCACCGCCGAGGAGCGGGCGCAGGAGACGGAGCCCGAGCACACCAGCGGGCTCCTGGAGATCGGCCGTCCCGTGCGGATCATCCGCGATCCGTTCTTCGGCCTCATCGGTTCCGTGGCGGGCCTGCCGGAGAAGCCGCAGGTGCTCGGCTCGGGGTCGAGAGCGCGCGTACTTGAAGTCAAGCTCGATTCCGGCGAGAGTGTTGTCATCCCCCGTGCGAACGTCGAGCTGATCGAGGCCTGACCGACGCACCCGCTCGTGCCCATGCCCCTGCCCACGTCCGTTTCAAGGAAAGGCCGCGACATGAAGCAATGTCGGTCGCTGATCGCCACGAGTCTGCTCGCACTGGCGGGATTCTCGGCGACGCTTTTCGTGACGGCGGACGCGGTTGCGCAGGCTCCGGCGCCGCCGACCGAGATGAGGGCCAGCGATCATCCGCTCGACGGCGGAGACACGATCGATGTCTGGTGGAGGATCTCGGCCGACGACATTCCTCTGACGCGCGAGCAGCGGGAGGAGAACATCGACGCCGCGGAGGCCAAGGAGGAGCCGCCGCACGCCAAGCCCGTCAGCCACTACGAGGTGTTCCGCTCCGCCGAGGCGAACGGTCGGTTCTCGCCGGTGGGACGCGTCGAGCCGAACAAGTGGGAGTACCAGGACGGGGAGGTGCGCCACGGCGTCGAGAAGTGCGAGCGGGGTGAGAATTACTGGTTCAAGATGCTCGCGGTCGCCGCCGACGGTTCGAAGTCGGAGATCGTCGGTGCCGTCGGCCCCGTGCAGGCCACCCGGCAGCTCTTCGACGGCAGCCCGTTCCTCCGCGGCGGGCGGTTCTGGATGATGATCATCACCGTCGTCCTCTGCGGGTCGGTCATCTACTGGATCAACCACGCCCGGAAGGGACGCCCGATCAAGGTGCGGAAGATCGCGGGCCTGGAAGCCGTGGACGACGCGGTCGGCCGGGCGACGGAGATGGGCCGGTCCGTCCTGTTCATCCCCGGCATCCAGGACATGAACGACATCCAGACCATCGCGGGTCTGACGGTGCTCTCCCGCGTGGCCCGGACCGCCGCGGAGTACGACGCGAAGATCGAGGTGCCGACGAGCCGGGCCCTGGTCATGACCGCGGCCCGCGAGACGGTGCAGGCGTCGTTCCTCGCGACCGGCCGGCCGGACGCGTACAACGAGGACGCCATCTACTACGTGACGGACGAGCAGTTCGGTTACGTCGCGTACCTCCAGGGCATGATGGTCCGCGAGAAGCCGGCCGCGTGCTTCTACATGGGCTCGTTCTTCGCCGAGTCGCTGATCCTGGCGGAGACGGGCAACAGCATCGGCGCGATCCAGGTGGCGGGCACCGCCCAGCCGGCGCAGCTTCCGTTCTTCGTCGCCGCGTGTGACTACACGCTGATCGGCGAGGAGTTCTTCGCCGCGTCCGCGTATCTCTCCGGCTCGTCGGAGGAACTCGGAAGCCTCAAGGGGCAGGACGTCGGCAAGGTCGTGGTGGCGATCGGGTTGATCACCGGTGTGATCGTGACCACGATCGCGACGCTGATGGACCAGGAGGCCAGCACCTTTGACCGGCTGGCCGAGTTCATCAAAGAAATCGTGATGGCGTAGGCGCAAGGAGCCCGTCGTGAAACGACTCGTACCGTTGTGGATCTGCGCCTTAGGCGGCTTCGTGCTGATCGTCGCCTATTTCAGCCCCTGGACGCAGGACTGGGGCGAGGTCGCCGCGATCTGGTTCGACATCCTCGCCGCGATCGCGTTCGTCCTCGGAGGCGGCAACCTCCTGAAGATGCACCTCAAGGCGGCGTCGGACAAGAAGAAGGGCTGGGGGTACTCGCTCATCACCGTCATCTCGTTCATCGTCATGCTCTACGTGGGCCTGGCGAAGTTCGGGGCGCCGCCTGCGCCGAACCAGGAGTTCTTTGGGGAGACGTTCGCGCACGTTCCGGTGACTTCGATTCCCGACGCGGTCGTGGCGCGGGTCGAGGGCGCGATTCCGGAGCGGGCGGTTCATCACCCTCTGCATCACTCCGTTCGCGCGCAGATCGGCGAGGAGAACGGGGAGATCACCTTCCGCGGGTGGATGCGGAAAGGCCAGAAGAGCCAGCTCCTCAGGCACCGCGACATCCTCGAGTGGCAGTGTGCGATCGAGAAGCTGTTCGAGGAATCGCAACCGTCCGGCGTGCTCGCCGGGGCGGTGGCGTACTACGCCGACCACCAGGCGCTGAGCTTCACCGGGAGCATGACCGAGGAGCAGAAGCAGGCGCTGCTGGACCTCGATGGCGACGAGTCCTGGCAGACGGCGGTCAACGAGCTCTTCGACAAGACCATGGTCACCACCAGGGTGACCATGCCCGACAACGGCCTGCCGCCGCTGTTCGACGCCGGGAACCCGGGCAAGGACCTCGTCTTCGATCCGACGACGCGCGAGATGACCGTCACCGGGCCACTCACGAACGGGCAGAAGGACGGCTTGAACGACGTGTTCGCGGTCGCCCGTCCGCTCGATTCCGGACAGCGGCAGGTGCTGCTGGACCGGATCCGCGACGCGGGGCCTCTGCAGCCCGCCCAGCAAGCGGTCTTCACCAGGGTGCTCGACGGGTCGTGGACCCGCGCCCAGCTCGTGGACACGGTGCAGGCGGCGGGCGCCGTCGAGGAGGAGGATCGGACCGCGTGCGAGATGCTCGTCGACCAGGAGGCGGGGGTGGTCGCGAACATCCCGCTGAAGAAGACCGTCGGCGAGAACCTGCGGCTCACGCCCGGGCAGATCGCGGCGATCGACGCGTACATCGCCGACCCGGCGATGACGATCGACGGGCTCGTCGAGCGCATGGAGGCCAACGGGGCGTTCAAGCGGGCGCAGGCCGACGCGGCGAGGGCCTTTCTCGGTTCCGCCCCGACCGTCGGGGAGCGCGGGAAGCAGCTCGCCTTCGCGATGATGAAGGTGACCGACGAGAGCGGCGCGGCGTTGCCGCTCAACGCGGCCCAGCGCGACCTCCTGCTCAAGGGCAACCGCGATCAGATCGCGTGGATCCGCGGCGTCGGCGAGTTGTTCATCTCGGCCCACGTCGTGAAGAACTCGTGGTCGGGCGAATACCGGGCCCAGGGAGCCCCGTTCTGGTGGCTCTACGAGTTCGCGTTCAAGCCGTTGCAGGCGACGATCTTCGCGATGCTCGCCTTCTACGTGGCGTCCGCCGCGTTCCGCGCGTTCCGCGCGAAGAACATCGAAGCGTTCCTGCTGCTGGGGACGGCGTTCATCATCCTGCTCGGGCGGACGTTCGCCGGTGTGTTCCTCACGAGTTGGGTGCCGGAGTGGGCGAGCGGTCTCAAGATCGAGAACCTCACCGTCTACATCATGCAGGTGTTCAACACGGCGGGGAACCGCGCGATCATGATCGGCATCGCCCTCGGGATCGCGTCGACGTCGCTGAAGGTCCTCCTTGGGGTGGACCGGTCGTATCTCGGATCGGGCGAGGAGTAGCCCATGTACGAGTTCTTCAAGAACCTCGATCGACGCTGGATCTTCCTGATGATGTTCCTGTCGGTCGCGTTGCCGATCCTGCTGCAGCTCCGCTTCCCGGAGAAGCCCACCGGGCTCGCCGAGGCGGTGTTCGACGAAATCGAGGAGCTCAACGAGGGCGACCCCGTTCTGCTCGCGTTCGATTTCGACCCGGGCAGCGAAGGCGAGCTGGGACCGATGGCCACGGCGTTCACGCTTCACTGCGCCAAGAAGAAGCTGAAGATGTACTTCCTGGCGTTGTGGCCGGTCGGGCCGCAGATGATCGACGACACGATCAACAAGGTCATCAAGACCGACTTCCCGAACCTCGAGTACGGCAAGGACTACGTGAACCTCGGGTTCAAGCCGGGCAACGAGGGCGTGATCAAGGTCATCGTGACCGATCTCCGCGAGCTGTACACCACGGACGACAAGGGTACGAACGTGGACATGATCCCGATGATGGACGGGATCAAGAGCGTGCAGGACTTCGAGCTCGTCTGCAACGTGAGCGCGGGCTACGTCGGCACCAAGGAATGGGTGCAGTACGCGGCGACGCCGTTTCCGGACAAGATCACGATCGTCGCCGGGTGTACCGGCGTGCAGGCTCCGCTGCTGTATCCGTACATCCCGGAGCAGCTCCCCGGTCTGCTCGGGGCGATCAAGGGCGCGGCTGAGTATGAGAAGCTCGTCGTGGACAAGTACCTGCGTGCCGAAGGCGTCGAGCCGGACGGGCGGTACCTGGAGGGGATCCGGCGCATGGGTCCGCAGCTCGTCGCCCACATCCTCATGATCATGCTGATCATCGTGGGCAACTGGATCTACTTCGTCGAGCGCAAGCGGGAGGCTCACTGATGAATCGTGAGAGGATCATCTGGTCCGTCATCCTGCTGATCGCCATCGTGTACGTCGGGTACCGCGTGGCCAACGGCGGCATGGGGCTGGGCTACGAGCAGCGGATCAACGGCACGGTGGCCCCGGGCTCGTCGTGGGACGTGCTCGCCGGGAGCGCCGAGGTGAGCCTGTCTCGCACGATCGGCGTGTGGGTGGCGGCGTTGTTCACGCTCTTCGTGCTGAGCTTCGTGTACCGCGACAACCCGTTCTACAAGGTCGCCGAGTCGATCTTCATCGGCGTGTCGGCGGCGTACTGGATGGTGGTGGGATTCTGGACGACGGTCGTCCCGAACCTGTTCGGCAAGCTCTTCCCGGGCATGATCCACGCGTGGGCGATGCCGGGGCTGTCGCCGGAGCACGAGCCGTTCTGGTGGCTCTACTTCGTACCGCTGATTCTCGGCGGCATGCTCCTCTGGCGTCTGGCGCCGGCGGGGACGTGGATCGCGCGATGGCCGCTGGCGTTCATCATCGGTACCACCGCGGGCATCCGCCTCGTGGGCTTCATCCACGCCGACTTCCTGAGCCAGATCCGAAACTCGATCATTCCGCTGCTGACGCTGGACGACGCGGGAGCGTTCAGTTTCTGGGGCTCGCTGCGGAACTTCTTCATCATCCTGGGCGTGCTGAGCTGCCTCGTCTACTTCTTCTTCAGCTTCGAGCACAAGGGCTTCGTGGGACGCACCGCGAAGCTCGGCGTGTGGTTCCTGATGGTGACGTTCGGTGCGGCGTTCGGCTACACCGTGATGGGACGCATCGCCCTGCTCGCGATCCGCCTCGAGTTCCTCTTCGACGACTGGCTCTGGCTGATCGACCCGACGAACAAGCGCGTGGAGGAGTTGGTGGCGATGGTCATCCCATTGCTCTCGTCGACGGGCCTGACCTGACCGCGCGGAACCTCGACAGACCAGCAATTAACCGCGGAGCCGGCGTCAAGCCGGCTCCGCTTGCGTTGCGCCCGATCAAACCGCGTGGGGTGAACGCCCGTGGGCGCTGTGCTCCACGGAGAGAAGGTGACTGTCACCACCTCGTTTAGCACGGCCCCCACGCAGCGATCACCGCGAGGATGTCCGCGAAGTCCACCTGGTTGTTGCCGCTCAGGTCCTCCGGACACGGAACCCCGCACGGTCCCCACGCGCCGATGATCTGGAGGATGTCGCCGAAGCCGACGTCGCCGGACGAGTCGAGGTCCTCGGCACACGTCTCCACGCACAGGAACGACTCCACCCGGAACAGGTCGACGCCGCCCTCGGTGATCGACGTGTTCGGGTTGTCCGACACGCGGAACCGCACGCGGACGTTCGCGGTCGGCGCGACCTCATCGCTCACCGTGAACGAGCGCCCCTCCCAGCCGTTCGTGTTGACGGTCAGCGTCTCGACGTTCACCCACGTCGGATCCGGCTGGTCACCGTCGTTCGTCACGGACACCACGAACTCGTCGTCGAGGTTGTTGCAGTAGAACCAGAGGAAGTACGAGACGATCGCGTCCTGGCCTTCGAGGTCGATGAGCGGCGAGATCAGGTCCGTCGGACCGCCGTCGACGTCGTTGAGCGTCTCGGCTCCACCGGGCGGGCCGTTGTCGGTCACGAACGCCTTGATCTTCTCCGCTCCGGCCTCCGCGTCGCCGTCCGGCGCCGCGAGCGTCGTGCCGTCAAGCGTGAAGTTCGGCTCCGCCTGCTCCCAGGCGCCGGTGAGGAGATCGGTATTCACGACGGACCAACCTGACACGTCGCTCTCGAAGTCATCCTCGAACGTGAGTTCCTGGCCGTCGGCGACGAGCGCCGCATACTCACCGGTGCTCGGATCCCGGTACTCCTCGCCGCTCCCGGCAAGGTCGGCGGTGAAGTAGAAGTCATACTCGTCGAGACACGAACCGGCCGGCAGCGCGGCCTCGTAGAGGTCGCCGCCGAGCGGCGTGAGCGACGATCCGACGAACGTCCCCTCGTTCGTGGACAGGAAGATCTTCGCCGAACCCGGCTCGGGCATGCCGCCGCCGAGGGCTGCAAGCTGGACCTGGAACGCGAATCCCGTGCCAGATTCCATCAGGCTCGGGAACCCGGTCGGGTAGCTGAACACGATGCCCGTGGGCGGCTGGTTCACGTAGATCCACAGTCCATCGCAGTCGCCGAGCACGAGATCCAGCCAGCCGTCGCCATTCATGTCGACGGCCGCCGCGTCGTGCAGCCCCGTCAGGTGCGAGCTGGCGATCCCGAGCGGCCCCTGGTCCTGCAACGTGATGCCCGACGTTCCACCGAGATTGCGGAAGATGTGCGACTCCTGGCTGCAACTCGGCAGGTCGACGTCGACGTTGGTGATGATGACGTCCTTGAGCCCGTCGTTGTTCAGGTCCGTGACGAGCGAGTTGCCGCCGAACTCGTTGGGCGATGACCCCTGGAGCGTCTGCCGCGGGCCGAAGTCGGCGAGGCCGTCGGGACCGTTGCCCTGGTTCAACATGAAGTAATCGCTGCCGTCGTCGGTGACGACGATGTCGAGCAAGCCATCGTTGTTGAGATCGTCGACGGCCACGTGGTACGGGGTGAACGCGTACGGGATCTCGTACTCGTCGAAGAAGCCGTCCTGGCCTGGCGTGCCCGCTGCGTTGTTGTAGCTGATCGAAATGCCCTGCGGTGCGTTGAGGGCATCGTCCTTGATGATGTCGAGGCGGCCGTCGTTGTTCATGTCCGCAATCTGCGTGGACATTGCGAACGATGATTCGAGCATCGTCGTCGACATGCGGAGCGACGACTCATCGGTGAAGTAGCCGTCGCCGTCGTTCATGAAGAGGCGGTCGTTCAGGTCGACGGGGCGGGCGCCGCCTTGCTGGTAGTCGCCCATGTAGATGTCCTGGTCGCCGTCGCCGTCAAGATCACCCGCCGAGACCGAACAGAATCTCGGCTCCGCCGGCATGGTCGGGAAACGGTCCTCGTCGTCGAAGACGAAGCCCTGCCACTCACCGGCGTCCTCGCCGAGGTTGAGGTACACCCGCGGGTGCGAGATCGCCTTGCCGCCCGAGCTGCTCAGGGTCGTGGCCGTCACGATGTCGAGCCACTCGTCGCCGTTGACGTCCACGAGCGCGACATCGCGATCGTTCGTGAGGTCGAGGAGACCCTCGCTCGTCGCCCCGCCTTGCAGCGTGACCGTGGAGGCACTCGCGTACTGCGTCGTGCGGTCGACGTACACGCCGTCCTCGAGGAGGAACAGGAAGTTGCGGCGCCGACCGGTGGTTGTGCCAAGCTGCTTGTTGACGCTCACGAGATCGAGGTCGCCGTCCATGTCGACGTCGCCCCATGCGAAGTCCTTCTCATCCCCGTTCTGAAGCGTGGCGTTGTTGCAGTTCGCGCCTTCCTGGTCGCCGCAAACGAGCCGCGTCGCGGTCTCGTTGGCGAACTCGACCCACTGGGCGTGGGTCGCGGGTATCGGAAGCAACAGACCGGCAGCAATCAGCCACGTGACGTTCGGGCGAGGGACGCTCATGCAGTTCTCCTTGAAGGCGCTTCGATACCCGTTGACCATGAAGGGCCAATCCTAACCCGCGATCGCCGGGCGCCGAGGATCGTGATTTACTTCACAGCGGCGAGCGCTCGGCTCGAGCCTACTGCGCGAGGAAGAGCGGGACCTCGGACTTCTTGATGGCGGCGGTCGCGACATCGCCCAGCACGAGCTTCAGGAGCTTGTGCCGTCCCGACGTGCCGAGGACGATCAGGTCCGCGTCGTGCTCTTCGGCGTACGCGAACAGCCTCTGCGGCGGATGACCCGAGATGGACTCGGTCTCCGGCTCGTAGCCATGGGACCGGCAGTATCCCGCGGCGTTTTCGAGCAGCGACTCGGCGTCGCCCGAGCGCTTGTCGCACACGACGATCCGGATCGACACGTCCGGCCAGAGCCGCATCTGGACGAACCGCTTCATCGCCTTCGCCGATTCCATCGACCCGCTGTAGGCCACGAGCACGCGCCGGATCGGCCGATGGACCTCGGACACGGCGACGATCGGCCGCACGCCCTGGGCGAGGAGTCGGATGACCTCGTCGTCGGGATGCTTGACGACGCCGTAGTCGAAGAGCCCGCGGAGTCCGAAGATCGTGAGATCGTTGTAGCGCCACAGGTCCTTCAGCGCGTCCATCGGATCGCCGGTCTCGTGGACCACGCGATGGGCAATGTGGTGCTCGGCACAGGCGAACTCGAAGTCCGCGCACGCCTCCTCGATCCGCTCCTCCGTGATGTCCACGCGGTGCTCGGCGAGGGCATGCGCCGCCGCGCCGCCGCCGACAGGCACGGGCCCGACGTCCTCGATCTTCTTCCGGTCCATGATGGTGACGCCCGTCACCTCGGCCTCATGCGCCTGGGCCAGCTCCGTGGCGTACCGGACGGCCGTCGTTGTGAAAGACGTTCCGCTGAGACCGACGAGGATGCGCTTGAGCATGGGACGGTCCTCTCCGTCAGTGAGCCGTCGCGTCGTGGGCGGACGCCGGCTCCACGTGGGCCGATGGAGTCTCCGGAACCGACTCGCTCGTTGCGATCTCGTCGTTGCCACGCAGGAAGACGAACGTCACCATCACGAAGACCGGAACCAGGATGGGAATACTGTACCGGAACATGTAGCCGAAGAAGCTCGGCATCCGAATGCCGGACTGCTCGGCGATCGCCTTGACCATGAAGTTCGGTCCGTTGCCGATGTACGTCATGGCCCCCATGAAGACGGCGCCGAGGCTGATCGCAACGAGCAGTTGCGCCGAGATCCGGCCCAGTTCGCCGGCTTCGCCGAGCAGCACCGGCGCGCTTCCGGCCGGCATCACCTTGCCCAGCTCGAAGAACACGACGTACGTCGGCGCGTTGTCGAGGAAGCTCGACAGCGCACCCGTGGACCAGAAGAACTGCCACGGATCGGTCATCACGGCGGTCAGCGTCTCGCCGCTGGCCTTGAGCACCTCGATCGGGACCTGCATCGCGATGAAGATGCCGACGAAGAGCGCCGCGACCTCGATGATCGCCGCGTAGTTGAACTGGTTCGCCTCCCGGACGCCGCGCGGCGTGGTGAGCAGCGAGCACGCGACGAGCGCGAGCATCATCAACTCGCGGAGGAACGGGAAGACTGTGAAGCCGAGTCCCGGGAACTGCTTGCCGGGCACGATGAACGCCACCGAGAAGACGATCCCGGCGAGCCAGACGATGTTGATCGTGCCGGTGAGCCGCAGGGGCGTGCGCTGCGTCTCGTCGGCACGAATGTCCGACTTGGTCTCCTTCCGGTAGGCCACCGAGTCCCAGACGTAGTAGATCACGAGGAGCGTGATGCAGCAGAACAACCACTGCTGCCAGAGACCGAACGTCCAGAAGAAATCGACGCCGCGGAGGTAACCCAGGAACAGTGGCGGATCGCCGATCGGCAGCAGCGCGCCGCCGATGTTGCTGACGAGAAAGATGAAGAACACCACCGTGTGCACGACGTGCTTGCGTTCGGAGTTCGTCTGGAGCAGGGGACGGATGAGCAGCATGCTCGCCCCGGTCGTGCCGATGAAGCTCGCGATCGCCGCGCCGAACGCGAGGAAGCCGGTGTTCGTCGCCGGGTGCGCGGCCAGGTCCCCCTTCAGACAGATCCCGCCGCTGATCACGTACAGGCTGAACAGGAGCACGATGAACGGCACGTACTCCACGGGGATGGCGTGGTTGAGCATGGGGAGGATCGAGTCCGCTCCCCGCGCGAAGAGGTAGTACACGACCGTCAGCCCGCCGCACAGGATGGCGATCGCGAAACGGTTGACGTTGCGCTCCCACCAGTGGTGGGTCATCGGGAGCAGCGGGAGGATCGCGATCGACCCGAGGATGCCGACGAACGGGAGGATGCCCAGGCCCCAGAACGGGGGGGCATGGTGGTCGGCCGGACCATGATGCTCACCGTGCGTGAGGTTGTAGTAGATCAGGAAGGCGAGCGCGACGGTTCCGGCAGCGGCGGCGATCCACCCGAGGATGGACGAGTGCTGGCTTTCGTTCGTGTGGGACATCGCGGAGGCAGCGAGTTGCGAGTTCATGGTTCCTCTCCATGCCGCGGATCGTGGCGGGCCGGGAGGAACGGTTTCGATCACAGAAGGCGTAGCCTAGTGTCCGGGCCCCGGACTTGCTTGCCATTCCGCGGTGTGCCGGGCGTGGGCGCACGACCGCTCCTGGATCCCCTCCATAACGGTGGGAATATCGGTCCAGGAGACGGGGACCTGAAGCGGCTTCGACGAGGCCGATTTCCGGGCCGCTCCCGCGACGCCCGGGCCGCGGGAGCCACGGGGGGCGGTCCCCCGTTCGCGGCCGTCCTTGCTCGCTGCCCGCGGCGACTCCTATCCTCCTGACCCCGAGACCCCCGAGACCCCCGAGACCCCGAGGACCCGATGCCCCCAACGCCCCGCATGCTCATTCCCCTCCTGCTCCTGGTCGCGCTCGGCGAGGCGGCTCTGGGGGCGCCGCCGTTCCGGTTCGGCGAGTACCGGATGACCATCCATGACCTGTCCGACCCGCGGGCGGTCGCGATCGGGCCCGACGACGCGATCCACGTCGCCGAGTCGGGCGCCGACCGGATCTCGATCTACTCCGCCGACGGCACCTACTCCCACGGTTTCGGACGCACCGGGTCCGGCAAGGGCGACCTGCTTCGACCCTCGGGCGTCGCGGTCGCCGCCGACGGCACGATCTTCGTCTCCGACACCGGCAACCACCGCGTGGAGGTGTTCGACGCCGATGGCATGCACCTGCGGAGCTGGGGGCGATTTGGGCACCAGCCCGGCCGGTTCAACGAGCCGCAGGGCATCGCGGTGGACGCCGAACGCGTCTACGTCACCGACCTCGGCAATCGTCGCGTGCAGGTCTTCGACCACAGGGGGCGGCTCGTCTTCGCCGATCGCGAGCGGCGCTTCAGCCGTCCGACCGACGTGGCCGTCGATGACGCGGGCTCGATCTTCGTCGTCGACGCCGACCGCAACGGCGTCACCGAGCTGGACTCCCGCGGCGAGCCGATCCGCGCATGGGGCGACTGGGGACCATTCCTGGGTCTCATGGACACCCCCAGCGGCATCGTGAGCCGCGGCGACCACCGGTACGTCGCCGACACCCGCAACCACCGCGTGCAGGTCTTCGACGCCGCCGGCGAACTCGTCGAGCAGTGGGGCGTCCACGCCGCGGTCGCCCACGAGGGCGAAGGCAGCCTGCACTATCCCGACTCCCTTGCCATCGCGACCTCCGGCACCTTCGGCGTCATCGGGGAGTCCTTCGAGAACCGGGTGCAGGTCTTCGACGCCGCCGGGGCCGACGCCCCCGGGCCCGACCCGTCCGCGATCATCCCCGCCCGCCGGATGAAGGCGCACTTCGGCGAGCGCATCCACCTCGACGGCAAACTGCTCGCCATCGCCGAGCCGGAGAACTACCGCGTCTACGTCTTCGAGCTCAGCAAGGACATTCCCGTCGTCATCGGTGACTTCGGCGAGCGCGGCCGCCGCCCCGGCCAGGCCCTGCGCATCGCCGGACTCGATCTCGATGTCGACGGCCGTTGGCTCCACGTCACGGACACGGCGGCCCGGCGTCTCTCGAGCTTCCGCCTCGACTACGCTCCCGATGAGCCCCGCGGCTACTCCAAGCGCCGCGCTCGCTTCGTCCGCGCCTGGGACCTGGACTGGATCGGCGCTCAGCGCGACCAGCGCAACCGCCTGAAGAGGCTCGGCGGCCGCTGGGACATCGAGCCGGCGGCCCTGCGCCGCGACGCCGACGGGAACCTCTACGTGCTCGATTCACGGAACGCCCTCGTGCTCGTCTTCGATCCGTCGATGAACATGCTGCGGGCGTGGGGCGGACACGGAACGAAGCCGGGCAACTTCCGGCGCCCCACCGATCTCGCGCTCGGGCCCGACGGCGAAGAGGTCTACGTCGTCGATGCGGACAACCACCGCGTGCAGGTCTTCGACCGCAACGGCACATTCCAGCGCTCCTGGGGCGCCTCGGGCGACGCCGACGGGCGCTTTCGCAGCGCCTTCGGCATCGTGGCCGACCGCGAGGGGTTCGTGTACGTCACCGATGACGTCCTCCACCGCGTGCAGAAGTTCGGCACCGACGGCACCTTCATGAAATCGTGGGGCACGCTCGGCACCGACCACGGGCAGTTCTGGAAACCCAAGGGCATCGGACTCGACGCGCGAGATCGTCTCTACGTCGTCGATTACGGCAACCACCGCGTGCAGGTATTCTCGACCGACGGCGAGTGGCTCGTCAGTTTCGGAACGGGTCGCGCCTTTACGACCTGGGACGAGCAGCGCCGGGGAGGTGGATCGTGACCGGCCGATTTCCGCTGTTGCTGATCGTGTCCCTGGCGTCGCTGCTGCTCGCCGGCTGCGGCTCCGACTACGAAGCGGGCACGGCGAAAGGGGTCGCCGACGAGTCCGCCGCCCCCACGGGGGGCCCCGCTCCGGATGGCGGGATCCTCAGCAACGGAGGGACGTACTACGTCGTGTGCAAGCTCGACTCCGATCCCATCCCGCTCAACGAGCCCTTCGGCTTCACCGTCACCGTCTACGAGGGCGAACGCCGGAACGTACCGGTGCCGGATGTCGTGCTCCTCGTGGACGGGCGCATGCCGGATCACCGCCATGGCATGAACCGCGAGCCAACGGTTCGGAAGCGCGCCAACGGCAGCTTCGTCGTGGAAGACATGCTCTTTCACATGCCCGGCTTCTGGGAGTTGCACATGGACGTCATGCGCGACGGCATGACCGAGCGCGCGCAGCTCGACGTGAATCTGCAATGAGGAAAGGCACGAGGGCACGAAGGCACGAAGGCACGAAGGGGGGGCGACGGCGGGGGGTGCGGGTGCGCTGGGTCCTCTTGCTCACCGCGGCGCTGGTTCCCGTCGCGCTCGCCACCGCCACCGAACCGGCCGCGGTCGAGCTGACCGAGACCGACCGCCGGCTGCTGGAGCGTCACTCCCCGGTGCCGCCGCTGCCGCCGGCCCCGAGCAACGTCGTTGCCGACGACCCGGCCGCCGCCCACCTCGGCCAGTTCCTGTTCTTCGAGCAGCGTTTCTCGGCCAACGGCGAGGTCTCGTGCGCGACGTGCCACGACCCGGCGCAGGCGTTCACCGACGGGCGGCCACGGGCGCAGGCCATCGGCGACGTTCCGCGGCACACGATCACGCTTCTCAACACCGCCCACAACCGCTGGTTCTTCTGGGACGGCCGACGCGAGACGCTGTGGTCGCAGGCGCTCGTGCCCTTCGAGGAGCCCGTGGAGATGGGCGGCAGCCGCCTGCGCATCGCGCGCGTCATCGCCGGTGACCCGGCGCTGCGCGCCGCGTACGAGTCGGTCTTCGGTCCCGCCGCCATCCTCGACGACATGGCGTCGACCGTGCCGCTCGATGCTCGCCCGGTGCCCGGCGACGCGAAGCACCCGCACCACGTTGCGTGGATCGCGATGAGCCATGCCGACCGCGACGCCGTCAACCGCGTCTTCGCGAACGTCGGCAAGGCGATCGCGGCGTACGAGCGTCGACTCCTTTCGACCCAGGCGCCGTTCGACGAGTTCGTCGCCGGAGTTCGCGCCGGTGATCCCGAGCGCACGGCCGCGATCCCGCCGGCGGCGCAGCGTGGCTGGAAGCTCTTTGCGGGGCGCGCCTCGTGCCGACTCTGCCACTTCGGCCCGTTGTTCACCGACGGCGAGTTCCATTCCACCGGCATCGGTCCCGAGGGCGGAGGGCCGCTCAACGATCCCGCCCGATACGCCGGCATCCCGCAGGTGCAGGCGAGCGAGTTCAACGCCCGGGGTGCGTACAGCGACGCCCGCGACGGCGTCAAGGCGAAGCAGGTGCGTTCGCTGCGACGCTCCCCGGAAGCGTGGGGCCAGTTCAAGACCCCCTCGCTCCGCAACGTCGCGCGAACGCCGCCATACATGCACCAAGGCCAACTCGCCACGCTGCGCGACGTCGTCCTTCACTACTCGACGCTCGAGAACGCGGTGCTTCCGGACCACCACCAGGAGCAGCTTCTCGTCCCGCTGCACCTCACCGACCGCGAGATCGACGACCTCGTCGCCTTCCTGGAATCGCTCAGCGCCGCCGATCCCGCGGAGACGCTCCTGAAGCGACCGGAGCGTCCCGGACTGCCAAAACGTTGAGAACCGATCGCAACCCAGTGCGGATAAGATCGCTATGAAATTGGGGTGAAATCCCCTATCCTGAATCGCGTGGGCGGGCATACGCGTGGAGGACTCCGCATGAACGTTCGATCGACCTCGCTGGCCGCCGCCGTCGCCTCCGCGACGCTCGCCGTCTCCGCCCCGGCCCACCTCGATGATCCCAAGGCCCTGGACGCGGCGCCGCCGGTCCCCGGGCCCGGGTACAGCGCCGCCGCCGACGGTATCGGCACGAACCCCTACACGTCCCTCGGCGTCGAGCTCCAGTCGACGGTCTCGATCGAGGATTTCGGGGGCGCCCTCGCCTCCGCCAACGATTGCTGGGGGTACACGTCTCCGTCCGGTCGCGAGTACGCGATCATGGGCCTGTTCGACGCCACGGGGTTCGTGGAGATCACCGACCCGGTCAACCCGGTGATCATCGACGTCATCTCCGGGCTCACGAGCACGTGGCGCGACATCAAGACGTTTCAGACGTACGCGTACGCGGTCACCGAGGCCGTCGGTGGCGGTATCCAGGTCTTCGATCTCTCCCAGATCGACGCCGGGAGCGTCACGCTCGTGAACACCGTCACGGATGCGGGCACGAACAAGACGCACAACGCCGTGATCAACGAGGACAGCGGCTACCTCTACCGCAGCGGCGGCAGCGGGCACGGCCTGCGCATCTACGACCTCAACGCCGATCCGTCGAACCCGACGTTCGTCGGCGAGTGGAACGCGCGCTACGTCCACGACGCGCAGGTCGTCACCTACACCTCCGGCCCGTGGGCCGGCAAGGAAATCGCCTTCGCGTGCAGCGGCTTCAACAACGGCTGGGCGGAGACGGGCCTCGACGTGCTCGACGTCACGAACAAGTCGAACATCATCGAGATCGACCGCTTCCTGCTGCCCAACGGCGAGTACTCGCACCAGGGCTGGCTGTCGGACGACCGGCAGTACTTCTACCTCGACGACGAGGCCGACGAGACCAACGGCGGACTGCCGACCACGACGATCGTGCTCGACGTGAGCGACCTCGCGAACGTCTCGCTCGCGTCCACCTTCACCAACGGTCTGCCCGCGGTGGGGCACAACGTCTACGTCCACGACGGCAGGCTCTTCCAGGCGAACTACTCCACCGGTGTGCGGATCTTCGACGTCGCCACCGATCCCGAGCAGGGCGTCGAGATCGCGTACTTCGACACGCGTCCGGAGGACGACGCGACGAGCTTCAACGGCCTCTGGAGCGTCTATCCGTTCTTCGAGAGCGGCACCTTCATCGGCAGCGACCGTCAGCGCGGCCTGTTCGTGTGGCGGTTCCCGACGACGGTGGTGGCCGGCGACGTCAACGGCGACGGCCTCGTCGACTTCGGGGACATCCTCGACATCATCGCCGCGTGGGGACCCTGCGGGCCGGACTGCGACGCGGACCTCAACGGCGACGGCGAGGTGGGCTTCGGGGACATCCTCGTGGCCATCTCGAACTGGAGTTGAGGCCGGGCCACCCCTCGGCAGGCCGATTGGACGCACCCAGAGCCGGTTTCCAAACGAACTGACTTTGGGTTCGACATTGGTCATCCAAAGCTGACCTGTGGGTCCGAATAAGCGGGCCGGTTTGTCTTTGGGCCGCGCAAAGCACGGTTCCTAAAGGAGTTCGTGCATGCGAAGCGGCTCTCGGGTACCTTGGAGCGGACCGCGCGAGGAGACCGCCCGTCGGGGGCGGTCGCGGAAGAGGAACGCGTCAGACGCGGTGGGGGCGTCGCTGGCCAAAACAGATTGAGAGGCAGAATGGGAAGCCGTTGGAGCATCGGTTGGGTCGGCACCACGCTGGCCCTGGGCCTGACCGCCACACTCACCGCCCACGTCGACGACCCGAAACCCCGGGACACCGTCCCGCCGTACATGGGGCCCGGCTACCGCAGCGCCGGCGCCGCCGACGGGGGCGTGCCGCTGGAGTTCGACTCCGACGGCGTCCAACTGCTCTCCTGGCTGCCCATCTCCGAGTTCCCCGGCTCGCACACCGCCAGCAACGACTGCTGGGGCTACGTCTCGCCGACCGGCCGCGAGTACGCGTTGCTCGGGCTCTCGGCGGGCACGGGCATCGTCGAGATCACGAATCCCGGCGACCCGGTCATCGTCGAGATGATCCCGGGCCCGCAGAGCTCGTGGCACGACATCAAGGTCTTCCAGAACCACGCCTACGTCGTGAGCGAGGCCGGCAACGGCATCCAGGTCATCGACCTGACCAACGTGGACTTCGGCGTGGCGACGCTGGTCAACGAGATCACGACCGGCGGGTCCGCGACGCACAACGTCGCCATCAACGCCGACAGCGGCCGTCTCTACCGCACCGGCGGCAGCGGCAACGGCCTGCTGATCTACGACATCGGGTTCAACCCGGCCAACCCCACGCTGATCGGGAGCTGGCCGACGCGGTACGTCCACGACGCGCAGATCGTCACGTACACATCCGGCCCGTGGGCCGGCAAGGAGATCGCGTTCTGCTGTAGCGGTCTCAACGGCGGCAGCGTCGAGACCGGGCTCGACATCCTCGACGTCACCAACCCCGGCAACATCATCACGCTGGGCCAGCTCATCTACGCCAACGGCGCGTACTCGCACCAGGCGTGGCTCTCCGAGGATCGTCAGTACCTCTACCTCAACGACGAGCTGGACGAGAACGGTGTCCTGCCCACGACGACGTTCGCAATCGACGTCAGCAACCTGGCCAGCCCGTTCGTCGCCGGCACCTTCACCAACGGCAACCAGTCGATCGGGCACAACCTCTACGTGCGCGGCGACCTGATCTTCGAGGCCAACTACCGCAGCGGCCTCCGCGTGTTCGACACGTCCGTGGACCCGCTGAACCCGGTGGAGATCGCGTACTTCGACACGTGGATCCCCGACGACAACGACAACTTCAACGGCCTCTGGAGCAACTACCCGTACTTCCCCAGCGGCGTGATCATCGGCAGCGACATCGAGAAGGGCCTGTTCGTGTGGCGGCTCGGCGAGCCGATGCTCGCGTTCGGCTTCCCGTCCGGTCTGCCGGAGGCCGTCGCTCCCAGCGGTGACTCCATCGCCGTGGAGATCACCGAACTCCAGGCGGGCGGACTCCTGCCCGGCACCGCGACGGTGCACGTCTCCGACGGCGTCGGCGGGTTCACGACGAGCCCGATGATCGCCAACGGCGGTACGTCGTTCACGGCGACGATCCCCGCGACCGAGTGCGGCACGCTCGTCGACTTCTACTTCAGCGCCGACGCCTCCGACGGCTTCACCGAGACGTCGCCGTCGCTCGCCCCGAGCAGCGCCTACGCGGCGACCTCGACCTTCGGCACCGACGTCGCCTTCACCGACGACATGGAGACCGACCCCGGCTGGGCCGTGGAGAACGTCGACCTCACCGACGGCGGGTGGGGCCGCGGCGTTCCCGCCGGCGCCGGCGACCGCGGCGATCCGCTCGCGGACTTCGACGGATCCGGGCAGTGCTGGCTCACCGACAACGTGTCCGGCAACTCCGACGTGGACGGTGGCCCGACGCGTCTCGAGTCGCCGCCGATCGACATCTCCGGGCTCCCCGATCCGTTCGTCAGCTACGCCCGCTGGTTCACGAACGACGACAACGACGCCGACAACCTCACGGTCGAAGTGTCGTCCAACGGCGGCGCGAACTGGACGCTCGTGGAGGTCGTGGGCAACGAGATCGGCTGGCAGGAGCACACGTTCCGCGTCGCCGACTTCGTCGCGCTCAACCCGCAGATCCACCTGCGCTTCAGCGCGACGGACAACCCCAACGATTCGGTCACCGAAGCCGCGATCGACGCGGTGAAGGTGCTCAGCTTCGAGTGCATCGGCGCTCAACCGGCCGACCTCAATCAGGACGGCAACGTCGACTTCGGCGACATCCTCCTCGCGATTGGCGCCTGGGGTCCGTGCCCGGCGCCGCCGGCGACCTGCCCGGAGGACATCGACGGTAGCGGCGCGGTCGACTTCGGCGATATCCTTCAGATCATCGCCAACTGGACGGGCTGACCCGGCGTTTCGAACGCCACTTTCAGGATGGGAGATCCCTGAAATGTGCAACGTGTTCCGCTACGGGCTCGGAGTCATCGCCGCGATGGTCATCGCGACGACGTCATCGGCCCAGATCGGTGAGATCGACTACTTCGACGTGGACGTGGTCTTCGACTCCGGTCCTGTCGTGAACACATCGGCTTCGCGCGGCGTGATCTACAAGACGGTCGTGCAGGCGCAGGGCGTGGCGTGGATGCGTCTGAAGCTGGACGCTGCGATCCTCGGCGCCACCCCCGTCGGTGGCAAGCCGACGGTGCTGCGCGTGACCTCCGTGCTGGATGGCGCGGTGCAGCATCTCGATACCGTACAACTCGGCCACTGGCGCAACCGGACGGCGTTCTTCAACGGCAACGCGTTGCTCGTCGAGCTAATCGCCGATCCCGGCGCGGCGCCGAGCCGCGTGGCGTCCACCACCGCGACGATCGGTCCGCTGGTTCCCGCGTTGCCGGAGACGATCTGCGGCGCCATCGACGACCGCGTGCTCTCCAACGACGTGCGGATGGGACGCATCTACCCCAACGGGTGCACGGCGTGGATGATCGACGACATCAACCACTGCTTCCTCACCGCCGGCCATTGCACCGCCACCATCGACGCCGTGCACTTCAACGTGCCCATGTCGACGTCCGGTGGCGTGCACCAGCAGCCGCCTCCGTCCGACCAGTACCCGGTCGATCCGATCTCCCTGCAGACGAACGGCGGAGCCGGGACCGGCAACGACTGGGCGTACTTCGGCTGCTTCGAGAACAGCGAGACCGGCCTTACCGCGTACGAGGCACAGGGCGACTTCTTCGCGCTCGCGCCCGTCGCGCCGCCGGTCGAGGGGCAGACCATCCGGATCACCGGCTACGGCTCGACGGTGAGCCCGATCCCGCCGGAGTGGAACGGCGTGCAGAAGACGCACACCGGCAACTACGCGACGTCCTCCGGCGACCTCGTGCAGTACGCCGTGGACACGACCGGCGGCAACTCCGGCTCGCCGGTCATCGACGAGAGCACCGGGTTCGCCATCGGCATCCACACGCACGGCGGATGCTCGCCGACGGGTGGGGTGAACAACGGCACGGCGATCCACCACCCGGATCTCCAGAACGCGCTGGCCAACCCGCAGGGCGTGTGCTTCCCGTCGCTCCCGCTGGAGTTCACGTTCCCGCAGGGCCTGCCGGTCCTGCTGGCTCCCGACGGCGCCAGCGTCCAGGTCCAGGTGTCGGGCCAGAACGGCGGAATCCCGGCTCCGGGGACCGGCGTGCTGCACTACGACATCGGCGGTGGCTACGTGGCGATCCCGATGACGACGATCGCGGGCAACCTTTACAGCGCCGACTTCCCCACGATGGCGTGCGGGGTGACGGTGTCGTACTACTTCAGCGCCGACTCGACCGGAGGGGAGACGGTGAGCGAGCCCGCGGGCGCGCCGACGACGGCGTTCTCCTCGCTCGCGGTCCTCGACCTGGTGACGGGGTTCACCGACGACTTCGAGGCGGACAACGGCTGGACCGTCACCAACGAGGCGCTTGCCAACGGCGCCTGGGAACGCGGCGTTCCCGCCGGTGACGGGACGCGCGGCGATCCGACGACGGACGCCGACGGATCCGGCTCCTGCTACCTCACGCAGAACGGGGCGGGCAACACCGACGTGGACGGTGGCCCGACGACCCTCTACTCGCCGATCCTCGACGCGACCGCGGTGAACGATCCCGACGCCCGGATCTCCTACGCCCGCTGGTTCACCAGCGACACCGGCGAGGACGAGATGATCGTGGAAGTCTCCGACAACGACCTCGACTGGGAGGAACTGGAGCGAGCGACGACGAACTCGGGTGGGTGGCAGGACGTGAGCTTCCGGATCGCCGACAAGATCACCGTCAACGACACCTTCCGCATCCGGTTCAACGTCGCCGACCAGCCCAACAACTCGATCGTCGAGGCCGGTATCGACGCCGTGCGCATCATCGCCCACGTTTGTCCGGCGGTGCCCGGCGACGTGAACGGCGACGAGGTCGTGAACTTCGCCGACATCCTCGCGATCATCGGCGCCTGGGGCTCGTGCCCCGCGCCCCCGGCCGAGTGCCCGGCGGATCTCAACGACGACTCGTCCGTGAACTTCGCCGACATCCTCGTGGCGATCGCGAACTGGAGCTCCTGATGAGGCGGATCATCCCTGCCCTCGCCGCGGCGGCGCTGCTGACCGGCTGCTACGTCGAAGAGGAGCCCGCGCCGAGCACCCGCGCGCCGGAGCCCGCGGCCGAGACGGACACCGAGGCCACCGGTACGGCGCCGGCGCCGGGCGGCGGACGCTCCACGCTCGGCAAGGCCAAGCAGAGCGCGACGAACACCGTGGGTGATCTCGAGCGGCGCAGCAAGGACATCGAGAAGCAGTTGGACGAGGAGTAGGGGGGGCGGCGGCGGCGCGTTGCGCGACGGAAGACCTACCGCTGCGCCGGCGTCCTGCCGGCTTCGCTGACAGTTGGGCGTTTGCGCGGCGGAGCGCCTTTGACGTTCCGGTGTCCGTGCTTTGACGCCGCGTCCTGCGGCTCACGCAAGGTAGGCCTTACGCCCTCAAACCCGCCGGCATCCTTGCCGGCTACTGCCAAGGCTCGTTTTCGCGCGGGTTTTTCTATATGAGTGCGGCCCTCCGGGCCGCAGGGGTGGTGCTTTTCCGCCGGCGTCCTGCCGGCTCCCGCACGGCGCGGCGACCGCGCGCGGCGGCGGG
>JAAELP010000414.1 GCA_024226535.1 Planctomycetota bacterium | reverse complement strand
GCGGCGAGAGCGCGACCAGATTCGTCAGATCAAGGAGCCGAATCGATGGCATATCCAGGGAGATACGGCGAGATTCGGCGACGCAGAGCTGGCGGATCTGGGCCGCTCGCAGCCCGCGCGACTTCTTCAACGGGCTGCTAGCGATGAGCGACCACCAGACGATTTCGGAGCTGACGGCGGCGGTTCGATCCGGCCGGACGACCGCGTCCGACGCCGTCGCCGGCTGCCTTCAACGCATCGACACGCATGACCGCGTTCTCAACTGCTTCCGCGAGACGTGGCCCGAGGCCGCGCTCGCGTCGGCGCGCGAGATCGATCGCCGGATCGCCGCCGGCGAGGATCCCGGCCCCCTCGCCGGGGTGCCGATCGCGATCAAGGACAACATCGCCACCACGACCGGCACCACCGCGTGCGGCTCACGCATGCTCGAGTCGTACCGGAGCCCCTTCGCGGCAACCGCGGTGCGTCGTCTCGTCGACGCCGGCGCGGTGCCGATCGGCAAGACGAACTGCGACGAGTTCGCGATGGGCTCCTCGACGGAGCACTGCGCCTTCGGCGCGACCCGCAACCCGTGGGACCCGGACCGCGTGCCCGGTGGCTCCTCCGGCGGCAGCGCCGCGGCGGTCGCGGCCGGGCTCTGCCCCGTCGCGCTGGGATCGGATACCGGCGGTTCGATCCGGCAGCCGGCCGCGATGTGCGGAATCGTCGGCGTCAAGCCCAGCTACGGGCGGGTCAGCCGCTACGGTCTCGTCGCCTTCGGATCGAGCCTGGACCAGATCGGACCGCTGACCGGCTGCGTCGCCGATGCCGCCCTGCTGCTGGGCGTCATCGCCGGCCGCGACCGGCACGACTCGACCAGCTCGGACCACGCCGTGCCCGACTACCTCGAGGGCCTCGACGAGCCCGTGGCCGGGCTCCGTCTCGGCGTGCCGAAGCAGTACGCCGATCCCGCCAACGACGAGTCCGTGAACCGGGCGCTCGACGAGGCGTGCGAGGTCTACCGCGACCTCGGCGCCGAGATCGTCGAAGTGGACCTGCCCCTGACGCGATACGGCGTGGCGACGTACTACGTCATCGCGCCGGCGGAGGCCTCCAGCAACCTCGCGCGGTACGACGGCATCCGCTACGGGCGGCGGGCGACGCTGGCGGCGGGCGAGAACCTCGACGACCTGTACGCCCGCAGCCGCGCCGAGGGCTTCGGCCCGGAGGTGCAGCGCCGCATCATGATCGGCACCTACGCGCTGAGCGCCGGGTACTACGACGCGTACTACGGACGCGCGCTCCAGGTACGGCGGTTGATCAGCGAAGAGTACGATCGGGCGTTCGCGAAGTGCGACGCGATCATCGGACCGACGTCGCCGATCCCCGCGTTCCGGCTCGGCGAGAAGGCGGATCCGCTCACCATGTACCTCTGCGACGTGTACACGCTCAACACGAACATCGCCGGGATCTGCGCGATCTCGTTGCCCGGCGGCTTCGCCGAGACGGACGGGGCGACGCTGCCGGTGGGCATCCAGATCCAGTGCCCGGCGTTCGACGAGACTCGGCTGTTCCGGATCGCGCGGATGCACGAGCGCGCCGTGACGCACGGGCGGCGGCGGCCCGATCTCGCGGGCGCCGCGGGAAACGGGAGCTGACGAAAATGGGCGCGGTGATCGGCATCGACGTAGGCGGGACGAACATGCAGATCGGCGTCGTCGACGAGACGAACGCCCTCGTCGGCCGCGCCGCGCGACGCACCCAGGCCTCCCGCGGGCTCGACCACGTGCTCGGCGTCGTCGCCGACGGCGTCGACGAGGCGTGTCGCGCGGCGGGGATCGCGGGCGGGGACGTTGCCGCCGTCGGCGTCGCCGCCGCCGGCGCGATCGACGTACCGCGCGGCGTCGTGCTCGACTCGACGAACATGGGCTGGCAGGACGTGCCGCTCCGCGACCTGCTCGCCGAACGGCTCGGTCGGCCGGTCGTGCTCGACAACGACGTCAACGGCGCGGTGTGGAGCGAGCACCAGCTCGGCGCCGCCGGCGGACGGGGCGACCTGCTCGGCATCTGGGTCGGCACGGGAATCGGCGGCGGTCTCGTGCTCAACGGACAGGTCTACCACGGCGACCGCTTCACGGCCGGCGAGGTCGGCCACACCGTTCTCCGCCCCGACGGCGAGCAGGGTATGCGCACCGTCGAGGATCTGTGCAGCCGCACGGGGCTCCGGCGGCAGTTCGGGCGGCTGCTCCCGGACCATCCCGGCTCGGCGCTGTACGCCGCGTGCGACGGCGACGCCGAGCGCCTGGGCACGACCTCGCTCGCCCGGGCCTACGCAGACGGCGACGCGCTGGCCGTGCGGGTCATCGACGGCAGCGCCGACTACCTCGGCGTCGCCATCGCCAACTGGGTGACGGTGCTCGCGCTGCCGGCGGTCATCGTCGGCGGCGGCATCACCGAAGCCCTGGGCGCCCCGTACCTCGACCGCATCCGCGCGAGCTTCGTGGAGCACGTCTTCCCGGACGAGCACCGGAGCTGCGCTCTGTCGATCACGGAACTCGCGGCCGATGCCGGGCTGCTGGGGGCGGCATTGCTCGCGCGGGAGCGCGTCCAGCGCGAGGTGTGACCGCGGGGCCGCGTGGTTATGGGTTAGAGCGGTTTCACTTCAGGTGTAGCGTTCTGAGTGCGATGCTCTCCGTCGTGGTGGCGTTGCCGAATCGAAGGCATATTCGAGGATACGTCGAGATTCGGGAACGTCGCCATGGCGGAGATGATCGTGCTCAGAACGCTACAGATGGAGTGAAACTGCTCTTAGTGCTCGAACCGCGGCCGTCGGCCCAGCGCCACCAACGCTCGATCCAGCGCGGCCACCAGCGCATCGGCGCGGCGGCGTCGGGCGGGTTCGTCGGGGTAGCGCCCGATCGACGCCTCGGCGGTGTAGATCTCCGGGCCCTCCACGCGGGTGACGACGATGACCCCCGGCCAGCCCTCAACCGTCATCAGGTTGCTCCGCAGGCGGCGCCCGTCGTCCTCGACGTCAGTGCTGACCACCGTCGCCTCCACGTAGCCGCTGGCGAGTTTGATCGCGGTGCCCATGTCGGACCAGCGCCGCCCCTCGGGCGCCGGCCGCGGGCGGTTGACCTGCTCGTGGCCCTCGGCGACGAGACCGATCTCGCCCCAGGCCGCGTCCATCTCATCCGCCGTGAGCATCGGCTTCAGCGACTCCTCCTCCGTCGTCATCGGAAGGTTCGTCAGAACCGACGGCGGCGGCGTCTTCGAGCACCCCGCCAGACCCACCAGCAAAGCGACCAGCCCGACCACCAACACGGGACAGGCATTCGTCACCGGCCACGCCGAGACGGGGCAGGCACTTCCTTCTGGCTCTATAACTATTTGTTTCACAAGGTCTTATAAAATACGGCGAGGTGCTGGTGGCCCGGGCGTCCCCCTCGGCGAAGGATACCCGAAACCCGAGGCGGGGCTCATTGGTCCCGCCAGCGTGAGCCGATATTCTCCACTGAGCACGCCACCCTCGGAGGGTGAGATCAAGGCCCGGCTTCACAAGCCCCTGCCAACCCCATGCCCAAGTCAACCAAAGCCCGGGGCGGTCTGCTAAGACCCGCCCGTCGCCGCGATGAGTTGCGGCGGAACCTGCCGAAGCCGACGCCCGGGGTGCGGTCGCTGATCAGGCGTCCGGAGATCATCACCTCCAGCCTCGTGCTGCTCGCCTTCGCGATCGTGGTCAGCGTGTGCGTGACGTGGTCGCGTGACCAGGTGCACGTCGCCGCCGAGCAGGTCATGACCGAGACGCGGGTGAACCGCCTCGACTTCACCGTCGAGAACCCTGCCGCGACCGAGAAGGCCCGTGAGGAGGCCCAGTCCCGCGCCCCGGACGTCTACGTGCTGGACACCGCGTTCCTCCAGGATCTGCGGACGCCGTTCCACAACCTGCCGGTCATCACCTCCGAGCAGACGGAGTTCGAGGGCATCCGTGCCGAGATCCGCGAGACGTTCGCGCTGGACGAGGCGTCACTGGAAGCCCTCGCCGCCTACGCCAACGAGAGCACGCCGACGGAGGCGTGGGTCGGCTGGGTCGACCAACTGCTCGACGAGGTGCTGCCGCGGTACCCGCTGCTGGACAGCAAGGATTGGCAACGCGGCCTGCTCGAACCGGAGCCGCCGCACCTGCTCGGCGCCGACGGGGAGCCCGCCGCCAACTGGAACGACGCGATCCGAATCGCCGCCGGGGACGACATCGAGATTCGTCTCGCGCTGGAGCAGGACCTCCGGCCGGTCGTGAGCCGCGTCGGGTTCCCGCGCAAGGTCGTCCGGTACGTCGTGGCGGGCCTCGCCTCCTACGCGCAGCCGACGTACGTCAAGGACGTCGAGGCGACCGAGATGCTCGCGGTCCGGCGCTCCGCCGAGGTCGAGCAGGTGCGCGTGCACCACAAGGAAGGCGACATCATCTTCCGGCGCGGCGAGAAGCTCAACGATCTCTCGCTCGGCGTGCTCAAGAACGAGATCTCGCATTGGCGCAGCGATGCACCCCCGCTTGCGATCTGGCTGCCACGCCTCGGCATCGTCGGCCTCATCCTCGTGCTCACGGTGTTCGCCGGCGGCTTCGTCCTGTCGTGGTATCGGCGCATCCTCCAGAACACGATGCGTCTCGTCGCGGTCTTCCTGCTCATGGCGACGATGCTCGCCCTGACCGCGGTGCTCGCGGGCAACACGCCGGAACTCCTGTTCCTCGCCGCGATCGCCCCCACGCTCTTCGTGGCGACGATCGTCCTGCTCTCGTACGACCAGCGCCTCGCGCTGTTCCTGAGCACGGTGCAGTGCACGCTCGTCGCGCTCGCGCTCGGCGAGGGCGTCGCGTGGATCATCCTGCTCATGGCCGGTTGCGGCACGATGATCGCCCAGCTTCGCGAGGTGCGTCATCGCAGCAGCCTGCTCCGGGCGGCGATCGCGACCGCGGCGACGCTCGGCGTGGGCACGCTCTTCCTCGGCATCTTCGTCGGCCCCCCGGGAGAAGCGATCTGGCTGCAGATCCTCGCCCAGGGCGCGTGGGCGGTGGTCGCGAGCCTGGTGGTCGGGTTCCTGGTGCTCGGGATCCTGCCGAGCATCGAGCGTCTCTTCGACATCACCACGGGCATGACGCTCGCCGAGCTGCGCGATCCGAGCCAACCGCTGCTGCGACAGCTCCAGCAACGCGCGCCGGGCACCTACAACCACTCGCTCCAGGTCGCCAACATCGCCGAAGCGGCGGCGGAGGCGATCGGCGCCGACAGCCTGCTCGTCTACGTCGGCGCTCTCTACCACGACATCGGGAAGATGAACAAGCCCGAGTACTTCGTGGAGAACCAGACGAGCGGCTACAACAAGCACAGCAAGCTGCGCCCCGCGATGAGCCTGCTCGTGATCGTCGGGCACGTGAAGGATGGCATCGAGCTGGGCAAGGAATACGGCCTTCCCCGCGCCCTCCAGCACTTCATCGAATCACACCACGGCACGACGCTCGTGGAGTACTTCTACCACGCAGCCAAGACCGAGGCGGAGACCGACGAGAAGTCGTCCGTGGACGAAGTCGAGTTCCGCTATCCCGGACCACGCCCGCAGTCGCGGGAAGCGGCGATCCTCATGCTCTCCGACGCCGTGGAGTCCGCGACCCGCGCGATGAGCGAGCCGAACCCCGGACGCATCGAGAGCCTCGTCCGCGAGCTGTCGCGCAAGCGCCTGCTCGACGGACAGTTCAACGACTGCGATCTCACGTTCCGCCAGCTCGGTCTCATCGAGGACGCGATCATCGCCCGCGTCTGCGCGATCCACCACGGCCGCATCGCCTACCCGACGTCGCGAGCCGAGGAAGTGGCGGCGGAGTCGGCGTAGCAGGAAGCTCTCTGCGGTCAGCGCTCAGTCACACGGTCCCCACGCCCGGTAGATGATCAGGATCTCGCGGAACCCGACCATACCGTCGCCGTTGAGGTCTTCCGGGCAACCTTCGCAGGGACCCATCGCCGCCTGCACCATCGCCAGGTCCGCGCCGCCGACGATACAGTCGCCGGTGAGATCGGCCGGACACGGCTCCGGAGCGAGATCAACGGTGTAGCCCACGCCCGGATCTTCAGACGCGTTGCCCGTCGCACCGGTGGCGGCCGCGGTTCCGTCCGCACCCAGGGCGACGGACTCCCCGTAACGACCGAACGAGACGGCGTCCTCCGCACTGAGGAGCGCCGACTCGGCCCATCCGCTCGAACCACGCTGGAAGACGTACACCGAGCCGCCGTTCTCGACGGTGCCGTCGCCGAAGATCGCGCTCACGACCGCCGTGTCGCCGTCGATCGCCACCGCGTGACCGAAGAGGTCGAGGAAGGAGGCGTCGGACGCACTGATCAAGGTTTCCTGCGTCCAGCCCGAGCCGTCGCGTGCGAAGATGTACGCCGCGCCGGCGTCGATCGCGCCGTCGATCTCCACGCCGATCGCCCCGACGACCGCCCGGTCGCCGGAAATGCCGACCGAGCGGCCCAGCACGTCACCGATCTGTCCGTTGGTGGCCAGGAGCTTGTCCGCGAGGTTCCAGTTGTTGCCTTGACGCTCGTAGACGAACGCCGCCCCGGTATTGGACACGCCCTTCTCGTCGTGGCCGTACGCGCCGACGATGGCGTCGTTGCCCGACAGGTCGACGGAGAATCCGAACTCGTCACCGGAGGCCCCGTTCGGGGCGGTCAGCTCCGAATGCGCGGACCAGTTTTGTCCTTGGCGCTTGAAGATGATCGCCTTGCCGGACGAGGCGCCCGCCACGTCGTCACCCGGCGCCCCGATGAGCGCGTAGTTGCCGGACAGCGACACGGAGTACCCGAAGGCATCTCCATCGCTCGGCTCCGGATCACGCAGTTCATCGGTGAGCGTCCACATGTCGTGGCTACGCTTGAAGACGAACGCAGCGCCCACCTCGGCGCCCTCGAAGCGCTGCCGGTTCGCGCCGACGATCGCTATGTTGCCATCGAGCGCGACCGAGGTGCCGAAGCTGGCGACGGAGCTGAGGTGCTCCGGCTGGAGCGTGGCGACGAGCTGCCATCCGCCGGGTCCGATGCTGAAGACATACGCCGCACCGCCTCCGGCGACGTTCGGCGCACCGAGGATCACCGCGCTTCCATCGCTGGCAATCGATCCCCCGATCTTGTCACCCGCCTCCCCCGCCGGCGCGAGCATCGACTGGCACTGCGCCGACGTCTCCGCCGGCATCGAGACGATCGTCCCCAGCACCACGACGACGGGTGCCACGTTCTTCTTCAGATCCCAGCGCACGTTCTTGCTCCCATCCAGCCAGCGACGACGAATAGGCCCCCGGAACGATCCGGGTGCCTCGACATCGACGACGAACGGTGGAGCCCTTTCGACCCTCTCCGCCGGACGTCTCGATACCCCCTTGTCCGCCCGGAGCAGCCTCACGCTAAGCGGTGAGCGTCTCCAGATCAACCGGAAACCGCCCCGGAACGGGGAAGCAACGCGAGAACGCGCCGCTGGGCGTTGCTCATCGGCAGGTCTTCGACGTCGTCCGGCCGGCGCCAGGTGCCGCGCCGAGCCCGGCTGCGGGCGCAGAAAACGTGAAAACGGATCCGCCGGTGGGTCGTGCGGTACTCGAAGTCGGCCACGTCCGCGATGTCGGTGACCGGTACCGGAAGCCGGACCGGCAAGTCCGCCAGTCGCAGCCGTCGCGGCGTCTCGATGGTCGGTGTCTGCCACAGGCTCGACCACAGCCCACGTGCCGGGCGCTGCTCGAGGTAGAGCCGCTCCCCCCGCGTGACGAGCACCGCGTGATGGTGAACGCGCTTCACGGTCGGCGACGGCTTCGGCGGCGGGATCGAGTTCTGCCGCCCCGCGCGGCGGGCGGCGCACCACCGCGCGACCGGACAGGCGTCGCACTGCGGGTTCATCGGCGTGCAGACCGTCGCCCCCAGCTCCATGAGGCCTTCATTGAGCGCGCCGGGCGCCGTTGCCTCGGCGACGAGCTCCTCGGCACGGCGCCACGTACCGGCGATCGTCGCCGCGTCCGCCGGCGGGTCATCGTTGGCATCGAGCCGCGCGATCACGCGTTGCACGTTCCCGTCCACGATCGGTGTGCGCGCTCCGTAGACGATCGACGCGATCGCGCCCGCGGTGTATCGCCCCACGCCCGGCAGACGTCGCAGGCCCTCGATCGTGCGCGGCATGCGTCCACCGTGCTCGGAGACGACGAACCGCGCCGCCGCGTGCAGGCTGCGGGCCCGGCGGTAGTAGCCGAGCCCCTGCCACGCCGCGAGCACCTCCTGCTCGTCGGCGGCGGCGAGGGCGCGGACGGTGGGGAACCGGCGCAGGAATGCGCCGTAGCGCTCCACGACCCGCGCCACCTGCGTCTGCTGGAGCATGATCTCCGCGACGAGCACCGCGTACCCGGTGCGCCGACGACGCCACGGCAGATCGCGGGCCGATCGACCGAACCACCGCTCGATGGCGCGCACGCGGGAGGGGTCGTCGGTGGCGAGCGACGTGGTCACGAGCCCGCGAGGACCTTCTGGATCTTCTTCTTGACCGTGGACCAGCTCGCGTCCGACCGCTTGTTGACCGTCAGCCAGTCACCCCCGAAGAGCACGGTCACCGCCCCGGCATCGCGGAAGAGGGCCGCCGCGACGGGGTCTTCCCCGGCGGCCTCCTCGTCGAGGAAGCTCCGCGTGCCCTCGCTGATCGGCCGGTCGAGCCAGCACTTCATCGCGTTGGGGTTGGGCGTGGTCTCGAACTCGGTGACGACGTATGCCATGGCGGGCAGGATATCGCGGATCCGCGCCGGCGAAGGGTCGCAAGCTCCGTCAGATCGAGCGTCCCGGCGCATCGAATACGATGCAGCGATGACCACGGTGCTCCAGGTGACCGACGCCGAGAAGCGTTTCGGCGAGACGACGGCGCTCGCCGGTGCCACGCTGAGCCTGGAGCGCGGCGAGTGGCTCGGGCTGCTCGGGCCCAACGGGGCGGGCAAGACGACGCTCGTGCGCGCGATCGCCGGCCGGGTCCGGCTCGACGGCGGCGCGATCTCGCTGCTGGAACGCACGCTCGACGGGACCGGGGCCGACGCGGAGGGACACCGGCGGCTCGGCATCGTCCCGCAGGAGCTGGCCCTGTATCCCCTGCTCACGGCGACGGAAAACCTGCGGACCTTCGGCGCGTTGCACGGCGTGCGCGGCCGGCTGCTGCGCGAGCGTGTCGCCTGGGCTCTGGACTGGACCGGCCTCGGCGACCGCGACCGCGAGCCGGTGAAGCGTTTCTCCGGCGGGATGAAGCGACGTCTGAACATCGCCTGCGGCGTGCTCCACGAGCCAGAGGTCGTGCTGCTCGACGAGCCGACGGTCGGCGTCGATCCCCAGAGCCGCCACCGCATCTGGGAGATGCTCGGCGAGCTGCGGCAACGCGGCGCCGCCCTGCTGCTGACCACGCACCAACTCGACGAGGCGCAGCAGGTGTGCGAGCGCATCGTGATCATCGACCACGGCCGCGCGATCGCCGACGGGTCGTTCGCCGAACTCCTGGAGGCGACGATCGGCACCGGCCGACAGGTGACGTTCGTGCGCGACGGCGCCGAGCCCGTCACCCACACCGCCGACGACCTCGCCCGCGACCTGCCGCGTCTGCTCGCGTCGGCGGCCGACACGGGAGCCACCGTCACCGACGTGCGGATCGAGGCCCCGAGCCTCCAGAGCGTGTTCATCCACCTCACCGGAAGGGAGCTGCGCGAGTGATCGGCACGCTCCTGCGCACCGAGTGGCTGAACCTCAAGCGCGACCGCGTGGCGCTGGGCTTGACGTTCGTTCTGCCGATCGTGTTCTTCACGATCTTCGCGGCGATCTTCGGCGGGATGGCGAGCGGCGGCGGTGGCAGCGGGCCCTCGGCGATCCGCGTGATCGTGGTGGATGAGGACGCGACGGACGTGAGCGCGAAGTTCGTGGACGCGCTCGCAGAGCAGGACGCGCTCGACGTGCGCCGGGCGCCGCGGCCCACCGACGAGCAGCCCGATCCTCCGCCGTTCACACGCGACCAGGCGCGGCGGGCCGTGCGCACGGGCAAGGCGCCGGCCGCGATCGTCATCCCGGCCGGCTTCGGCGACCAGTTCGGGACGTTCGGCTCGGGCGCCGACCCGGTCACGCTGATCCACGATCCGTCGAACCCGCTCGCGCGGCACACCGTGGCCGGGCTCATCCAGGCGTCGGCGATGATGGCGGCGCCGGACGTGCTCATGGAACGTGGGCTGGGGATGCTGGAGGAAGCCGGCGGCGCGCTGACGGACGATCAGCGGGAGGCGGTGGACGAGTTCCTGCCGTTCCTGCGCGGGGACCGGCCGTGGGAGGAACTGAACGCGGACACGGACGCGGACACGGACGCGGACACGGACGCGGCCCCCGCCTTCACCGGCCTCGTCACCGTCGACGTCGTCTCCGCCCGCGAGGCAACCGACCCCGATGAGGCCGGCGCGAAGAAGCAATCCAACTCGATCATCAGCTATTACGCCGCCGGCATCGGCGTCATGTTCCTGCTGTTCTCGATGGCCGGGGCAGCGGGCTCGCTGCTCGACGAAGAAGAGCACGGCACGCTGGAGCGTCTGCTCGGCACCTCCATCGGCATGTCGAGGCTGCTTGCCGGCAAGTGGCTGTTCTTCAGCCTCGTGGGCGTCGCGCAGCTCACGCTCATGTTCGTATACGGAGCGGTCGTGTTCGGCCTCGACCTGTTCACCGCCCGGCACCTCGTCGGCTTCGCGGTGATGACCACCGCGACGGCCGCCTCCGCCGCCGCGTTCGGCATCGCGATGGCCACGATCTGCCGCAGCCGCGCCCAGCTCGGCGGGATCTCGACGGTGGTGATCCTCGTGATGTCCGCCCTCGGCGGCAGCATGGTCCCCCGCTTCATCATGCCCGCGTTCATGCACACCACGTCGCGGTTCACGTTCAACGGCTGGGCGCTGGACGGCTACCTCGCGGTCTTCTGGTACGACGACCCGCAGGCCAGCCTCGCCGGCTCGCTGGTCCCGGTTCTCGGACCCGTCGCGGTCCTGATCGGCCTCACCGTGGCGTTCCTGCTCGCCGCCCGGGCCCTGGCCCGGAGGTGGGAGCGGGTGTAGCGGCCGGGCGGCTTGCCACCGGTCGGCGCCGTGCTATCCTTTCCCCCTCGACACCTCCGCGGGTGTAGCTCAGTGGTAGAGCGTCACGTTGCCAACGTGAATGTCGAGGGTTCGAATCCCTTCACCCGCTTTGCTTCGCGGCCCGGGAAGCCCCGCTTCCGGGCCGCTTCGCTGCGCGGGTGGGCTTTCCGCCGTGCATGTGCGATACCGGAGCGATCACTTTCCGCGGGACTTGCCCGCGCTCTCGCCGCGGGTCTTGCTCTTGTCCCTGCCGGCGCCCCACGTTCGTTCCTCCGGGCGCACCGGCAGCGAGTCGAGCTGCTCGGGCGTCAGGATGTCGCGGAGCCGGACCTCCGTGCGATCGGCGAGGGCCGTGAAGGCGGCGTGCTCGACTTCGCGCCACACGTCCTCGTCGAACTCGATGTCCGCGTCTTCGAACTCCGAGGCGATGAAGTCGCGGGCGAGCTTCGGGTCGCGTCGGGTTCGCGCATGGATCGCCCGGGCGCGGAGCAAATGCAACTCAGTTGCGGCGTCGGACTCGAGGACGAGCAGGTCTTCCATTACCTCGTCACCGACCTCGTCGAGCCCGAGCGCCGCGGCGATGGCCCGCTCCGTCCACCGCGGGCGCGTCTCGACGGGGAACTCACTGCGAAGAGCCGCCTCCCGGTAAGCGCTCGCGTGCCATTTGTTGCCAGGCAGATCGAAGACGTACGCCGAGGACTCAACGAACAGCAGCCGCAACGCATCGCGGGTCGCGATGGACGCCGTGACCTCACGGTGGAGAGCCTCGACGTACGGGCGAACGACCGCCGCGAGCCGGCGCTCGTCGACCTCGAAGATCGACTCGCCGCTGGCGGCGGCGATCCGGTCGCGCGCGGACTGGAACTCGAGCCCCGCGATCTCGCGTGCGATCGTGGCCTCCGTTCGGTCGTCGAGCTTCGCGGCGATCCCCACTGCGCGCTCCCCGAGCAAGTCCTCCACGGATTCCAGCGACTCGTCGAGCGTCTCGCGCGACTCCTGTTCACGAACCGTCTCCATCCACGCCGCCCAGAGGTTCATCGACTCGCCACCGAGGCGGCCCTGCGGCAGGAGCTGTCCGACGCGAATCCGCGCCATGGCGGCGTCGAAGAGCGCGTTCTCCTCGCCGCGCTGCGTCTCGGTCGCGATCATCTCCAGCGACTTCGTCAGGTCCGCGCGCAACTGGGATCGATCGGCGTGGAGCTGACGCGCCATGCCGACCAGTTCCTCGGTGGTCATCGTGGCGTCGGCTCGGCGCATCTCGTCGAGTTGGGCCCTCGTTCGGTCGCGTATGGCGGCCAGGCGATCGTCGAGCTGGCTCGAGGCCGCGATCATGCTCCGCTTCCAGGCCTCGTACTGCCGGCGATCTTCCTCGCTGGCGCTCGCGAGACCCTCCGCCTTCTCATGATCGATGCGTTCGAGCGTCTCCGTCATCCGCGCGACGGCCTCCTCGCGATCGACCTGGCGGGCGTTGGCCATGGCCGCATCGAGCTTCACGCCCGCGTCTTCGAGCGAGAAGGCGATGTACGTGCTCATGGTCGCGCTTCGATACTGTCCGAGCCCCGCCTTCAGCGGCGCCGACGCGAGGTCGTACGCCATCGCGTAATCGTCGAAGAGGACCTCCACGATCGTCATCTGGTCGTGGTCCAGCTCCAGCTCGTCTCGAAGCAACCGGAGATCACGTCTCAGGAACTCCGGCTGGAGGAGCAGGCGAAGCTCCCGGGGCCGGCGGGCGGTAAGCCTGATCACGTTGTCCTTGGGTGACGGCGCGGCTTCGGGCTTGCTCTGGCCGTCGCCGAAGTCGCGAACGTAGGCCGTCTTCGCGGCGCGAATGACGCGGTCGTAGATCTCCCAAGCTTCCTTGTCGGTGAGCGTGCCGCTCATGGCCGCGGCCTTGAGCGTCGTGCCCAGCTCTTCGAGCTGCGCTCCGATCTCGATCCTGGCGCGGGCCGCGTCGGCCTGGTCCTGGAGTCCCCGCGTGGCGCTCGTGGCGAGGGCCACCGCCATCACGGCTGCCATCGAGAGTCGTCGGATACCGGTGCTCATACGGACTGCCATGATACGAACCAACCGCCGACCGAGTAGACTCCCCGACCGGTTTGCCGCCCATTCCAAGAGCCCTCACCGCGCTCGTTGAGCCTCTCCCCGCAAGGAGGAACCCAAGATGAGTATTCGCCGGTCCACGCTGTCCGTACCCCTCGCCCTGTTGGCCGCTGCGAGCGTCCACGCCCAGGACATCGTCCACGACACGGAGTACTACATCCTGGAGGCCCAGAACGCCCGGCAGTGGGCCGCGGATGACGCGGCCGTCGACGAGAAGCTCGCTGCCTTCCGTCGGAGCAACGGCGGGAAGGCTCCGAACGTTCTCTACATCCTGATCGACGACATCGGGTTCGGCGACCTGGGGATCCCCGAGCTGAACGCCATTCGCGGATACAAGACCCCGCACATCAACAAGCTCGCCGATGAGAGCATGCGCTTCGCCCGCATGTACACCGAGCCGTCGTGCACGCCGACACGCGTCGCGTTCATGACCGGCCGACATCCGTTCCGCAACGGGATGGGAGACACCACGGTCGACATCGCCGGATTCGGGCTCGCCGACGAAGAGGTCACGCTCGCGGAGGTGCTGGCGCAGTCGGGCTACAACACGGTGCACATCGGCAAGTGGCACATGGGCGACATCATGGAGTCGTGGCCGAACCACCAGGGCTTCGACTTCGCCGCGTTTCCCATCCACCAGCAGGGGCAGTTGACGATCTTCAACGATGACGCGGCGGACGAGGAGGTCGCGATCGGGATCGGCAAGAACAACTACGACGATCGCTTCACCAAGGACAACTGGTTCCGTCCGGACGCCTCCCACATGGCGACGGTCGTGGAGGGGCGCCGCGGCGAGCGCGTGCGGGAAGTGCACATGCGGCCGGGCGAGCGCTGGAACCAGAAGAAGTACGACGAGATGAACGATCGCTTCCAGCGGCAGACGATGGAGCACCTGCGGAAGCTCGCCGCCGAGGACGAGCCGTTCTTTCTCCAGTACTGGCCGGTCATTCCGTTGTACAACCCGCGCACGACGCGAGATCGGTACACGACCCCGAACGGCGGCACCTTCGTCGAGAGCATGAAGCAGCTCGACGGGTGGGTCGGCGAGATCCTCGACGAGTTGGACGCGCTCGGCATCGCCGACGACACGATCGTCGTGCTCATGGGCGACAACGGGCACTTCACCAAGTACTCACCCGGCAGCGGCTTCACGCCGATGATCTTCCGCGGCGGAAAGGGCGACACGACGGAGGGAGGCGTGCGCGTGGACGCGTTCGCGCGTTGGCCGGGCATGATCGAGGCGGATTCGATCGTCGGCGACATCGTCCACGTGGCGGACCTGTTCACGAGCCTGGCCCGATTCGGCGGCGCGACCGACGAGATCCCCACCGATCGCGTGATCGACGGCGTGGATCAGAGCGCGCTCATGCTCGAGGGCGAGACCCACGGCCGCCGCGATCACGTCTTCATCTACTCCGTCAACTCCCTGAAGGCGGTGGTGAAGGAGCAGTACAAGCTCAACGTGCCCGGCGCGGGAGAGAGCGCCATCATTGCCAACTTCTACGATCTCTACCGTGACACGCGCGAGGAATGGCCGGTGTCCACGGAAGTCGGGGCATGGGGCGGGCAGGAGTTCGTGCGCATCATCCAGCCTCACATGATGAGGAAGAAGACGTACCCGGACAAGGGACCGGCGCGCGGCCGCCCCTACGACGGAATCGAGAACCTCCGGCCCGAAACGAAGGCGGCGGTGGAGGCGTTCCTGATGAAGCAGGGCGTCCATATGAAGTAGGCGTTGGATTCACGAGGATGCCGCACGCGCCGCGCAGGACGGTGTCTCGGCCACCGATGCCGGCGGGAACCACCCCCGCGTCTTCAGGCAGAACTTGACGAGACCGAGCATCAGGGGCACCTCGATGAGCACGCCGACGACGGTGGCCAGGGCGGCGCCCGACGACAGCCCGAAGAGCATCGTGGCGGTGGCGATCGCCACCTCGAAGTGGTTGCTCGCCCCGATCATCGCCGTGGGCGCCGCGTCGGCGTAGCGAAGACGCAGCGCCTTCGCCAGCGCGTAGGCGATGGCGAAGATCAACAGGGTCTGGATCACGAGCGGAACCGCGATCCAGAGGATCGTCAGCGGATTCTCCAGGATCACGTCCCCCTTGAAGGAGAACAGGAGCACGAGCGTCAGCAGCAGCGCGCCGATCGTGATCGGCGTGAGCACGTGCAGGAACTTGTCACGGAACCACTGCTCGCCCTTGACCGCGATGACCCACTTGCGCGACAGGAACCCGGCCGCCAGGGGCAGCGCCACGTAGATTCCGATCGACAACAGGAGTGCCTGCCACGGAACCGGCAGGCGACCCACGCCCAGCAGGAATCCCCCCAGCACGCCGTACAGGACGAGCATGGTGAGGGAGTTGATGGCGACCATGACAAGGGTGTGCCCGTCGCTTCCTCGCGCCAGGTGGCCCCAGACCAGGACCATGGCCGTGCAAGGCGCGACGCCCAGCAGAATGCAGCCGGCGAGGTAGCTCCTCCAGAGGGGAACCTCCAACAGCTTGACGCCATCGTGCACGACAACCTGCCCGGCACCGTACTGCGCTCCCGCCGGGAGATCGAGACCAAAGGGCAGCTTCACGAGATCGGTTGCGTCGGGGCCGATGAAGTGCAGGAACACCGTGCCGAGGAAGAAGCCGGCGATGGCCAGCATGGTGAACGGCTTCACGCACCAGTTGACGAACAACGTCAGGAGCACGGGGCGCGTGCTCTTCCCCGCCGCCACCACCTCCGCGAAGTCG
>JAAELP010000413.1 GCA_024226535.1 Planctomycetota bacterium | reverse complement strand
GGATCTTTTTATCCCCACAAAAGATTCAAAATCCATGCTACTTGGATTCACCCCTCTTTTTTTCTGGCGTTCTCCATCAAATCGATATTTCTATTCGTAAATGATGATGAGTAAAACTCTGAATGACGCATTCTTTTTTTTGTAGATGCTTTGACATAAATCACCATTTTTTCTATCCCCTACATACTCATCTCTCCATACTTTTTGATCTTTGTTTTTGTTTTTTTAACATACTATTTAAGGTTACTGGCTCACTTGCACTACTTTTTTCAACATGTTTTTGAGCCTGTTCTTTTGATGGATCTTTAGTCTTTGCATGGTCTTTAAAAAATTCCTTAAAATGAGTGTGCTGATCTGCCTTGGACTGTTCTTTGAAGCCCGTTAAGGATTTAATCTGCTCTGTATGCTTATTATTCGCTGTGGCAATCTCTACTTCTGGTACTTTTTTGATTTCGGCCTTTAATAACACCTTTTGTTTTTCGCTCATATTGTCAGAAATGGCAATATAGCGTGTACCAGTGTTATTTTTCTTTTGTAGCTCATGGTAAGAAAGGGCTTCAATGGGACTGCTGGT
>JAAELP010000412.1 GCA_024226535.1 Planctomycetota bacterium | reverse complement strand
TCTGAACGGCATTCCGGCTTACGGGCACGCCCCCCAGGCGCCGATGAGCGCGATGACGTCGGCGAAGTTGACCTGTCCGTCCCCGTTCACGTCGGCGGGGCAGGCGTCTTCGCACGTCTCATCGGTGCAGTCGGTGAAGTCGGTGAAGTCACCCTGGTAGGTGCCGCCGGCGTCGGTGCAATCGTCCTCGGCCGTCACGACACACTCGTCGTTGATGCAGCAGGCGCCGCGGAGCGGTATCGCCGGGGCGCAGTAGTCCAGGGAGTTGCCGCCTCCGTCGTTGTAGGGGCCGGCGATCGCATCCGGGGTGTTGCGACAGAAGCCGGAGTTCGCGATCGTGGGCACGTGGATGAACTGGCTGTAGAAGCCGCCCCCGGCGTTGCCCGCGAGGTTGTCGCCAAACGGTAAGCGTATGGCCAAGAGTGTCATGAGTCGCGCCCCTGCGGCGGCGTTTCTCGTCGATGATGGTCGCCTTCGCAGGAGGACCATCGATGGCCAGCACCTCACCGTCCGCATCGAGA
>JAAELP010000411.1 GCA_024226535.1 Planctomycetota bacterium | reverse complement strand
CCCCGCGCCTCGGCAACCCCGCCGGCCGCCGAGGACTGCGACGTGATGGCCGAGCTCTCGGACTTCACCGTCATCGGCACCGCCGGAGGGTACCTCGACGCCGAGGACTTCGTCGCGTTCATCGACCGCGCCGAGACCGGCACCGCGTCGCAGAACCTCCTGGCCGGCAAGGGGCCGGTGGCTATCGTCCTGCTCGTGCTGCTGGGCGGCATCGCGCTGAACCTCACGCCGTGCGTGCTGCCGCTGATCCCGATCAACCTCGGCATCATCGGCGCCGGAGCGTACGCGAGTTCGCGCGGGCGCGGCTTCATGCTCGGCGGCGTGTACGGCCTGGCCATGGCCCTGGCCTACGGCGTGCTCGGGCTGATCGTGATCCTCACCGCCGGCACGTTCGGGGCGATCAACAGCACGATCTGGTTCAACGTCGCCATCGCGGTGCTGTTCGTCGTGCTCGCGCTGGCCATGTTCGATCTCATCCCGATCGACTTCTCGAAGTACCAGGAGAAGATCGACGTCTCGGAGTCGAAGCGGCGCGGCACGGTCGCCCTGGCGTTCGGCATGGGCGTGGTCACGGCCCTGCTCGCCGGCGCGTGCGTCGCGCCGGTGGTCATCCAGGTGATCGTGTACTCCAGTGACCAGTACGCGCGCGGCATCGCCGTGGCGCTGGGGCTGCCGTTCTTCCTTGGCCTCGGCATGGCGGTACCGTGGCCGTTCGCGGGCGCCGGACTGTCCTTCCTGCCGCGCCCGGGCAAGTGGATGTCGTGGGTGAAGTACGCGTTCGGCGTGCTCATCCTCGTCTTCGCCGGGTACTACCTGCTGCTGGCGTGGGAGATCCACGACAGCCGGCGCGTCGATCGAGGTCTCGTCGCCGCCGAAGCACAGGCGCACCTGGAGGAAGGCTGGATCGCCTCGATGTGCGACGGCCTCGCCACGGCGCGGGCCGAGAACCGCCTCGTGCTCGTGGACATGTGGGCATCGTGGTGCAAGAACTGCTTCGCGATGGACAAGACGACGTTCCGCGATCCGGAGGTCGTCGCGCGGCTCGACGATTTCGTGAAGGTGAAGTTCCAGGCCGAGGACCTCAAGGCCTCGCCAGCGCACAATTGACAATAGCTCCACTTCATGTTCTCCATCGTCGAGTTCGAGCCCCGGCATGGCGGTGTACAGCGGAGGGGCGTTCGGCGCCCACAACTACGCCGTTCATGAGTTCGGTTGCGAGGCGGAGCCATCGGACGTGTTCACGATCGTGGATTCCGGTCCCGTGGAGAACCGAGCGGCGGTTCGATCCCCGGCGAGGACGACGACGATCTCGCCGACGAGGACTTCGACGTCACCCGCGCCGTGCGCGGCTTCCGCGTCATGGTGCGCAACGTGGCGTTCGGCTGGATCAAGGCGCTGGCGGCCCGGCGGGAAGCCGAGATCGGCATCGAGCCGGAGGCGATGGCCGCGTACTGGGACCGCTACGAGGAGATCCTCGTGACGCCCGCCGCCCGGGGGCCGGAGAACTTCGAGTACGACCACGAGCGCGGCGAGGTCACGCAGACGATCCTCGATCCGCACGACGAGCGGCAGTGGATCATCCGTGGCTGCGTCGACCTCGACGCGTCCCGCGCCGAGGGACGGGCGGTCGTCACCGCCACCGGCGTCGGCCCGCGCGTGGAACTCGCCGGGGGGATCGACCGGGCGAACGGCTAGCCAAGGCGTACCGGCTCGAAGCCCTTGCGGTAGTCACGCCTGACGATCGTCCTCGTCGCCTCGGCGTGGTTGGTGAACGCGAGTCTCTCGCGATCCCAGTCGAGCACCTGGCCGGGGTACCTGGCGGCCTTGACGGCGAGCAGGCCGGCCTCGGTGCAACGCAGGCCGATCTCGAACGGGGCCCACCGGTGCGGCGTGTCCTCGCCCAGGGCCTTGTCGACCCACGCGTGCCAGTGGCTGAACTTCTCGTAGACGGGCAGGCCGGGCATCTGGAGGCCGTCGGTCATCACGCCATCGCGCCAGATCTGCAGCGGACCGCTCGGGGCGAGCACCATCGTGCCGCCCTCGCACACGACCACGGTGAAGATCTTGTCGGGCCACTCGCTCTCGCCGACGCCCACCTGCGCGCGGTCGGGCCTGAGGTGGCTGTCGTAGAAGTGGAAGTTGCAGGTGGTGTTGGCGAACCGATCACCGTTGACCGGGTAGGTGAGCGTGGACAGCACGCGATCGGCGTGGAAGAACGTGACGTCGCGTGAAGGGGTGCGCGAGCAGACCTGCACGGGGCTTCTCAGCTCGGGGAACGAGTAGAACAGGACGTCGGTGAGGTGCACGACCCAGTCCGCGATCTGGCCGCCCCCGTAGTTCCACCAACTGCGCCATCGACGCTGAACCATGTTCGGGCGGCAGGGCTCGTGCTGCGCGCCGTTGAGCCACAGGTCGTAGTCGAAGCCGTCCGGCGGATCGACCGGATCGCCCAGTGTGCCGTCGGCGAAGTAGTGTCCGCCCGTGAGGGCGCCGCCACCGAACGCCACGTGCACTTCGATCACCTTGCCGAGGACGCCGCTCCTGAGGATGTCCACCGCCGCGCGCCGGGCCTCGGATTCGATCCGCTGCGCGCCGGTCTGCGTGACCAGTTCCGGACGGGCGGTGATCGCCCGGTGGAGGATCTCCAGCTCTTCGAGCTGCTGGACCAGCGGCTTCTGGCCGTAGACATGCTTCCCGCGGGCGAGGGCGAGCGTCATGATGCTGCAGTGCGAGTGGTCGGGGGTGGCCACGATGACGGCGTCGAACCGGTCGCCGTGCTCGTCGAAGGCCGTGCGGTAGTCGGTGCAGGTGAAGGCGTTCGGATGATCCTGGGCGGCGCGGTCCAGGGCAGTGGTGTCGACGTCGCACAGGCCGACGATCTCGGCCCGCGGATGGCTCTGCACGTTCTTGCGGTCGGCCCCGCCGATCGTGCCGATCACGCCGATCGACAACACGCGGAGCGTCGTGTCGGCGCGAGCCAGGGCCCGCGCGGTCGGTCCGAGGGCGATCACGCCCGCGCCCGCGGCGGTGGTGGAACGGAGGAAGTCACGGCGAGAGCAGGTGATCTTGTTCATCGGGTCGTGCCCCTTCGTGTCGATCCGGAGCGCAGACCGGACCGAGCGATCCCGATTGTACGATGCCTGATTCGGGGCCGCTTCCCGGTACCGGGAGGCGCCCGCGGGTGTCACCATATCACCGGGTGCGCGAGGCGTAACGCTCGTCGGGGATGACAGTGAAAACCCGGTTCGTCGATGGGCACGGCGGTCGTTGCAGGCGGCGGCTCGTCCGCGCTCGCGCACGCGCTCCGAAGGAGGTCATGGTCATGAAACGCAGGAACGGCAACTCATCGGCATGCGCGCTCGCGTGTGTCGCGGTGATCGCGGTCGCGGGTCCGGCCGCGGGGCAGGGCAACCCGGACGTGCGGGTGAACCAGGATCCGCCGGGCGCGGTGACGAACGAGACGAGCCTGGCGCTCAACCTGACGCAGCCGGGCAACATGGTGATCGCGTTCAACGATCACCCCTACCCGGGGGGGCCGGGGCTGGGCGTGGCGACGACGACCGACTGGGGCATCACGTGGACGCACCAGAACCTGCTGGTGCCCCTGGTGGATGCCTTCGACCCCGTCGTCGTGTCGGACACGAGGGGGTACTTCTGGGTCGGCCAGATCTCCACGGCCAACCCGAGCGTGCAGAGCGGCGTGTTCGTTCAGGGCTCGATCGACGGTGGCGCGACATGGCCGCTGCCGATCGCCACCGTCGTCTACCACGATCCGGTTCGATTCAACGACAAGCCGCACATGGCGGTGGACACGTCGCCGAGCCCGTGGAGAAACTCCTTGTACGTCGTGTGGATCAACGAGCCCGGGGGTGGACCGTGGAGCGACATCTACTTCGCGTTCGCGCGCGCGATCCCCGTGGCGCCGTACCTCCAGACGTTCGGCTTGCCGCAGCAGATCAGTGACTTGCCGACCGGCGTGGGCATGGGCAACGGGCCGAACACCGTCGTCGCGGCCGACGGCACGATCTACGTCGTGTGGCTCGACACCGACGTCACGACCGGCGGGCAGGTGCCGGGGACGATCTACCTCGACCACTCCATCGACGGCGGCGTGACGTGGGGGCAGGACATGATCGTGCACCAGGTCGCGACCACGCTGCCGAACAACCTGCACGATCACGTGGGAGCGCTCGACGCGAAGGCGCGCAGCTACCCGTGCATGGCCGTCTCCCCGTCGAGCCCGCGGGAGATCTACGTCGTGTGGGCCGAGGATCCGGACGGCGCGGGCGGTCCGGACGAAGGTGACATCTTCTTCACGCGTTCCGTCGACGGCGGCAACACCTTCCGCGCGCCGCAGAACCTCTCGGATCCCGCGACGGCACCGTTCGATCAGTTCGAGCCGTGGATCGCCGTGAAGGGCGACGGCACGATCGACGTCGCGTGGTACGAGAAGGGCTACAACGACAGCGACAAGTGGTGGGACGTGGTGATCCGCAAGAGCATCAACCGCGGCAACCACTTCGGGCCGCCGTTCCGCATCACCGATACGGCGTTCCAGTGCCCGACCGTCGGGCCGGGAGGACCGCCGTGGATGGGCGAGTACCTCGCCCTCGAGGTGGACGCGACCACCGCGTACGTCGGGTTCACGTCCTCGGTGACCGACCTGAACGGCGACGTCTTCTTCGACTTCATCGACAACGCGCTGATCCCGACCGCGTGTGGCGAGGACCTGAGCGGGAACAACCAGGTCGACTTCGCCGACATCCTCGTGGTGATCGGGGCCTGGGGTCCGTGCCCGCCGGTTTGCCCGGAGGATCTGAACCTCAACGGGTCGGTGGACTTCGCGGACATCCTCGCCGTCATCGGCGCGTGGGGGCCATGCCCCTGATCTTCAGCCTACTTCCGAGGCTTGCGCTTGAACGACTTCCGGGGGGAGACCGTCTTGGTCGAGCCCTTGGCGTTTTCCTTGTCGCGGGGGGCCGGCTCGTTGCCGATGCGCTGATCCGGGTTGGCCCGCCCGCCGGCAAAGGGGTCCCTGACACCTCTGCTCCCGGGCTTTCGTTCGGTCGACATGGTCTCACTCCCGCAATGACGGTCTGGTCAGTCTGGCACGAAGGGTCAGATGTCATTGTAGCGGGGACGAGCGATCGTCGAGTCGAACGCTCTTCGGCAAATCCTCAAAGCGCCTCGGCCACCATGCGAAAGTGGTGACCGAGGATCGCGAGGGTCATCGCCTCGCTGAACTTGCGACGGGGCAGCAGGAGCGAGCGTCCGAGGAAGCTCCAGTAGGCGCGGCGGCCGCGCGTCCGCACGCCGAGCACCCACAGGGACTTGAGAAAGGCGGTCACGTCGCCGTGCGCGGTGCGCGT
>JAAELP010000410.1 GCA_024226535.1 Planctomycetota bacterium | reverse complement strand
TCAGGCAAAAGCGCAAACCACTACATCTTGTGGTCTGTTGACCCGTGAACGGTTACGAAACCCGGGACGCGTACGGTTTCTCTGGAAAACTAGTACGCGTCCCGGGTTTCTTCCCGGGTTTCTGTCTGCTTCGAGCAGGGACGATCGAATCAACGATGATCGAGCGGGAGGGCGGTGGCAGTCCCAGGACAATCAGGTGCTGAGCCGTCCAGGGGCTGCCACCGCCCTCCCGCGTGGCCGCGCAACGCGCAGCAGAGCCCGTGCACACCACTCCTCAGATCGGGCACGCGATCTTGCCAAGGCGCTCCGTGAGCTTCAGGTTTTCGCTGTAGTCGATCGGCAGCACCAGGATCGCCGGGCCGTCGACCGCGAACGCGCGTTCGAGGCCGTCCATGAGCGCGCCGGATTCGGTCACATGGATCCCCGTGCAGCCGAACGCCTCGGCGAGCTTCACCCAATCGGGGTTCGTGAACGTCAGGTCCGAGTGCTGGCCGAAGTGGCTCTGCTGCTTCCACTTGATGAGGCCGTACTCGTGGTCTTCCCAGATCATGAGGACGAAGTTCAGGCCGAGCCGTACGGCCGTTTCCAGGTCCTGGATGTTCATGAGCGCCCCCGCATCGCCGCAGATCGCGAGGACCTTGCGTTCCGGGTGCACGATCGCAGCCACCATCGCGCCGGGCAGCGCGAAGCCCATCGAGCAGAAGCCGTTGGAGATGAGGCACGTGTTGGGCTCGACGCACTGGTACTGGCGCGCGATCCACATCTTGTGCGCGCCGACGTCCGAGAGGACGATGTCCGCCGGACCGAGGAACTGCCGCACGTCCCAGAGCACCTTCTGCGGCTTGATCGCCCCCGTCGTCTGGTCGTACTGGTGCTCGGCGAACTCCGCGAGCATCGCCTCACGCACCGGCCGCCGCGAGGCGATGTCGAACATCGGCTCGCCCTCACCGAGTCGTTCGTTGAGCTGCCACAGCGCGTTGGCGATGTCGCCGACGACTTCCGCGCTCACCGGGTAATCACCGTCGACCTCGGCGGGCAGGAAGTCGATGTGGAGGACCTCGTGGCGCCGCGAGTTCCACAGGCGCGGGTGGTACTCGACGATGTCGAAGCCGACAGTGATGATCAGGTCGGCCTTGTCCATCTCGCAGAGCACGATGTCCTTCGCCTGGAGCCCCGCCGTGAACAGGCAGTGCTCGTCGGTCCACGGAATCGCGCCCTTGCCCATGAACGTGTTGACCACAGGGATGCCGGTGCGATGCGCGAACCGGAGGAGTTGCTCCGACGCCCGCTTGCGCACCGCGCCGTTGCCGGCAAGGATCAGCGGATGCTTCGCTGACTGGATCAGGGCCATGGCGTTGTCGATCGCCTTCTCGTCGGGAGCGGACCGGCGCAGCTTCCGATGCGGGATGGGCTGGAGATCGACGTCCATCTCGGCGATGTTCTCCGGCAGCTCGATGAGACACGCCCCGGGTTTCTCCATCTCGGCGATCTTGAACGCCTTGCGCACGACCTCGGGAATGTTGCCGGGATGGATGATCTGCCGCGCCCACTTGGTGAGCGGGCGGTACATGTCCACCGTATCCATCGCCTGGTGCGACTCCTTGTGCATGCGCTGCGTGTCGGCCTGGCCGGTGATCACGACCATCGGGGCACGATCCATGTTGCCATCGGCGACGCCGGTGACGAGGTTGGTCGCGCCGGGCCCAAGCGTTCCCATGCACACGCCGGCCTTGCCCGTGAGCCGGCCATAGACGTCAGCCATGAACGCCGCCGCCTGCTCGTGCCGGCAAAGCACGAACTCGATCGACGAACTCTTCAGCGAGATCATGACGTCGGCGTTCTCCTCGCCGGGCAGGCCGAAGATGCGTTCCACACCCTCGTTCTCGAGGCACCGGACGAAGAGATCGGAGGCTTTCAATGTAGGTCTCCCTTAACCGCGGCTCTTGAACGTCTTGCCCAGCAGACCCTCGCGCCGTCGGCGCGGAACGCGCTGCCCCTCCACCGTCACCTCGGCCATGAGCACCGGTGACGCCGCGAGTCGATCGACGCCGATCACGTCGCCGGTGCCTCGATCGACGCGACCGAAGCTGAGCACGCCGGTCGGGCAGCTCTGCACGCACGCGCTGCACCGCACGCACTCCGGGTCCTCCATGGGTACGCCCTTGTTGGCGAAGTTCATGACGTCGATGCCCTGGTGGCAGACGCTCGTGCAGACGTTGCAGGAGATGCACTTCTTCTTGTCGGAGAGGATCCGGAACTGGCTGAACCGCGCGTAGATGTGCATGAGCGCCGCGAGCGGGCAGGCGAAGCGGCACCAGACGCGGCCGGAGAACCAGAAGTAGAAGCACACGCCGAAGATCCCCGCCCAGAGCAGGTCATCGAACCACGCGAAGTTGGCGAAGCGCATGACCCCGCCGATCTCCGATCCGTCGCCGCGCCTGCCGGCAAGCAGGAAATTGAAGGCGCCCTCGAACCAGTCCGTCCCCGGAATAGCCCACGAGATCACGCGCAGAACCAGCAGCACGGTCGCCACGAGCAGGAGTACCTGGCCCAGCATGTTGAATCGATTCCACATCGGACCGTGCGGCATCTTGTGGCGGTGGGCGTCGCCCATCGTCTCCGCGAGCGCGCCGCACGAGCAGATCCAGCCGCAGTACGCCCCCTTGCCCCACCGCCTCACCAGAAGGGGGATGATCACGAACGTCTGGATCGCGCCGATGATCAGCCACGCCCAGATCGGCTGGTGCGTGAAGACGTTCCAGAACATCAACGGCCACGCGAGGATGAAACCCATCGAACGCCAGTACTCGCGCCCCTGCGAATCCCACGTCGTCTCCGGGAACAGATTGTCGGCGATCCACGCGCCGGTGCCGCCGTCGAACCACTCGTTGTGACCCGCCCACGGCAGGAGGATGTACGGCAGCAGGAACAGCGGAATGCACTGTATGAGCGTGAGGACGATCGTCTGGCGCTTCACGTACGGCGTGCGCCGGCGCCGGATGCGCTGGGCTCCGAAGATAATGATGCACAGGCAGTACGCCAGCGAGTAGTAGAAGCTCGGCGACTGCATCGACAGCTTGATGGTGCCGAACAGGTTGGCGGGATTGGTCGGGTCGGCCACGTTGAAGGGGAACCAGCCACGTTCCTTGAACCAGTATTTGACCGGGAGCCCGGAGTCACCCTTCCAGTGATAGAGAAAGAAGCAGAACGCGACGAACAGTCCGCACGTGACCCATGAGTGGCGCCGCCACTCGCCGCGAATCGGCACGCCACTGCGGCGAAAGAAGTCCAGCGGCGCCTCGCGGCCGATCGCGCTGAACACCGCGTCGTTGGGGATCGTCTCCTCGACGCCGTCGGCGGTGACGACGTCGACCTCGCCGTCGCGGATCCCCTTCACGCTCGAAGCCATCAGGAGCCGGATCGCCCCCGCGCGTCCGGAGCGCCCCAGGTACCGTCCGCTCGCGGTCGTGACGCGCTCGGAGACCGGTTCCTCCACCGCCACGTCGGCCTCCGGATCCTCCGCGAGGCGGCGGATCGCATCGACGTTGTCCGGCTTGGGCCGGCTGAACTCCTTCTTGCGATACGACAGCGTCACCGAGCCGCCGGACTTGGCGATGGCGATCGCCGCCTCCAGAGCGCTGTCGCCCCCGCCCACGACGAGGACGTTCTTCCCATCGAAGTCGCGCGGATCGTGCAGCCGGTTGGAGACCTTGTCGAGATCCTCGCCGGGCACCCCGAGCTTGCGGAAGTTGCCCGAACGCCCGATGCCCACGATGACCCGATGGGCCTTCAGCTTCTCCCCGCCCTCGGCAAGCTCCACCTCCAGGAGATCGCCGCGGCGGCGCACCCGGTCCACGCGCGCGACCCGCGGCTCGATGCCGCGCTCGGCCATGAACGCCCGCAGGTCGCTGACGAGCCCTTCCTTGACCGCGGCGCCGGAGCCGAACTGCAACTCCCCCGCCGGCGTCATGTCCGTCGGGTAGGTGTAGATCGGCTTGCCCTTGGGGAAGTTGACGATCGTGCTCAGGGGTTCGGAGGCCTCCAGCAGTTCGCAGCTCAGTCCGGCCTTTCGGGCCTCGGCCGTCGCCGCCACCCCCGACACGCCCGCGCCGACGATCACGAGGTCGAGCACGTCGTTGCGCGCCTGGCGCTTCTCGAACGCCGGATCCTTCAGGATCGTCTCCACCGCCCGGGCGCCGGCGTCGGAGGAGAACTTGAGGAGCGGGATGCCCGTGAGGTCGCCGACGACGTAGAGGCCGGGCACGCGTGTCGAGCCGTCCTCGCGCACGTCCGGCAGCTTCTCGACGGTGCCCGCTGGCCAGCGCGTATGCAGCCAGTTGACGTACCGCGCCAACATGTTCGTCATGGACCTGCTCCTGACGGCGGGATCTTACCCCTTTCATTCGCCCCTCGCCCGCGGCTTCGAGCCGCGAGGCTCTACACTGCGGCGCCGATGAAGCGCACCGTGCTCATCACGCTCGCGCTCGCCGCGCTGCTCGGCGGCGCCGGCGCGTGGCTGCTCGGACCCGCGTGGATGCGCCACCGCGCGCTCACCGCGATCGCGAGCCCCGAACGCGCGACACGCGAGCGCGGGTGGCGCTGGCTGGAGCAGATCGATCCCCCCGCGTCGGCGCCACGCGTCGCGTGCTGTCTCGACGAGATCGACACCCGCCTCGCCGCGAGCGGCAACGACGCCGTCCGGCACGGCGCCGACGTTCTGCGCCGGCTCGGCTTCTGGGACTGGACGACGCGACCGCGCGATCTCGTTCTCCGCGAGCTGGAGCTGCGGGCGTATGACGCCCAGGCCGAGGTCCAGCTCGGCGCCGCGGAGGATCTCGCCGACGCCCCGCTGGATCTCGACGCGAAACGCGTGCGCGCCGCCTTCGAGATGCTGATCATCTCCAACGCGGCGCCCGTGCGCTGGACGGCGTTCGACGGCGCCGCGGGATGGCACGGGCCGGAGCGCGCCGGACATCTCGCGTTGCTGTCACTCCGGGGAGCCGATCTCCACCTCCGGCGCATGCGTCACCTCGCCCTCGCGATGACCGACCCGGCGTCGCCCTCGCTCAAGACGCCCGCCGACGAGGCGATCGACGTCCGCGAGGCCCGCCTCCTGCGCAACACGCTGGCTGACCCGACCGACGCCAGCGTCGTCGTCGCGGAGATCGAGGCGCGGGACGAGCCGGACCCTCCTGCCCTGGAGTACGTCCTCCGTCACAGCCGCGACCCGAGGGCGGTGCGCGCCCTGGAGGACCTCGCGAAGGCCGGAAGCCGCAGCGCCCGCTTCGCGCTCCACGCGCGAACTCCACGCGTCGACGAGACCCAGGCCCGGCGGATCGTGCGCGACGTCGACGCCGCGCCGACGACGCGTCGCGTCGCGGCCTGGCGCTGGCCGGGGATCCCGCGCGACCTCCTCGACGACCTGCTCGCCCTCGATCCCCGCGAGGACGACGGGAGCGTCTACGCCGCCGCCCTGCTCGCCGAGCGCCGGCTCGGGCGCGACGCGGCCGTCGAGCGCGCCGAGGCCTGGATCCGCTCGTTCGACGATGACGAGAAGCGAGCCGGCGCGCTGCTCGCGGCGCTGCTCGGCGAACCGGCGTCGCTGCTCGCCGAGGCCCACGAGCGCGAGGACATGCCGGACGTGCGCACCACGCAACGGCTCGCCCTCTGGGCGCTCGGCCGCCCGACCGGTCCGGACGATCCGCGCGAGTTCGCCTTCCGCGTCCTGCATCGCAGCGACGGTGACTTCCGCCCCGACGCGGCCCTCTGCATGCTCCGCGCCGGCGACGCCGGCTCGCTGGATCTCCTCACCCGCCCCCCGCGGGCGAGCCGACAGTCCGTCCAGCAACGCGCCTGGCTCATCGAGCGCTTCGTTCCCTCCTGGTACGAGCGTCTCGGCCGTCCCGTCGGCGGCAATCCCCGCGCCCTGCGTCTTCACTTCGACGCCCTGCGCGCCCGGTACCTGCTGGAGCGGAGGCGGATCCGGTTCGACCATGCGTCCGGCACGTTCGTTTTGCCGAGTCCGGTTCTCACGGAGCTCACGGAGAACCACGGAGTTCACGGAGAGGAGTGAAGGCAGGGCTCGAGACTCCCCTCCGTGTCCTCCGTGGTTCTCTGTGTCCTCCGTGAGAACCGGCGTCGACCGGCGCCGGGTCCGACGCTTGCCGTGAGACGCAATCGCCCCGATGATGCGCCCATGACCACCGCCCCCGATCAACTATGCGCCTTGCGGGTCGTGATGATGCCGCGCGACACCAACGTCTACGGCACGATCTTCGGCGGCGTCATCCTGTCGTACATCGACCAGGCGGCGTTCATCGAGGCCCGCCAGCACGGACGCCACCGGTGGGTGACGGCGTCGATCGACCGCGTCGACTTCAAGGCGCCGGTGCTCGTCGGCGACGTGGTCGCCCTGTACACGTCCACGGAACGCCGGGGAACGACGTCGGTGCAGGTGCGGATCCGCGTCGAATCCGAACGCTACGCCACGCACGAGACCGTTCCCGTCACCGAGGCGCATCTCACGATGGTCTCGATCGGTCCGGACGGACGCCCGATCGCCTTCGCCTCGCCCTCGTCGCTGGTGCCGGAGCCGTGAGCGGCCCGCTTCGGATCGGCGCCCTGATCAGCGGGGGCGGGCGCACGCTCCTGAACATCGCCGATCGCATCGACGCCGGTGACCTCGACGCCGAGATCGCCGTCGTCATCGCCTCGCGCGAGGGCATCGCCGGGGTGCAGCGCGCCCGCGACCGCGGCTTCGACGTGCGCGTGCTCCGCGACGACGACGCCATCACCGCCGCCCTCCTCGCGGCGTCCGTGAACCTCGTCTGCCTGTGCGGATACGTGCGGCTCCTGCGCATCGACCCCCCGCTCGCCGGGCGCATCATGAACATCCACCCCGCCCTGCTCCCGGACTTCGGCGGGTCGGGCATGTACGGAGACCGCGTTCACGCCGCCGTGCTCGCCGCCGAGCGCACGGAATCCGGCTGCACCGTGCACTTCGTCGACGACCAGTACGACCACGGGCCGATCATCCTCCAGCGACGCTGCCCGGTCCTCCCCGGCGACGACGTCGACACCCTCGCGGCACGCGTCTTCGAGCAGGAGTGCATCGCTTACCCGGAGGCGATCCGGATGTTCGCGAAGAAAGCGGTGCGGCACGCCGCCGGAACGTCCTGAGTCCGCGCCGATTCTCCGGCGGACGCGGGCCCCCGGTGCATCCCTACCATTGGTCACCCCTCGGAGAGCGGCAATGCGCGGGACGCGGCTGGTCGGAATCATCCTGGTACTCGCCCTCGCGACGGCCGTCGCGCCGGCGATCGGCCAGGATGCCGCGCCGCCGGTCGTAACCCCGCTGCATCTCGAGCGATCGATCAGCCGCGCGTTCGAGCGCGCCGAGTACCGGCGCGCCGCGGACCTGATCGAGTCGTGGCTCGAGAAGAGCGGCGACGATCCGCAGATGCTCTACAACCTCGCCTGCGCCCGCAGCCGGCTCGGCGACCCGCAGAAGGCCTGCAGCGCGCTCTACCGCGCGGTGCAGGTCGGATTCCGCGACTTCGCGCACATGCAGCGCGACCCGGACCTCGCCGCGATCCGCGACGAGGAGATGTACCGGGCCATCGTCGAGGCCGCCCGGCAGGTCGCCGGCGACGAGGCGGAGGACGCCCTCGCCCGCTGGAAGGGCATGTTCGGCGACAAGGGCTACCGGTACGAGGTCGACCACGAACGCCGCATCGCCTACGCCACCGCGCTGGACGAGGTCTCCCACGGCGAGATGCGTCGGATGCTCGAGCGCGAGGCCGATCACCTGACCCGAACGCTCTTCGAGACGCCGCCGGAGTACTACGTGCTCGTGGCGATTCCCAAGCCCGCGGACGCCGCGCGGATGTTCGATGACGAATCGACGCGCGGGCAGTACCAGCACGCCCGCCGCATGCTCGTGTCGCGCGATATCGGCGGCTCGCTCCGGCACGAGTTCGTGCACGCCCTGCACTACGGACACATGGAGCGGCTGGGCCTGACGAAGCCGCACCCGATCTGGATCCAGGAAGGGCTCGCCGCCCTGTACGAGGACTACGAGCTGACGGCCGACGGCGAGATCACGTTCCTGCCCAACGAGCGCGAGAACGTGGCCCGCCGCCTCGCCCGCATCGGCCGCCTGCGCGACTGGTCGGAGCTGTTCGCGATGACCCCGGACCGGTTCATGCTCAGGCCCGGACAGTACTACCCACAGGTGCGTGCGATCTTCCAGTACCTCGCCGAACGCGGCAAGCTCACCGCGTGGTACCGGGCTTATCTTCGGCACTTCGCCGACGATCCGACCGGAACCCGCGCGTTCGAGATCGTCTTCGAGCGCGATCTCGCGGAGACCTTCGACGCATGGCGCGTCTGGCTCCGTCAGCGGCCCGCGGTGGACACGCGGGTGGAGCTCGGCGACGCATCGCTCGGCATCGAGAGCAACTATTCGGGGAGCAACGACGGCGTGGCGATCCAGCGCGTACTGCCGAGATCGGCGGCCGCGTACGCGCGGCTGAAACGCGGGGACGTGATCGTCTCGATCGACGGAACACCCACGCGATCGCTGACCGAGCTTCAAACGATCATCGGGAAGCGCCAGGTCGGCGATCGCGTCACCGTGCGCGTCCGGCGGCGCACCGAGTACCTCGAGCGGACGGTCGTGCTGCGACCGCTGCGGCCCGTGCGCTGACGGCGTCGATCACCGCCGCCGACGCGTATCCGGGGGGATCCCAGTCTGCCCAGCTTCTCTTCACAAGGCCGCTTCGACGGCCGAGCGGGGCCTCCTCCCCCTCCCCTCCCGCCCGATCCCGGCTAGACTGTGAAGGAGCCGGAGCCGCTCGCGATTCAGCGCGCCCGGGTCCGGCCCGGACCAGCCTATGAGCGATCCGTCCGCACGCACCTTCACCAGCGACTTCAAGCGGTTCTTCCTGCGAGGATTGGTCGTCCTGCTGCCATCGGTGCTGACGCTGTGGCTCGTCTACAACGCCTACAAGTTCGTCGACAAGCACATCGCCGACCCCATCAACCAGCAGCTCCAGTTCGCGATGGGCCAGACGGCGAACTACTGGTCCCCGCTCGGGGAGTTCTTCGACCCGACGACCGATCGCAACGAGGACTGGGGCCGGGCGGTCGCCACGCTCACCGGGAGCGACCTGGAGGCCGAACGCGTGCGGCTGCGTCACGTGAACATCACGGCGTGGTGGGAAGAGCACTGGTACACCGATCTCATCGGGCTCGTGGTCGCCGTCGTGGTCGTGTACATCGCGGGGCGCCTGCTCGGCGGGTTCTTCGGTCGGCGCATCTATCGACGCCTGGAACGCTTCTTCACGCAGATACCCGTGTTCAAGCAGGTCTACCCCTACGTCAAGCAGATCGTCGACTTCCTGTTCAGCGACGATCAGCCCATCAAGTTCAACCGCGTGGTCGCCGTGCAGTACCCGCGTGTGGGGATCTGGTCGGTCGGGTTCCTCACCGGCGGCACGCTCAAGTCGCTGCGCGAGAAGAAGGACGACGCGGTCACGGTGTTCATCCCCTCCTCCCCGACCCCGTTCACCGGCTACACGATCACCGTTTCCTGGTCGGAGATCGTCGAGTTGCCGTTGTCGGTCGAGGAGGCCCTGAGGTTCGCCGTCAGCGGCGGCGTGCTCGTGCCCGATCACCAGCAGGCCCCGGGCGGCGCTCCGCCCCCTCCGACGATCGAAATACCCAGTGGACTCATCCCGCTGACCGATGAAGCCACGAACGAGGCCCCCCGGGCCGCGGAAGAGACAGAGGCCGAAGGGGACACCGTTTCCCATCGGGTGACCTGAAGGACGCTCACGGAGAAAACAATGGATATCAGGATCAGCTCCAAGCACATGGATCTCACCCCTGCGATCGAGGAGTACGCCACGCGGAAGCTCGAGAAGTTCCCCCGGTTCTTCGATCGGATTCAGAACGTGGAGATGGTCGTCGACAGGGCCAAGAACGGCTACACGCTTGAAATCATCACCGATGTCGCCCATCATGAGCCCATCATCGCCACGAGCGATCACGAGGATCTCTACGCCTGCATCGACCTCGGCATCGATCGCTCGATCCGGCAGCTCACGGACTACAAGAGCAAGCTCCGCGACAACAAGCACACCAACACGGCGCGTGGGAGCCAGGAATGAAGCTGCGTGACATCGTCATCGAGGAAGCGATCATCCCGGACCTCGCCGGCACCGAGCGGGACGCGGCGATCGGCGAGATCATGGAGTCGCTCATCGGGGCGGGCGCGGTCTCGCCCGAGTTGGGCGACGAGTTCACGAAGGCGATCGTCCGTCGCGAACGCCGTGGATCGACCGGGTTCGGGCACGGCGTGGCGGTCCCGCACGTCAAGCACGCCGCAATCACCCAGATGGTCGTGGCCGTCGCGATCAGCCAGAAGGGCGTGGAGTTCAACGCGCTCGACAAGCAGCCGGTCTACTCGATCTTCCTGCTCCTCAGCCCCGAGGACAAGCCGGAGGATCACCTCGACGCGATGGAGGCGATCTTCGGCAACCTCAGCCACGAGACGTTCCGCCGTTTCCTGCGCCAGGCGACGACGACCGAGCACGTGCTGACGCTGCTCGAGGAAGCGGACGCGAAGGCGAGTCTCAGATAGCCGAGCCGCTCTCCGGTACAATCCGCCCGCCCGTGTCGAAGACTTCCTCGGCCATCGTGACCATCGCGAACAAGCTGGGGCTGCATGCGCGGCCCGCGACCCTCTTCGTCGAGGCCGCGAAGAAGTACGAATCCGACATCGCGGTGCGGCGGGTGGATCACCGCGAGTCGGTCGATGGCAAGTCGATCCTCGAGATGATGATGCTCGCCGCGACCCAGGGCACGGACCTGGAGGTCACCGCGACCGGCGCCGACTCCGAGACGGCCATCGAGGCCCTCGTCGAGCTCGTGAAATCGAAGTTCGAGGAAGAGTAGGAGAGCGGTCAGCTCCCCCCTTACCCGATCCGCTCGACCTTCTGCTCGCGGCGCATCAGGGCATCGATGGCGTCGGCGGGATCGAGGCCGCCGAAGAGGATCGCGGCCACGGCCTCCGAGATCGGCATCTCGACACCGTGTTCGGCGGCGAGGGCGACGACCGAGCGCGTGGTCGGCACGCCCTCGACGACAGACACCGTCGAGGACAGGATCTCCTCCAGCGAGTCACCGCGTCCGAGCCGCTCGCCGCAGCTCCGGTTGCGTCCGGACGGACTGAAGCACGTGGTCGCGAGATCGCCCACGCCGGCGATACCGAAGAACGTGTCGCGCTTCGCGCCGAGGGCGACGCCGAGCCGCGCGATCTCCGCGAGGCCGCGGGCGAGCAGCGCGCTCTTGGCGTTGTCACCGGCGCCGAGCCCGTCCACCATGCCGGCGGCGAGGGCGATGATGTTCTTGAGCGCGCCGGCAAGCTCCACGCCGAGCAGGTCGTCGTGCCGGTAGACGCGGAGCCACGGCACGTTGAACAGGTCCTGGGCCGCCTCACCGAGCATCGGGTCGGTGGAGGCCGCGACGAGCGTCGCCGGCAGATGCCGGGCCAGCTCCGCCGCCACGGTCGGACCGGACAGGGCGCACATCGACCGGTCCGCACCGTCGGGCAACGCCTCGGCGATGATCTCCGTCGGCCGCAGGCCGGTGTCGTTCTCGATGCCCTTGGACACGCACATCACCGGGATGCCCCCCGGAACGTGCGGGGCGAGCCGCTGCCACACCGGCCGGATGAACTGCGTGGGGATCGCGTTGATCAGGAAGTCCGCTCCCGACACCGCCGCCTCGTCATCGGCGATCACCTCGACGTCGTCGGGGAGCACGAAGTCGGCCAGACGCTGGGGAGACCGGCGGGTCCGCGCCAGCGGCTCCAGGTCGTCCGGGAACGGCCCCCAGAGGCGAACACCAACCCCGCGCGTGGAGAGGGCCTCGGCCAGCACCAGCCCCATCTGCCCGTCTCCGACGATCGACACCCGCTTGTTCATGGAGGTCATTGAACCCCCCCCGGCCGAAGGTGGCAACCTCGCCGAACACCAGGGGGGCTCGGGGCGTATCATCGGCGGCGCCGGCCCCCCTCGGGGTCGTGTGGTCGGTCCGCGATCCTCATTTCTACGCGGGCCGAACGCCGAGAAGAGACTGAATCAGGAGTTGTCGATGTCCGACCTGACCGTCGCCGGCGCCCCCCAGGAAGTCGAGTTGCTCAAGCAGGCCACGGAGCGCCAGGGGGCCGAGCGCCTCGAGCGCCGCCTCATCATCGCCCTCGTCGGCGGCCTGCTGCTGGCCGTCTCGTGGCTCGTGATGATGCTCGGCTGGCACCGCCAGATCGCGCAGATCCCCGCCGCGATCGGAGCGCTCATCCTCGGCATCCCCCTGCTCGCCGGCGCGTGGCGAGAGCTGACGCGGGGCCGCGCGTCGAGCGACTCGCTGGCGTGCCTCGCGGTGGCCGCCGCCGTCGCCACGGGCAACTTCCTCGCCGCCGGGTTCCTCGCGTTCTTCCTGTGGACCGCGAACCTCGTGCTCAGCCGCACCGCGTGGGGCGCCCAGCGCGCCATCCGCGACCTCATCGATCTCACCCCGGACGTCGCCCGCATCGTCGAGGACGGCGTCGAGCGCGAAGTGGCCCTCGTCGAGGTCCACCCCGGCCAATGCGTGCGCGTGCGCCCCGGCGAGAACCTGCCCGTGGACGGCCGCGTCGTCGCGGGCACGAGCAACGTCAACCAGGCGTCGCTGACGGGCGAGGCCGTGCCGATCGAGGCCGAGCCGGGAACCGAGGTCTACGCGGGCACGACGAACCTGACGGGACAGATCGACCTCGAGGTCACCGCCGTCGCCGGCGAAACCACGATCGGCAAGGTCGAGGAGCTGATCCGCGAGGCGGAGTCCACGAAGACCGAACGCCAGGAGCTGATCGAGCAGCTCGCGTCGTACTACGTGCCGGTGGTCCTCATGGTCGCCGGCCTCGTGTGGTTCTTCACCGCCAAGAGCGCCGACACGGACATCCGCGACCAGGCCGCGATCCGCGCGATCACCGTGCTCGTCGTGACGTGCCCCGGCGCGTTGCTCATCTCGCACCCCACCGCGATGGTCGCGGCGTTCGCGGCGGCCGCGCGGCTCGGCATCATGATCAAGCAGACGCGTACGCTCGAAGCGGCGGGAACGATCGACACGGTCGTGCTCGACAAGACGGGCACGCTCACGACGGGCATCTTCGCCGTGAGCCGGCTCGTGCCCAGCGAGGGGATCGAGGGCGCGAGCCTCCTTCAGGCCGCGGCCGACGCGGAGCAGTCGTCGAACCACCCGCTGGCGACGTCGATCCTGGAGACGGCGACCAAGGCGCGAATCACGCCCGCCGACGTGACGGGCTACCAGGAGGTCCACGGCCGCGGCGTGAAGGCGACGACCGGCGGCGGCGAGATCTACGCCGGCCGCGCGAACTGGATCACCGAGATCAACCCGGACATCGCTCCCGCCGTACGCGACGTCGAGGCGAAGATCGAGGGCATGTCCGGCGTGCACGTGATGCAGGACGGCAACTACCTCGGGGCCGTGGGTCTCGAGGACCGGCTCCGGCGCAACGCCCACGAGGTCATCGAGAAGATGCGGCACCTCGGCGTGCGCCGCGTGAGCATCTTCACCGGCGACCGGCTCTCCGTCGCCAGCCGCGTGGGTCAGGCCGTCGGGGTGGACGCGATCGAGGCCGAGTGCCTGCCCGAGGAGAAGCACGAGGAGCTGAAGTACCTGATGGCCAGCGGCCACCGCACGCTGGTCGTCGGCGACGGCATCAACGACGGCCCGATCCTCGCGTCGGCGGACGTCGGTGTGGCGATGGGCCTCTCCGGCTCCGACATCGCCGCGAACTCGGCGGGCGTGGCCCTGATGAACGACGACCTGCGACACGTGCCGTTCCTGCTGGAGCTGGCCCGCAAGGCCCGCAGCGTCGTCGCCCAGAACATCGGCTTCTCCCTGGCCCTGGCGATCCTCGGTCTCGCCCTCGCCGCGACCGGACAGATCAACATCTGGCTCGCCCCGTTCCTGTACGCGGCCGGCTACGTGCTCGTGATCTTCAACAGCCTGCGGCTCGTGCGCTTCGGCGAGGAGTTCACCGAGGCGGAGGATGCGCGGCGCCGGCTGGAAGCCGCCCGCCCCGTCAAGCCCACCCGCTCAGCGATGCAGGCGGCGTAGGTCCGTGTGCCGAAATCCCGCGGGCGACGTCCGGAATAGGATGATCAGGGGCGGATCGTTCGCCCTGCGCGGGACTACATGGGAGGCCGGTCCATGGAGAACTTCCTTCTCGAACTCATGAGACGTGGCGATCTGCTGCCAGTGATTGCGATCGTCGGCGGGCTCACCGTGGGCGCGATCTGGATCATCGCCGCCACGTGGCACTCGACCGTGACCGCGAGGGCCAAGCAGAGCACGAAGCGCGAGATCGCCGCCTACGTCGCCGAAGGCACGATGGACCCGAAGACCGCCGTCGCCCTGATCCAGGCGGGCGAGAAGAGCGACGACGTCCAGGCCGTCGAAGCGGCCGTCGCGGCGGTGAAGACGTAGCGTCTCGATTCGTTACGCGATCGTCACGCCCTTATCGAGATAGACGTCCTGGATCGAGTTCAGGAGCTTCACGCCTTCGGCCATCGGTCGCTGGAAGGCCTTGCGACCGCTGATCAGCCCCGTGCCGCCGGCGCGCTTGTTGATGATCGCCGTGCGGACGGCCTGGGCGAAGTCGTCGGATCCGCTCGCGCCGCCGGAGTTGATCAGGCCGCAGCGACCCATGTAGCAGTTCATGACCTGGTAGCGGCAGAGGTCGATCGGGTGATCGCTCGACAGCTCCGAGTAGATGCGCTCGTCGTACTTGCCGAACGAGCCGTCCTTGTTCAACGCCACGTAGCCGCCGTTGTTGCTCGGCAGCTTCTGCTTGATGATGTCGGCCTGGATCGTCACGCCGAGGTGGTTGGCCTGGCCGGTGAGGTCGGCCGACGCGTGGTAGTCCTTGCCCTCGACCTTGAAGTCGTTGCTGCGCAGGTAGCACCAGAGCACGGTGGCCATGCCCAGCTCGTGGGCGTACGCGAAGGCCTCGGCGATCTCGCCGATCTGGCGTCGCGACTCGGGCGAGCCGAAGTAGATCGTGGCGCCGACCGCGACGGCGCCGAGATTCCACGCCTCCTGGATCGTGCCGAAGAGCACCTGGTCGTAGGCGTTGGGGCTCGTGAGCAGCTCGTTGTGGTTGATCTTGACGATGAACGGAATCTTGTGGGCATACCGGCGGGCCACGGTGCCGAGGACACCGAACGTCGACGCCACCGCATTGCATCCGCCTTCGATCGCGAGCTTCACGATGTTCTCGCCGTCGAAGTAGATCGGGTTCTTCGCGAACGACGCCCCGCCGGCGTGCTCGATGCCCTGGTCCACGGGCAGGATCGAGACGTATCCCGACCCGCCGAGCCGCCCGTTG
>JAAELP010000409.1 GCA_024226535.1 Planctomycetota bacterium | reverse complement strand
GACGAGGTCGTCGATCTCCTGCTGCGTCGGCCAGATGTCGCGCAGGTAGACGTCCTGCCCGCTCGCGTCGGTGCCGAGCGGCTCGCTGGTGAGATCGATGTCGACCGTGCCCGCGAGCGCGTAGGCCACGACGAGCGGCGGCGAGGCGAGGTAGTTCGCGCGGATGTCCGGGCTGATGCGCCCCTCGAAGTTGCGGTTGCCCGAGAGCACCGACGTCGCGACGAGATCGTGCGCGTTGATCGCCTCGCTGATCGGCTCCGGCAGCGGGCCCGAGTTGCCGATGCACGTCGTGCAGCCGTAGCCGACGAGGTGGAAGCCCAGGGCCTCGAGGTCCGGCGTGAGCCCGGCCTTGTCGAGGTACTCGGTGACGACCTTCGAGCCCGGCGCCAGCGACGTCTTCACCCACGGCTTGCGCTTCATGCCGCGGGCGACGGCCTTGCGCGCCACGAGCCCGGCGCCGATCATCACGCCGGGGTTGCTGGTGTTCGTGCAGCTCGTGATCGCGGCGATGCACACGTGGCCGTCGCGGAGCCCGAACCGCTCGCCGTCGTGCTCGACCTCGACCGCCGTCGCCTCGGCGACCGCGGCTCCCCCCCCGCCGTCGCCGGCGCCGACCGCGGCGCGACCGCCGCCGCCGCCGCGGCCGAAGGTCGTGTCGAGATCGCGCTGCCACTGCGTCTTCATCGCCGACAGATCGATGCGGTCCTGCGGGCGCTTGGGGCCGGCGAGCGCAGGCTCGACCGTCGACATGTCCAGCTCCAGCACGTCGGTGTAGCGCACCGCACGGCGGTCGTCGCGCCAGAGGCCCTGCTCGCGGCAGTACTGCTCGACGGTCTCGACGAGCTTCTCGTCGCGGCCGGTGAGGTTCATGTAGCGCACGGTCTGATCGTCCACCGGGAAGAACCCGATCGTCGCGCCGTACTCGGGGGCCATATTGGCGATCGTCGCCCGGTTCGCGAGCGGCATGCGATCGAGGCCCGGTCCGTGGAACTCGACGAACTTCCCGACGACGCCGCGTTCGCGCAGCATCTCGGTGACGCGGAGCACGAGGTCGGTCGCGGTGCATCCCTCGGCGAGCTTCCCGGTGAGCCGGAAGCCGATGACCTCGGGAATGAGCATGTAGATCGGCTGGCCGAGCATCACCGCCTCGGCCTCGATGCCGCCGACACCCCAGCCCACGACGCCGAGTCCGTTGATCATCGTCGTGTGCGAGTCGGTGCCCACGAGCGAGTCGGGGTAGAGCGTTCCGCCGTGATCCCAGACGACCTTCGCGAGGTACTCGAGGTTCACCTGGTGGACGATGCCCGTCGACGGCGGCACGACGCGGAAGTTGTCGAACGCGCTCTGGCCCCACTTCAGGAACTCGTAGCGTTCCTGGTTGCGCTGGAACTCCTTCTCGCTGTTGATCGTCAGGGCCATCGGGCTGCCGAAGGCGTCCACCTGCACGGAGTGGTCGATGACGAGGTCGCACGGGACGAGCGGGTTGACCTTGTCGGCGCCCGCCTCGTCGCCGGTGAGGCGAACGATCGCGTTGCGCATCGCCGCGAGATCGACCACCGCCGGCACGCCGGTGAAGTCCTGGAGAACCACGCGCCCCGGCGTGAAGGGGATCTCCGTCTCACCGACGGCTCCGGCGTCGTAGCCCGCGATCGCCCGGACGTCGTCGGCGGTCACGACGTGGCCGTCGAGGTGCCGGAGGCACGCCTCCAGCAGCACCTTGATGCAGTACGGCAGGGTCTCGACGTCGCCGAGATCGCCGAGCGCGTCGAGCCGGCAGATGGTGCGGGAGCCGAGGGCGGTGTCGAGGGTCGATCGGGCGCCGAACGGATCGGCCGGAGTGGACATAGAGGACCTTTCGCTGGGGAGGGGAGGATTCTAGCCGCCCGAGAAGGCGAGATGGGAGAGTTGGGAAGGTGGCGGACTCGGACGTCGGTGGAGATCCCGCCGATTTCCAGCCCACGTGTCGTCGGGCGGTTAGCATCAGGAGAACTCCCCACGGAACAGGACACGGACATGACCCAGACGCTCCAGGAACTCTTCGCGCAGCTCGACACTCACGAGGAGCCCATCCCGATCGAACAGCTCAACCGGATGCTCGAGGATCTGGACCTCTCGATCGACGACGTCAGCGATCACGTGCGCTTCCACCCCGCGCACTACCAGCGGAACCTCGTGCACCTCGGGCCGAACTACTCCGCGCTGATCCTCTGCTGGGGTCCCGGGCAGGCCAGCTCGATCCACGATCACCGCGGCTCGGCGTGCAGCGTGCGCGTGATCCAGGGCACGGTCGTGGAGACGCGCTACAAGCGCGACGCGAACGGCATGCTCACGGTCGATCGAACCAACCGTCATCCCGAGGGCGCGGTGTGCGGCTCCTACGACGCCGACATCCACACGATCGTGAACGAGGATCAGCGCGACGGCCTCGTCACGCTCCACGTCTACACGCCCCCGATGGAGAACTACCGCGTGTACCGGCTCGACAGCCCCGAGGTCGAGACCAGGTCCGACGAGGAAGTGCTCGCCGCCCGCCGCCGACAGGAAGCAACGGCGTAGCACGTCTCGTCACGACTGACAACAACTTACGCACGGTTGCCAGCGCAGCCCCACGCTCCATCGCGAGTCTCTAGACTGGCCGGCGATGCCGTTCGAGCCTCTCGAGTTCATCTCGCTCCTGACACTCGGCCTCGTCGCGGGGATCGTCGGCGGCCTCGTGGGCCTCGGTGGGTCGATCATCATCATCCCCGTCCTCACGCTCCTGGTGGATCGCAACCAGCACGTCGCGCAGGCGGCGGCGATGATCGTGAACGTGTTCATCGCCGTCCCGGCGCTCTACCGGCACCTTCGGGCCGGCGCGGTGCGGTGGGAGGTGGCGGCGCGAATGCTGCCGTTCGGAATCCTGCTCGTGCTCGCCGGCGTGGAAGCGAGCAACCGCGTGGACGCGGTCATCCTCCAGCGGCTGTTCGGCATCTTCCTCGTCTACATCGTGATCTTCAAGCTGCGGCAGTTGTACCTGGATCGCAAGCGGACCGAGCGCCCGGCGCCGCGTCTGGGCTGGGCGCAGCTCGGCTTCGTGGGCGGGGCGACGGGGTTCATGGCCGGCCTGCTCGGCATCGGCGGCGGCCCCGTCTCCGTGCCGCTGCTCCAGCGTATCTGCCGGCTGCCGCTGCGCGAGAGCATCGGCGGCGCCGCCGCCCTCATGTGCCTGACCGCCGCGTTCGGAGCCGTCAGCAAGAACGTCGCGCTCGGCTCGCTCGGCCTGAGCCTCAACGACAGCCTCGCCCTCGCCGCGGCGCTCGCGCCGACGGCGCTGATCGGCGCCCTTATTGGGGCGGGCCTCACGCACGACCTCCCGTTGCGGTGGGTCCGCGTGGCGTTCCTGGTGCTGATCGCGTGGGCGGGTGCGGTGATGTTGACGTAACGTAAGGAGTGGAATCCAGAATCCGGATTGCGGAATTCACATTCCGCATTGCCAAGTGCTCGATTCACGATCCCGCAATTCCTGATTCAATGGGCAATTGTGAATTGAGGATCAAGGACTTGGGGTTGCGGATTGCGGATTCCGCATTTCGGATCACGGATTCGGGGGATCCACTACGTATGTCTCGTCCGCTGGGCGGACCGCCCTTGCGAACCAGAGCGGGCGGCGCAGGCCACCCGGCCCCGGGGCCGGACGCGTGAGCTTCATCCACTCGCGGTAGACCTCCATCGACTTCGCCGGGTCCACCACGACGTCGCCGTAGAGATCGTCGGGGCCGGCGCGGGTGACGGTGACGCGCTGGTGCCAGCAGTGCATGCCCGAGATCGGGTCGGGCTGCACGGGGAAGGTCAGGTTCTGGTGGACGCCGCCGTCGGTCCACCACACCCGGCGGCTGTCGGGGTCGTCGCTCTTGAACGGCTTCACCGACTCCACGCGCCGGAAGCGCACGATGCCGCCGCCGGGCTCCTCGCGCACGACCTTCGCGCTCGCCCAGCGGTCGGTGCCGACCTCGTCGAAGAGCCGCCACCGGCCGAGATGGTGCGAGCAGGCCACGACACCCGGGCGCATGCCCTCGGTCACCCACGCGCGGTTGACGAAGTGGCCGATCCGCGTCGCCACGCGCACGAGGTCGCCCGTGCGCACACCGATCCGCTCGGCATCACCCGGGTGGATCCAGACCGGGTTCGTGTTCGAAAGCTCGTAGAGCCACTTCGCGTTCGCCGAGCGGGTGTGGATCAGCGTCGGCAACCGGAAGGTCGGGACGAGCACGTACTCGCCGCGCTCGCGGTCCATGTGCTTTCGGTGGATGTGGCTTTCGATGTAGCCCGGGAGCGTGTGCTCCGGCCAGCCCCAGTCGCGCATCGTCGTGCTGTAGATCTCGAGCTTGCGCGACGGCGTGTGGAAGCCGGCCCGCGCGGTGCCGGCGGCCTCGACGCCGATCGGCTTGCCGTCCTTGACGATCGAGCCGTCGGCGCGCGTTTCCGATCCGCTCAGCGTGTCGCCGGACAGCTCGGCGAGGTACCCGCGCGCCGCCTCGGCCTCCACGAGAAACGCTCCGAACTTCCGCATGTACGCAAGCGGCGTCAGGCCGTGCTTCTTCGCCTCCTCCGGCAGACCCGGCACGGAGTTCTCGAAGATCCATCCGTAGTACTCGTCGAGCGTGACCTTCTCGCCGGGGCGATACGGCGACTCGAACCACTTGCGAATGCCGAGCGCGCCGTCCGGGTCGATGCGCCACGACAGCTCGATCCAGAACTCGTCCTCCTCCCAGACCTCCCCGGGGTTCGCGTGCCACGTCGCCTCCACGCGCTCGCCGGCGCGCTCCCGCGCCGTGCGAAGCACGGGCTGGCGGAAGCTGATCCACTTCGCGGCGTGCGTCTCCTGGCTCATCAGGTCGTGCCGCTCGGCCCCGATGCCCATGGGCAGGACGTAGTCGGCGTACTGCGCCGTCTCGCTCCACACCGGCGTGAGCGCCGCGTGCAGCTCGACCTTCGATTCGTCGCGCAGGAGCTGCTCCCACATCAACCCGTCGGGGTTCGTCCAGACCGGGTTGTAGACCCGCGTGAAGTACGCGGCGATCTTCCCGCGCCCCTCCTGGAGGAAGTGCGGCAGGAGGATCGACATCTCGTGGTGGCACAGCGGATACTCGCGCGGATACAGCAGCTCGTTCCAGATGCTCTGCGGCGGCGGCCGCAGGAACGGCGGCGGCACGAACTTGTTGTCGCTGTTGAGGTGTGTCCCCCCCTCGGTGCCGACGGCGCCGACGAGCACGACGAGGAACTGGAGGCACCGCGAGACCTGCCATCCGCCGAGGTTGCCGGAGGCGGCGCTGCGCCAGACGTGCGTGGCGAAGCCGCTGCCGGCGGCGCCGATGTCGCGTGCGATCGCGCGGATCCGGTCGGCGTCGACGCCGCACTCCTCGGCGGCAGCCTCCGGGGTGGCGTAGGCGTAGTGCTCGCGAAGACGCGCGATGAACGCGTCGAAGGTCGCGTCGTCACCGGTGAGGGACGGCTCGGTTTCGGCGAGGAAGGTGCGCCAGTCGACCCACTGCTCCATGAACGCCCCGTCGTAGAGGCCCTCTTCGAGGATCACCCGGGCCATCGCCAGCAGCAGCATCGCCTCCGTCCCCGGCCACGGCGCAAGCCACTCGTCGGCGCGGGACGCGGTGTTGGACAGCCGCACGTCGACGACGCAGAGCTTCGCCCCCTTCTCCTTCCCGTCGATGATGCGCTGGGCGTGCGGGTTGAAGTAGTGGCCGGTCTCCAGGTGCGCCGACAGCAGCAGGATGTACTTCGCCCGCGCGTGATCCGGCGACGGCCGATCGGCCCCGGACCACAGGGCGTATCCGACGCGCGCCCCCGACGAGCAGACGTTCGTGTGGGAGTTGTGCGCGTCCACGCCCCAGGCGCGGAGCACGCGGTCCATGTAGCCATCGGCGCCGGGGCGGCCGACGTGGTACATGATCTCGTTGCGGCGATCTTCGAGGAGCGCGGCGCGGACCTTCGCCGCGATCTCGTCGAGCACGGTGTCCCACGTGGTTCGCTCGAACTTCCCGGATCCTCGCGGCCCCGCGCGTTTCAGCGGGTAGAGGATCCGCTCCGGGTCCTCGATCTGGCTGAGCGTCGCGGGTCCCTTGGCGCAGTTGCGCCCGCGCGATCCCGGATGGTGCGGGTTGCCCTCGAGCTTGCGCACGCTCATCGTCTCGCGATCGACGTACGCCACGAGCCCGCACGCCGCCTCGCAGTTGAAGCACGTGGTCGGAACGAGCGTATAGCGACGCTCGACCTTCTTCGGCCAGGCGCGGGCGTCGAACTCGGCCCAGTCGTCCCACTCGTCGATGGGCGGGAACGACTCGAGCGGCGTGATGTCGGTTGGCTGCGGCATCGGTGGGTCAATCAGGAAAGCGGCGGAAGCTGTCCGGCGCGGACGTACGCATCCTCGTAGAGATAGAGCCCGATCAGCGCGGCGACGCCGGCCGCCGGCGCGAACAACGGCAGCAGGACGATCGCGACGGCGACGCCGGCGATCAGCCCTTCGCGGAACGGGTAGATCGGACCGAGCTTGATCGTGGTCAGGAACGCGGCGGCCTGCCGGGCGTTGTCCGTCGCGTGCTTCCCGAAACGCTCCGCGAGGGCGAACCCGAGATGCGCCAGCGCCGAGACGGCCAGCACCACGGCCCCCGCCCGGCTCGACGGCGCGAGCACGAGGAAGCACGCCGCCCCGCACATGACCGCCTGCGCGATCAGGTGCGGCAGCAGGAGGCGGCTCTCCCAGAGATCGCGTCCCTTGCACTGCGCGAACAGGAACGCCGTATAACCCGCCACCGCGAGGCCGACGACGGCGGCGGCCCAGCGCAGCGCATCGGCGACCTCTCCGGCGCCGGCAAGCCGCGCCGCGAGCGAGCCAAGGGTCAGCACGCCGAAAGCCGTGAGAACCACGCCACCGCGAACGAGCCAGCTCTTCCAGTTCGGGCGCGTCAGCAGCCGGTAGAACCGCGTCGGTCGCGCCAGGTCGCCCACGAGCAGCAGGCAGGTGATCGCGGTGAACACGAGCGCGATCAGCTCCGGAGCGTACGCCGCCACCCGCTCACCGAGCCCGAGCGCCGCGGCGAACGGCGCGAGCACGGCGGCCCCGGCCGCGATCCCCTTCGTCAGCAGGTACAGCGAGACGTGCCAGCCCCACTCGACGCGGTGGCCCGTGTCGAGCACGACCGCGGCGTCCGGCACCAGCGGCAGCGACCCCGGCCACGCCTCGGGCTTGTCCGGGGGACGGTCGCTCCAGATGTAGTGCTCGGGCCGGTGGGCGGCGCCGGGCTGAAGGGTCAGATCGTCGATGCCGACGTAGTGGACGTTCGGGCCCGTGCCCTGCTCCGCCCGCCGCACCGTCGTCTCCTTCTCGCGCATCGCCCGGCCGGCGCGCGACCCCGGGTCGTCCAGATCGCCGGGCAGGATCGCCTCGACCGGGCACACCACGACACACGCTGGATCGAGCCCCCGCTCCACGCGGTGCGCGCAGTAGTGGCACTTCTCCGCCGCGCCGGAGTCCGCGTTCACGTAGATCGCGTCGTACGGGCACGCCTGCATGCACGCCCTGCATCCGATGCACGCGTCCCGGTCGAGGTCGACGATGCCGTCGGGGCGCTTCTCCAGCGCGTTGACGGGGCAGATCGTCACGCAGGGGGCGTCCGTGCAGTGGTTGCAGCGCAGCACGGCGAAGTGACGCTTCACCTCGGGGAACGTCCCCTGCTCGATGTACTTCACCCACGTGCGGAAGTCACCGACGGGCACGTCGTTCTCCGCCTTGCAGGCGACAGTGCACGCGTGACAGCCGATGCAGCGGTCGTGGTCGATGACGAAGCCGTACTGCATGGGCCGGCAGTGTAGAGGTTCACAGTCGCTTGCGCAGATCTTCGAGCGTCGCGGTTGCAATCGGTCGGCCCTGGAAGAGATCGCGGTCGCGGCGACGAGCGGCGGCGGGAAGCCCGGCGGGGCAACGCGTGACCACGATGTCGCGGCACGCCTCGACGAAGCGGATCCGGTCCAGGCACCCGAAACGCGAGCGCGCCGTCTCGAAGGCCGGCTCCTCGTAGCCGTGCTCGACGAGCGCGGCGGCGATCTCGCCGATCGACTGGTCGGTGTAGACACGCACGTGGATCGTCACGCCGCCGTCGATCTGCCCCCGCGCGGCGCGACCGGCGAGCAGCAACTCGCCGTCCGGAACCACCCGTTCGAGCACCGTCATGATCTCTTCGGCGATCCGCCAGACGTCGCGGACCTGCTCGGCGTATCCCTCGCGCCCGAGCGCCTGCATGGCCATGCCCTGGGCGTGCTCGCGCACGAGCCCGTGACCGGGCCGTGGCGCGTCGTGGCCCGCGGCGGCGGCGTGGATCGCGCGATCGATGTCCGGCTCGGCACCGGTCTGCACGAGACGAGCCGCCTCCCGCGCGATCTGGTCCGTCGTCGGTTCGGCCATCACCATCAGTGTACCGCGCCTACACGAACTCCCGGAAGAAGTCCCATCCCCGCTCATCCTCACCCGTCTTCCGCATCAGGAGCACGGTCGCATCCACGAACGGCTCCGCGTGCTCCCTGAAGAACGCCGGCCGCCGCTCCGGGTCCCCGCAGCCCCGCTGGCTGCTCGCGCACGGCGCCGCCGTCAGCGTCGGGCCGTCGAGGGTCACCGCCTCGTACGCGCGGTTCGCCAGCCAGTAGGACACGGCGTGCTGGAGCCCCGGCATCCACATGTCGTGCAGCGCGACGACGCCGCCGACGTCGAGCATGTAGTCCAGCAGGTACAGCTCGGCGATGACGTTGTCGAGCTGGTGCTGCCCGTCGACGAAGGCGAAGCGAGGGCGTACGCCCTCATCGAGAAGGCGCGGCAGCGCGACGTGCGCGGGCAGCCGGTGGAAGGTCACCGCCGACGCGACCCCCGCCCGCCGAAGCGCGTGCAGCCCGCAGTTGCGGAAGTGATCCTGGTGAGGGTCGATCACGTGGAAGCACCCATCGGCCATCGGGCCCGCCCGGCGTCGCCCGCGGCAGATGGCGAGCGTGGAGAGCGCGCTGGCCATGCCGATCTCGATCATCGTGTCGGCGGCAGCGGCCTCCGCGGCGCCCTCCAGCACCCGCGCGGCCGGCGCGCGAACCGCGTACTCGGAGATGTCCACGATCGCGTCGTCGTCGCCTCTCGTCGTACGCGCCGCGTGCATCTCGGCGAGCACGGCGTCGATCGCGACCGCCGGCGGCTCAGCGACCGGCATCGAAGGCCCTTCCCTTCGGTCGCCATGGCGTGAGCACGCGTTGCCGCCCCGCTCCCCGGCGGCGCCGCCGCTGCCATGCGTCCACCATCGGTCCCGGTGAGAGCGTGCCGACGATGAGCAGTTCCGCCGTCGGCTCGTCGACGATCGTGCCGCGTCCCAGGTCCGCCAGCGCCAAGCGAACCTCGCCGGCATTCTTGCCCTCGTCCACGACCGCGACCGACGCGCCCGGCGGCAGGCCTTCGCGCCGAAGCGCGGCTCGCGCGGCGGCACGCCCGGTGAAGCGTTCCCACAACGCCCGGCCCATCGGCGTGCGCGGCTGCTCGTCGAGCGTGCTCATCAGCTCGTCGAGCCCCTGCTCGTAGCCGAAGCTCGCGTGCTCGCGGCGGGCGATCCGGCCGTAGCGCCCGATCACGTGCTCCAGCGCCTCGGCGCGCTCGTGATCCGGCGCGTAGCGCTGCATCACCCACCCGTTGTTGCGCACGAGCCGGCGGAGGATCACGTTCATGTCCCGACCCTCGGCGACCTTCTCGTGCCGCACCCGGAACCGCCAGTCGTGCACGACGTGCCAGCCGGCGAGCAGCAGCTTCGCGCAGAGGTCGTATTCCTCGGCGTAGTAGTGGAACGTGGGGTCGTAGCCGCCGACGTCGAGGAACGCGGAGCGCCTCACCACGGCGCCGCAACCCACGAACACTTCCGGCAAGCCGCCGTCCTCGCGCCGCCCCCCGCCCAGGACGATCTCCGCTCCGATCGCGGCGACCTCCGGTGCCGCGTCGGCGATCGCTTCCAGGTGACCGTGATCGAGCGGCCAGGAGTCGTCGTCGAGCATCACGACCCAGGATCCCCGGGCGGCCCGGGCGCCGGTGTTGCGCGCCGCGGCTCCCCTCGGCTCGTCGAGCCGGATCACGCGCACGGGCAGGGCGCCGACACGCTTCGGGGCGCGGACGGGCTCGACGGACGCGTCGTCGACGACCACGATCTCCGCGTCGTCGTGGGCCGCGTGACGCGGCTCGGACAACGCGCCGATCGCGCGCAACGTCGCGGCGAGACGATCAGGTCGATCTCGAGTTGGCAACAGGTAGCTGATCATGACAACGCAGGACCGATGAGGCGGCGGGCTCGGGGTCGAAGGCGAGCCGGGATCCGACGAGCCGTCGAATGCCACGGCGAAGGGCCGCGGCGCCGATCACGGCGTTGCCGAGCTTCTGCGCCTCTGCGGCCGCGGCGACGGAGCCGACGATGCCGGCGAGCGCGAGCGATCCGCCGCCGAGCCGGGTGAGTGTCGCCGCCGCGAGCAGGGCGTCGCCGCAGCCGAGCTGGTCGACCGCGTGCGTCGCGAGGGCGGGCACGTGCTCGGCGTGCAGACGCGAACTCCAGTTCGCCGCCGGCGGATCGGGGCGGCGCTCGAAGGCGATGAGCCCGTCGTCACCGAGCGTGACGAGCGCCGCCTGCGAGCGCGTGCGCCCGAGCAGGCGCCAGACCACCGCGGTGAGTCCCTCCTCCCAGTCGTGCAACGCGTCGCGAATCTCCACCTCCGACGGACAGATCAGGTCCATCTGCTCCATCGCGAGCAGGTTCGAGCGTCGCCCGCTGACGTCACCGGAGAGGATCTCCACGTGGGGGCGCACCCGCCGGCAGAGATCGCTGAGCACCGGCGCCGGGAGCAGGCCGAGCCCGAAGTCGGCCACGACGACGGCCTCCGACCCGCGGGCGATGTCCTCCGCGAGATCGACGAAGCGCCGCTGGTTCGCCTCGTCCACGACGAGCGGCTCGGCGAGGTCGAGCTTCATCACCTTCGACTGCCCGACGAGGAAGCGCTGCTTCTCGACGAGCCGCTGCTCGACCTCGATCGCGCGGACGTCGACACCGTCGACCTCCAGCCGCAGACGCATCGTCTCCGAGTCGATGCTGCGCGGCAGCGCGGTGAGCAGGGTCGGCCGCGCGCCGAGCGCCGCGAGATGGCGGGCGATGATCGCCGCGCCGCCGTCGAAGCTGCGGTACTCGAACGGGCGGAGCGTCATCATCGCCGCCTCGCCGGCAACCTCCGGGCGGTCGCACATGACGTACGTATCGATCACCGTCTCGCCGACGACGAGCACGCGTCGTCCGTGGAACGACTGCACGATCGCCTCGATCCGGTCCATGTCGAGATCGTGCTGGTCCACGAGCTGGCGCAACGCGCGGTGCACGGGGTCGGCGGAGTGCTCCATGCCGGCCATGAGCGCGGTGGAGCTGAAGACGACATCGCCGCTGGTGAACACGACCCGGCCGCCGTGCCGCTGGACGACCTCCTTCTCCTGCTCGAAGCGAGGGTCCTGGTTGTGCTCGTACTCCCGGCCCTTCACGTAGACGTCGGGCCGGATGGTCTCCAGGAGCGGGGTCGCCGTCGGGTTCTCGCTGATCGCGACCCAATCCACGCAGTCCAGGGCGGCGAGGTTTTCCGCCCTCAACTCCTGCGGGATGAGCGGCCGGTCCGGGCCCTTGCCCAGGAGCGAATCGGCGGTCACGGTCACCAGCAGGCGATCGCCGAGCCGGGCCGCCTGCTGGAGGTGCCGAACGTGCCCGGGATGCACGAGGTCGAAGCACCCGTGGCACATGACCACGACGAGCCCGTCGGCCTGGGCCGCGCGAACCAGCGCCGAGGCCTCGGCGACCGTCAGCACGCTCGGGGGATCGTTCTTCACGGCCTCTTTCATCGGACGGGAGCCGCGCCGGCCTCGACAATGGAGGCCAACGGCGCCGGTTCTTTTGACGAACTGCCGCCGAACCTGCCGACCATCCCCCGATGAAGGTGGTCATCCTCGCCGGCGGGTTCGGCACGCGCCTCGCCGAGCAGACGGACGAGATTCCGAAGCCGATGGTCGAGATCGGTGGCCGCCCGATCCTCTGGCACATCCTGAAGATCTACAGCCACTTCGGCTTCAACGACTTCATCATCGCCTGCGGCTATCGAGCCGAGGCGATCAAGCGGTTCTTCCTGGACTACCGCAACGCGACGAGCGATCTCGTCATCGACTTCGTCAACGACCGCGTGGAGCGACTCGGCCCACCCCTGGAGCCATGGCGGGTGACGCTCGCGGACACCGGCCTCAAGACGGCGACGGGCGGCCGCCTCCGGCATCTCGCCGACCTGCTCGGCGACGAGACGTTCCTGATGACGTACGGCGACGGCGTGGCCGACATCGATCTCCCCCGCCTCGTGGAGTTCCACCGAACCCGCGAACGAGCCGTCACGTTCACCGCCGTGCACCCGCCGTCCGGCTTCGGGCACCCACGGCTCGAGGGCGACCGTGCCGTCGCGTTCGCCGAGAAGGACGAAGCCGACGGGCACTGGATTAATGGCGGCTTCTTCGTGATCGAGCCGACGGTGCTCACGTCGATCGACGGGCCCCAGACGAGCTTCGAGGCGGAGGTCCTGCCGCGGCTGGCCACGGCCGGCCAGCTCACGGCCTACCGCCACGAGGGGTTCTGGCAACCCATGGACACGCTTCGCGACGTTCGCGCCCTCAACGCGCTCTGGGCCGGCGGCACGGCCCCGTGGCAAACCTGGGCCTGAGCGTTCGCCAAGCCGATCACGCGAGGACGAACCATGGCGCAGGAACGAGCGATTTCCAACGTCCTGGTCACGGGCAGCGAGGGATACCTCGGCTCCGTGATCTGCCCGATGCTCGCCGACGAGGGCTTCGACGTCGTCGGCATGGACGTGGGCTGGTTCGCGACCGGCGCCCTGGTGCCCGTCACCCGGCGCCGCGTGATCCCCCGCGACGTGCGGGACGTCGAGGCGAACGACCTTCGCGGGATCGACGCCATCGTCCACCTCGCCGCCCTCAGCAACGACCCGCTCGGCGCGCTTGACCCGGTGCTCACGATGGAGATCAACCACCACGCCACCGTGCGGCTCGCGCGGATCGCCCGCGGCCAGGGCGTGCGCCGGTTCATCTTCTCCAGCTCGTGCAGCATCTACGGCGAGTCGGACGGCGCCGAGATCGACGAGTCGGCCCCGATGCAGCCGCTCACCGCCTATGCGAAGTCGAAGGTCCTCGCCGAGAACGACCTCGCCGCTCTCATCACCGACACCTTCCGAGTGACGAGCCTGCGCAACGGCACCGCGTTCGGTATCAGCCCGCGTCAGCGCTTCGACGTCGTGCTGCCCAACCTCGCCGGATGCGCCCATGTCAACGGGGAGATCCGGCTCACCTCCGACGGATCGCCGTGGCGACCGCTCGTGCACGTCGAGGACATCGGTCGCGCCGTCGTCGCCTGCCTGCGCGCGAACGATCGCGAGTTCCCCGGCGGAGCGCTCAACGTCGGGCGACCGGGCGCGAACCACCAGGTGCGCGAGATCGCCGACGCCGTCGGCCGCGCCAGCCCGGACTGCCCGGTGACGTTCGGCCCCGCCTCCGGTCCCGACCGGCGCACGTACCGCGTGAGCTTCCGGAGGATCACCGAAGAGCTGCCGGGCTTCGCCGCCACGTGGACGCTCGACGCCGGCGCCGCCGAGTGCGCCCACGTGTTCGCGAAGATCGGCCTGGACCGCGCCACCTTCGAGGATCCCCGCTACACGCGGCTCGCGATGCTCCGTCACCTGATGGAGACCGGGCGGCTCAACGACGACTTGCGGCCCGGCCGCGCGGAGGCCGTGGCGTGAGGGCCTGCCGGGTATGCGGTGGCGTCTCCCTCGGACCGGTCATCGACCTCGGACCGATGCCGCTCGTCAACAACCTGCTCGACGCTCCCGGCGACCGGTGCCCGACGTGGCCGCTGAAGGTCGTCTTCTGCCGCTCCTGCGCGCTCGCCCAGCTCACCGAGTCGGCCCCCGCCGACGAGATGTTCCGCGACTACCGCTACTTCTCGAGCCAGTCGCGCACGATGGTCGAGCACGCCCGTCAACTCGTGCACCGGTTCGTGGCGCCGAGACACCGCGTCGTGGAGATCGCCTCCAACGACGGCTACCTGCTCGCCCACGCCATCGAGCGCGGGGCGACGGTCCTCGGCATCGACCCGGCGGTGAACATCGCGAAGCATGCCGTGAAGCGCGGCGTTCCGACGCGGTGCGACTACTTCGGACCGGCGACGGCCGAATCGATCCGCGACGAGTTCGGCCGCGCCGACGTCATGTTCGCCAACAACGTGCTCGCCCACGTCGATGAGCCGCACGAGATCGCCGCCGGCATCGCCGCCCTGCTCGCCGACGACGGCGTCGCCCACGTCGAGGTGCCGTCCCTGCGGCGCCTCGTCGAGGGGTGCGCGTTCGACACGATCTACCACGAGCACCACAGCTACTTCTCGGCGATCGCGCTCCGCGCGTTGTTCGCCGAGCACGGGCTGGTCATCGCCGACGTGGAGGAGATCCCGATCCACGGAGGCTCCCTGCACCTCCATGTCGCCCGCGGCGGCGACGAGACCGCGATCGACCGCATGTGCGACGCCGAGCGCGAGGCGGGTCTCGACCGCGACGCCTGCTACCTCGACTTCACCGATCGCGTGCACGCCGCCCGCGACGAGCTGCTTCGAACGCTCGGTGGGTTCGACACCGTCGCCGCGTACGGAGCCGCAGCGAAGGGCATCGTGCTTCTCAACGCCTTCGGCCTCGACCGCAAACGCATCGGCTGGATTGCGGACGTGAGCCCGCACAAGCAGGGCCGCTTCGTGCCGGGAACCCGGCAGGAGGTCGTCGCGCCGGAGCGCCTCGCCACGGAGATGCCGGACGCGTGCCTGCTGCTGCCCTGGAACCTGCGCGAGGAAATCGTGGAGCGACAGGGAGCGTACCTCCAGCGCGGCGGGCGGTTCGTCGTGCCCCTACCGGAGGTGGAGACGGTGGTCGCTGCGGCAGTCCCGGCGGTCTGAGGCGTGTCTCCGGACCCTATCCTTTGACCGCGTGCGCCAGCCCCAACCGGTCCGCGATGCCTTCCAGCTCGGCCGCTGCGCGACGGAGATCCGTCACCGCGGCCGGAACCACGGCGTCGGCTTCCGCCGCTCCGGGAACCACGAGGCGGTCCGTCGTGAGGTCCACTCCCGGCACCGCCGCGAACAGGCCCTTGAGCAATCCGAACACGGCCGGACCGTAGTAACGGAAGCCCGTGTAGTAGTTCTTGCGCGCGACCCCCTCGTCATCGCAGATACGCTCGATGCGCTCGATGTCCGGTGTCTCGTCGCCGAGGAACTTCACGACGCCGGTCACCGTGTGAACCGGATGCTCGACGAGATCGTCGTAGTTGACGATGAGCCGGCCCGGCACATGGTCGAGCACCCACTTGCGGTAGAAGTGCATCCAGAACGACGCCTTCCCGACGGCGAACATCATCCACGCCTCGGGGGTGTCGTCGGTCCGGCCCTCGGCGCAGGACATCTTGAACCACGAGACGATGCTGTCGATCGGATAGCGAACCTGCACGAGGTACTGCCGGTCGTCCCGGATCGGCGTGTCCAACTGGAAGTCGTGGTTCTTCTGGAAGTTGGTCTCCGCGTCGCGGTCGAGTGTGCCCCCCGGGCGAGAGTACTGCTCGCAGTAGACCAACTCGTCGTCGAAGTAGTGCCGCAGCAGCCGCTGGAGCAGCGTGTGGCCGGAGCGGGGATAGGTCAGGCACTCGGTGCGCGTGAGCGTGGCGGTCATGGTCCGGGCTCCTCGGGGTAACCCGCTTATCGGTCGATCGAGGCGTGCGGATTCGTGGATTCGCCGGGAGCCCGAGCGGTTATCGGGAGCGGGCCGTGGGAAGCTGGACCGACTTTGCCGGTCCTGCGGCCGCGCACGTACCACAGCCCCGCCACATCACATGCTCCCCCCATCCTCGCACCTCCCCGGTGGCAGGCTTGAGACAGGTCATTCCGGAGGGAGTTCAAGATGAATCGATCCCGCTGCCTGCTGGCTGCGCTCGTCATCGGCGCGAGCGTCGCCGAAGCCCCGGGTGCGATCACGGTTACCAGGAGCGACGGTTCCCCGGCCCTGCCGGAGGAGGCGTCGATCACCCTCAACCCCGTCTCCGGTGGCTGGGACGTCACGCTGCTGTCGCTCTACCTGCCCGGCGGGGAGACGGTCTACACGGTCACCGGCGACGGCGGTGTGCACATCGACAACATCTACATCGACGTGCCGTGCTGGCCCGGCCCGGGAGGCGAGTGCGTGCCGGCGGGATCGCCGGTCTACGTGCACGTCCTCAGCGCTGAGCCGGGCGGCATCTACTCGATCGGAAACGTCGAGCAACGCGGCACCGCCGAGACGCTGCTGCTCAACGTGCAGGCGGAACAGGACATCGGGTCGATCCAGGCGGAGATCATCGGGACGATCGTGGCGGGGCGCGACATCACGGGCCCCATCGTGTCCACGACTCCCGATCACGACGCACGGGGGATCTTCTGGGTCGAGGCGCGCCGGGATATTCTCGGCGACGTCCTCACCCCGAACGGGCGGATCGGGCGTGTCTGGGCGTATCGGAACATGGGCAGCCCGGACGCCCCGATCCGCATCGAGGCCAGGCACTACATCAACGGCATCTTCGCCGCGCCCGGCGCGTGCGTGCAGGAGTGGATCGCCGGCAACGAGATCACCTGCGCCGGCGACGTGTACGCCGACATCAACACGCGCGTCAACGGCGGGCTGGGCCGGATCTTCCGGTTCCTCGCCGGCACGTTCCACGGACGGTTCGAGACGCGAACGATCATGGCCGACGCGGCCACGGGCACGCCCGGATCGATGGCGGTGACCGAGTTCTGCGAAGCCGACTTCGTGCTCGGACGCTCCTTCGCCAACCCGGCGCAGTGGATCGAGCTTCCACCCCAGGGCTTCACGGGGCAGGTCGTGATCAACGCCGACAACATCTTCGGCGGACAGTGGACGTCGCCGATCCACCTCGGCGCCGCGAGCAGCCCCTTCCGGGTGACGATCGTCGGACCGAACTACACGCAGTCGACGGCGGCGCTCGGTGGCGGTTCGATCGGTCTCGTCCCCTTCGGACTGCACCTGGCCGCGACGACGCCCAGACCGGGCGAGGTGGTTCCCGGCTCGGCGCCCGGCGCGCCGTTCGTCGCGTACCTCCAGCACTACGGTCCGGTCCTCATCGACGGGCCGGTTCCCATCATCGTCGAGCGGCGACCGCTCAACAGCACCGGCATCTGGATCCCACTCTCGCCGGCGGACTTCTCGGCGACGATCGACCCCGCCGACGCCAACGTCGTGCGGGTGACCGCGGCGGCGAACCAGGCGGGCTTCGCCCCCGGGTTCGAGTACCGCCTCAGCACCACCGCCCAGCTTCGCTGCGACGTGCCCGGCACGCCGCCGGTTCAGTGGGCGTGGAGCCACTCCTTCGGCGTGGACGTGGCCGACTCCTGCCCCGCGGACTTCAACGACGACGGCATCATCAACATGGGTGACGTCATCGTGCTGATCGGGTACTGGGGGCCGAGCCCCGGATCGCCCGGCGATCTCGACGGGGACGGGCACGTGGGGTTCCGGGATCTGCTGCGGGTGATCGGGGCGTGGGGGGTTTGCCAGTAGGCCCATCGCCCCACGATTGCTCAGCTATCGAGGCCCTTCTTGCCGACACAGGCAAGTGGATGCCCGCGGAGCCGCCGAACTGGTACCGGAACGCATGGAGAAGCGCCGACGTGATCGCGTCGCGACGGGTGTTCTTCATGCTGGGGAGCCAGAAGTCGGGAACGACCTGGGTTCAGCGTCTCCTTGACGCCCACCCCGCCGTCGCGTGCGGCGGCGAGGGGCACCTGCTCGATCTGCTCGCCCCGATCCTGGAGATCGCGGTCGGGGAGTACAACAACTCGCCGAAGGTGACGGTGCCGCTGGAGACCGAGGGTCTCTTCGCGGCGACGCGGCTGCTGGCCGACGGGCTTCTCGCGACGTACCTCCACCGCTCCGCCGACCCCGACAACGTCCGGGCCGTGGGCGACAAGACGCCGGAGACGGCCCTCAGCCTCGTGGGCGTCAAGCGGGTGTACCCCGGCGCGAAGCTCCTGCACGTGATCCGCGACGGGCGCGACGGCGCCGTCTCCGGATGGGCGCACCTGAAGCGCCAGGGCGAAGACGGTTGCTTCGCGTCGTTCGCCGAGTACGCCGAGTACTTCGCACGGCGTCACTGGGTCGGGTACGTGAGCGCCGCTCGCCGTGACGCCGTTCACTGGCAAGACGACTACCACGAGGTGCGCTACGAGGACCTGCACGACCGTCCCCAGGAGACGCTGCGGCGAATCCTGGACTTCCTCGAGATCGAGCACGACGCCGACGCCGTCGACCGCTGTGTTCGCTGTGCCTCCTTCGAAGCGCTCTCCGGCGGACGCCGGCGCGGCGACGAGGACACTCGTTCCCACTACCGCAAGGGCGTCGTCGGCGACTGGCGGAACCAGTTCGACGCCGAGGCGCGGGCCCGGTTCGAGGCGGTGGCGGGATCGCTGCTGCGCGAACTCGGCTACGCCCAGGAGCCCGCCGTCACCTCCGCGTGAGGCGCCGATCACCGTGAAGTTCCACGAACTCGAACTGCCCGGTGTCTTCGTCATCGATCTCGAGTCGAGCGCCGACGAACGCGGCTTCTTCGCCCGCACGTTCTGCACGGACGCGTTCCACGACCACGGGCTGAACCCCGCCGTGCGCCAGTGCAGCCTCTCGTTCAGCACGCGACGTGGCACGCTCCGCGGCCTGCACTGGCAGGCGCCGCCGAGCGCCGAGGACAAGCTCGTACGGTGCGTGCGCGGCGCGGCGTGGGACGTCGTCGTCGACCCGAGGCCGGACTCGCCGACCTTCCGTCGCTGGACATCCGTCGAGCTGACCGCGGGCAACCGGCGCAGCGTCTACGTGCCCGCGGGCTTCGCCCACGGGTTCCTCACCCTCGCCGAAGAGACCGAGCTGCTGTACCAGATGACCGAGGCCCACGCTCCGGATCTCGCCCGCGGCGCGCGGTGGGACGATCCGGCGTTCGGCATCGCCTGGCCCTTCCCCCCGATCGTGATCAGCGACCGCGACGCCTCGTACCCCCTGATCGGACGGGAGCTGACGACGCGGCCCTGATCGGGCCCGCCGGAGCCACCGGGGTCGCTTTTTCGGCGGCCGCTGCCCCCTCGTGCCGAAGTCAGATTCCGGGGACTCCCCCCCCGGAGCTATCCGTGCACGAAGTCACCCGCGTCCTCACCGCCCACTACGACTCGTGCCTCGCCACGCACGGTCCCACGCCGGAGGGCATGGACTGGGGTTCGGACGCCACGCGGCTCGCCGATCGGTTCGGAACGATCTGCCGCGCAATCGGCCTCGACGACGGGACCGCACCGGTGGACATCCTCGACGTCGGTTGCGGGTGCGGCCTGCTGCTCGATCATCTCCGCGAACGCCACCCCGATCGCGCGACGTACACCGGCGTGGACGCCTCGCCGGCCATGATCGACGCGGCGCGCGAGCGCCATCCGGACGCGACGTGGCTTCGCGCCGACATCCTCGACGATCCCCTGCCGGACGCCGACTGGGTCGTGGCCAACGGGCTGCTCACCGAGCGCCGCGGTATCGACGAGCGACAGATGACCGACTTCGCCCAGGCGGCGGTACGGCGCATGTACGAATGCTGCCGCGCAGGCATCGCATTCAACGTCCTCAGCGACCACGTCAACTTCCGAGACCCCAACCTCTTCTACTGGGGACCGGCGGCCACGCTGGCGTTCACCGTCGACGAGCTTTCTCGTCACGTGACGATCCACCACGATCTCACTACCTACGACTACTTCGTCTGCGTGCGGCGCCACGCCTGGACGGTGGCGCATGGATGACCACGACTCCAGCCCGCGCCCGGTTCGCCTCGGCTTCATCTGCTCCAGCGGGGGCGGACTGATCGACGCCCTGTGCACCCTTCGCGAAATCGGCGCGGCGCGGTTCGACGTCGCCGGCGTCGTGACGGACCGTCCCTGCGGCGCCGAGACGGTCGCCGCCACACACTCGATCGCGAACCGCCGCATCGAAGACGCGGACGCGGATCGCTTCTCGGAGCAGGCCGCGACCTCGCTGGGCGCCTGGGGCGCGACGCACGTGCTCCTGCTGTTCCTGCGTCGCGTCGGCGCCGCCGTCTGGCGCGATCTCGACGCGGACGTGTGGAACCTCCATCCTTCGCTGCTTCCGGAGTTCCGGGGGCTCGACGCGCTGAACCGCAGCCGCGCCGCCGGCGCGGATCAGATCGGCGTGACGCTCCACCGCGCGATCGCCGAGCCCGACGCGGGACCGGTGCTCGCGCAAGCGAGGTTTCCCGCCGCCGATGCGCCGACCTCCGAGCACGCCGAGCACCTCTGCTTCCTGCTGAAGCTCGTGCTCTCGGCGGACGCGTTGCACCGCGCGTCGGATGGAACGCTGGGCGCCGTCGCGCAGAGCGCCCTGGCTGACGAGCCCTGGGACGGCGCCTTCCGCCCAGGCGCCCCGGCGGCGGACGTCCTCGCCCCCGCCGCCCGCTTCGCGCGTCCGTGGGCGCGCCCGTGGCTGGCCACGCTGCACCCGGTGGCGACACCATGAAGGTCGCCGTCATGCAACCCTGCTACCTGCCGTGGCGCGGGTACTTCGCCCTCCTGCGTCTCGCCGACGTGTTCATCCACCTCGACGACGCCCCGCTGCCGCGCGGCCGCAGCTACCAGACGCGTACGACGATCAAGACCGCCCAGGGCGTGCGGCGGCTCAGCCTGCCCGTGCGGCGCCAGGCCGACCAGTTGATCCGTGACGCCCGGCTCGCCGGCGACTCGTGGCGACGCAAGCACCTCGCTTCGCTGCGGCAGCACCTGCCGCGGGCCGCGGAGATCGTCGCTCCGATCTACGAACAGCGCTGGACCCACCTCGCCGAACTCAACGTCGCTCTCGCGGCGGCGATGGCGGAGGCGCTGGCGATCTCCACGCCCACTCGGTCCAGCTCTTCGCTGGACGTCACCGGTCGCGGGTCGGACCGCATCCTCGATCTCTGTCGGGTCGTCGGCGCGACCGTCTATCTCACCGGCCACGGCGGCGCCGGCTATCTCGACCACGAGCTCTTCGAGTCCGAAGGCGTCGAGATCCGATACCTCGACTACGACCTCGCGCCGTACGACCAGCCGCACGGCCCCTTCGATCCGTACGTGACGGCCCTGGACGTGCTGGAGCACGCTCCGGACGCGGCGCGGCGAATCGGAGCCGTCCTGCGACCGTGGCGCGCGTTCCTCGCCACCGCATCCTGAGCGCCCGGAACCAAGAGATCATGACCACCACGCCCGAGACCGCCCCCGCCCCCACCCCCACGGATCCCGTCGCCGCCTTCGCGGTCGAGCGCCGCGAGCAGATCGCCGCTCTCGGACGCGACGAGGAGCTGCGGAGACGCTCCGTGGAGTGGATCATGCGGGCGACTCCGAACCGCTTCACCTACAACTTCTCGTGGATGGGCCGGCCGGTGATCCAGTTCCCGGCGGACATGATCGCCATCCAGGAGCTGATCTGGTCCACGCGTCCGAACGTCATCATCGAGACGGGCATCGCCCACGGCGGGTCGGCCGTCTTCTCCGCGTCGATGCTCGAACTGCTCGGCGGCGACGGTCGCGTCGTTGCCGTGGACATCGACATTCGGGAGCACAACCGCGCCGCGATCGAGGAGCACCCGATGAGCCGGCGCATCACGATGATCGAGGGGTCGTCGATCGATTCCGGCATCGTGAACCGTGTGCGCGGGCACGTCGGCGACGGCGACCGCGTGATGGTGATCCTCGACTCGCACCACTCCCACGCCCACGTGCTCGCCGAACTGGAGGCGTACGGCCCGCTCGTCACCCGCGACTGCTACCTCGTCGTGCTCGACACGATCATCGAGGACCTGCCGGCGGGGTTCCTGAGCGACACGCGCTGGGACAAGGGCGACAACCCGAAGACCGCGGTACACGCATACATCGGCGGCACCGGCGACTTCGAGATCGACCGCGCGATCCCCGACAAGCTCCAGATCACCACCGCCCCGGACGGATACCTGCGATGCATCAGACCCTGACGCGCAACATACCGGTTTCGGGACCGTGGATCACCGACCACGAGGTCGGCTACGTCACCGACGCCGCTCGAAACGCCTGGCAGGAGCACGCGGGCGTCTACCACGACCGGTTCGAGGCGCGCTTCGCGGCGTGGGTCGGCCGGCGTCATGCGATCGCGTTGCCGTCGTGCACGTCGGCGATCCACCTTGCGCTCGCGGCGCTCGACATCGGTCCCGGCGACGAGGTCATCGTGCCGGAGATCACGTGGATCGCCTCCGCGGCGCCGATCGTCTACGTCGGCGCCACCCCGGTCTTCGCCGACATCGATCCCGCGACGTGGTGCCTCTGCCCGGAGTCGCTTCAGCGGGCGATCACGCCGAACACCCGGGCGGTCATCGCCGTGGACGTCTACGGCGGGCTCCCCGACATGGCCGCGATCGAGGCGGTGACGGAGCCGCGTGGCATCCCCGTCATCGAGGACGCGGCCGAGGCGATCGGCGCCGAGCAACGCGGGCGCCGCGCCGGGAGCTTCGGGCTCGCCGGCGTCTTCAGCTTCCACGGATCCAAGACGCTGACCACCGGCGAGGGCGGCATGCTCGTCACCGACGACGAGACGCTCCGCAATCGCTGCCTGATGCTGCGCGATCACGGTCGAGCGCCGGGCGACACGCTCTTCGTGAACACGGTCTTCGCGTACAAGTACCGGATGAGCGCGATGCAGGCGGCGATGGGGCTCGCCCAGCTCGAGCGGGCCGACGAGATCGTCGATCGCAAGCGCGCGATCCTGGAGTGGTACGAGGAGGACCTCGGCGCCGTGGACGGTCTCCGGCTCAACCCCCATCCGCCGGACGGTCGCGGCGGCGCCTGGATGGTCACCGCCACGTGGGACGAGCGCTTCGAGATCGACAAGCACGGGCTCGCCGCGCAGCTCTCCAAAGCCGGAATCGACACGCGGCCGTTCTTTCACCCGCTCAGCTCGCTGCCGGCGTGCGCCGACCTGCCCTCGGCCCGCGGCGCGCGCGAGCGGAACCCGGTCGCGTACCAGCTTGCGCCGCGCGGCATCAACCTGCCCAGCGGCCTCCAGCTCACGCGCGACGACGTGCGCTACGTCGCCGAGAAGCTCCGGCGCATCCTCAGAGTCCACCGCCATCGGGAGTGACGACATGCAACCAACGCATTCGACGATCGACGTCGCCGCGGAGGCTGACGCGTTCGACCGGCGTATCCGGGAGCGGGTGGCGGCCGGGTTCGTGCCGGACCTGCGTCGCGCCGTCCGCTGCGAGCACTTCTACAAGAGCTTCTGGCGCGATCCGCAGTTCATCGATCTCTACCTCGGGCGACACGTCGTTGCGTTCCTCGAGCTGATCGCGGATCACGCGGGCCCATCGGTGCGGATCCTCGACGTCGGGTGCGGCGCGGGGTACGTCTCCCTGGAGCTGGCCCGCGCCGGGCACCACGTGCACGCGATCGACGTGTCTTCCGCGTGCATCGAGATCGCCCGCGAGACGCTCGCCACGAACCCGTGGCCGGACGGATTCGGTTCCCTGGAGTACGACGAGTGCGCGTTCGAGGACGTCGACGGGCAGTACGACGTCGTGCTCTTCTCCGGCTGCCTGCACCATCTCCCCGACGTGGAGGCCGCTCTCGAACGCGTGGCGCACCACCTGCGTCACGGGGGACATCTCCTGTGCGGCGAGCCCCGCCACGAACGGTGGCGCGTGGACGATGCGGCGCAGGTCGCGCTGATCCGCGCGCTGCTCTCGATCACGGGCCACTGGTACGAGGGGGCCGAGCACACCGAGGGGCTCGACGATGAAGAGGCGCTCCGTCGCTACATCGACGAGATCCACGAGGAGTTCGTGCACGAGCGCGACCCGCACGAGGCGGGGCAGTCGCCGCACGACAACGTCTCGACGGGCTCGGAGATCCTCGCCGCGGCTCGCCGGCGCTTCCAGCAGGTGGAGCTGCGTCCCACGCCCTCATTCATCTACCGACTGCTCGGCGGCCTCCGAGGCGATTCCGAAGTCGTCGCCCGCCTCGCGGATTTCATCGCCGCCTACGACCGGCTCGGGGTCAGCGCCGGGTTCCTTCAGCCCAACGGCTTCATCTTCATGGGACGGCGTGACTAGGTCCTGTCTGACGGCTCAGGGACCCGCCTGAGCACGACCATTTCCGCCGTGGCGGCGTCGGTGAACCTCGGAATATCCAGTGAATATGCCATCGGCTCACCTCCTTGCCACGGCGGAAAGCATCGCACTCACGCGAATCCCTGAGCCGTCAGACAGGACCTAAGCCGCATGAGCTCGTCGGCCGTGGTCATGTCCCGCTCGGGTCGGAAGCCGCGGGACGCGAGCCGGTCCCGGATCCCCGCCGCCGACGACGGTGTCACGAGCACGAAGTCGCGGGCGGGATCGAGGTCGTCGGACGTCGCCGCCGACCATGATCCCCGGTCATCGTCGGCGTCGTCGCACACCGCGAGGCGTTCTCGCACCGGGTGCCGCGCCGGCAGGCAGCGCAGCAACGCGCGGCCGTTGGTGCCGAGCCCGTAGAGCACGGGGCGCCGCGCGCCCGCGCGCTCGTCGACGGAGTCCCAGAGGTCCGCGAGCGGGATCGCGTGCTCGTCGAGCCAGTCCGGCATCGCCGCGGCGACGTCGTCGATGGCCTCGGCGTCCATCGCGGTCGCGTCGGTGTCATCGACGGTGAACGGACCGACGCCGAGCACCGCCGGGGTCTCGGGAGCCCGTCGCAGGTACGCGTCGGACTCGATGACCTTCCGCTCGCTGACGAACGCCCGGATCGCGTCGGCGTGATCGCTCAGCGGTCCGGCGAGGGCTGCGTTCCAGGCGGCAGCCAGGGCTTCGACGTCGCCGCCGGCATCCCGGGACCGCGTCAGCTCGACGCCGACCAGCCCGTACAGGTTCACGGGGTCGACGGTGTAGTCGGCAAGGCCTCCGATGTCATGCGCGCACTGCATCATCGTCTGCCCGATCCAGGACGCGGCCGGCCCGAGGACCTCCGGCATGATCATCTCCGGCTCCCGAGCCCGTAGTTCCTCGACGAACTTCCTCGACGCCTCGCCATCGTGCACGGACGACGGTCCGATCGACAGCGGCGTCGCGCCGACCACGAGCAGCGGTGCGTCGATGAGCACGATGCCCCGGGCGAAGAGGGCGAGCGTCACCATCGCCGAGTAGTCGGGGCACGACGGCCGGAACAGGGACGCGCCGTCGGCGCGGGCGCGGTCGATCGTGGCGCGGGCCACGGAGCAGTTGAGCATCTTGGGCACGCGATCGGTCAGCGTCACCCGCAGGTCGTAGGCGAGATCCAGCACGCGTTCGCCGTCGACCTCGAACACCGCGTCGGAGAACGGAGCCCCGAAGCGCACGCGCCCCCGCTCGGCGGGCACGATCCAATCCAAGGAGAGGAACGAGCACGAGCGCCACGTGACGACCTCGGCCCCGGTCAGGGAGCGCACACCGTCGGCCAGCTCCAGGGTCTCCGGATGCAAGGCGTCGTCGTCGCAGAGGAAGGCCACGCGCTCGCCCCGGGTCTGCTCCAGCGCGAACTGCCAACTGTCGTGCATCAGCAACGGCGATGGCGTGCGTTCGTAGCGGAACCGCGGATCGTCGACGTCCCGCAGCGCCTCGGCCGTGCGATCATCGGTGGAGTTGTCGGAAACGACGACCTCGAGGTCCGTCACCGTCTGGGCGAGGGCGCTGCGGACGGCACCGCCGACGAGGGCTGGACGGTCACGGGTGGGAATCACGATGGAGTGGAGTGGCATGCTGGCTTCATCGGCCGACGCGGGGGTGGTTCGTGACAGGTGACGCGGGCATTTGGCGGGTTCCGCGCGAGGCCGTGCCGCGGCGGCTTCCTGACGCTCGATCGCATCGAGGACGGATTCCATGGCGTCGATGGCATCGGGCTCGGACGCCGGATCGACCGCTCCCCGGGCGACACGAGACCGCTCGACGAGCTCCCGCCTCGCCTCCAGCAGGCGCTCGCCCCGGCACGCCTCCAGCAACTCCGCCCGCCCACGAAGCGCGGTCGCGCGGGCGGCATTCGGATGGGCGAGCGCGTCGAGCTGCGCCGCGGCCCACGCTTCCGCGTCCCCGGCCGGCACGATCGGCACGCTCGGTGCGATCTCCGCGAGCCCCACGCGATCGGAAACGACGACGGGACACCCCGCCACGAGCGCCTCGGCGGCGACGTAGGAGAAGCTCTCGAACACGCTTGGCACGACGACGAGCGTCGCCGCGTCGATCTCGGCGGCAACCGCGTCATGATCCAGCGGGCCGGTCCAGCGCACCCGCTCGCGCACCGAGCCGCGAAGACCGTCGCGCAGGTGCTCGACCCAGCTTCCGCCGGGGCCCGGGCGGTCGGGCCCGATGAGCACCGCCTCGGCCCGGGGATGCCGCTCCAGCACCGCAGGCAGGCTCCGCATCCAGGTCACCACGCCCTTCGCCGGCTCGATGCCACCGGCGAACACGATCGTCTCGGCGCTCCCGCCGGCCCGCCCCCCCGCCTTTCGCGCCGGCCGCCCGACGACCGGCGCCGGGATCACCGCGGTCACGGGCACCGGGTCCAGCGCGTCCAGCAGCAGGTGGCTCGGCGCGAAGACGCCGTCGGCGGCGTGGAGGGCCCGGCGCTCCCAATCGTGGTAGAGGTGACGTCCGAAGCGTCGCTCGTCGTCGCCGTTGAGCCGCGCGACGAGGTGCATCGGCGTGTGCGACGAGACGACCATCGGCACGTCGCGAAACCGCGACCGGACCGCGGCGCTCTCGATCGCCACGAGGCCCTGCGCCTGGCTGTCCACGAACTCCACGACGTCCACGTCCACGTCGATCGCCAGCAGAGTGCGCGCGACGGCGAGCGCCCACGACCCGTATCGATAGGGGCGAACACGGTCGATCCGCCGCAGGGCGTCCAGCCGCGTGTCGAATGCCGGATCGTCATCCGGCGTGCGCACGATGTGCACGATCGCCCCCGGGGGGTGGCGATCGCCCGGACGCGTAAGCAGGTGAACTTCCCAACCTGCGGCGACGGCGATCTCGACGAAGCCCGCGACGTAGCTGCCGATCCCCCCCTGCTCCGGACGGTGCGCGGCGCTGGCGATGAGCCACCGCATGTCAGGGTCCCCCGATCCCGAGCGGCGCGAGGTCGAAGTCGTCGCGGTACGGCGCCGCGACCGCGCGCGCGATCTCCATGATGTCCGCGGGAAGCTCGACGGCGGCATCGTCGACGACGTGCCGCCATCGCACGTGGAGCCGATCCGCCGCCTCCTGCCACGAGAAGAGAAAGCTCACGAGCCACGGCGTGCACGCGTGAGCGGCGAAGCGCAGCCGCGCCGCTTCGCGACGTTCGCCGAACCCCGGCGGCACGTGGACGAACGCGTCGAACGGCCCGCCGCGGCCCAACGCGTCGCGGGCGCGGACGAGCAGCGTCGTCAACGGCTCGACGACGACGATCGGCGCGATCGCCATGCGCTCCAGGATCTCCACGTTCGCGGTCGTCGCCTTGGCGTGCAGCACGGCCAGCGAGGGCTCGGCCAGGTACGACGGAACCAGGTCACGGTCGATGTTCCGCTCGCGTCCGAGGGCGCCGTGGGCCAGCGGGCGGCGCGCGAGCCCGTCACGCTCTGCGATCTCGCGACCCAGACGCGTCGCCGCCTCGCCGGGCGCTCCCGCGATGACCACATGCGGCCACCGATCGCGCTGCGTGGCGATGATCTCGTCGAGACGACGCTCCGCCCAGCACCATGCGACCGTGGCCTCGTCGGCGCCTTGGTCGCGCCACGTCTGCACGCGCGCGACGTCGTCGGCGTCGATCAGCTCGCGCTCGAAGGTCGCCGCAGCGTCCGTCGTCCTGACACGGGTGGTCGTCAAAGGCCGATGCGCTCCAGGTTCCGGGGACCGAAGGCGGCGGCGATCTCCTCGACCACGCGCACCTGGTCGGGGTCCAGTTCGCTCCGCCCGCGACCGGACGTTCCCACGTTGAAGCGCGGCCGCGTCCGCTGGGCCGACGCGATCGCCGCGTCGATCCGGGTGGCGGCAACCTCCACGCCCGCGTGCCGGAGGATCCTCGCCACCGTCGGCGCGGGCTCACGCGTCACCTCTTCGTAGGTGATCCACAGCACCGGCAGCGTCGCCTCCGCGTCCTGCCACGACGTCACGATGCTCAGCAGCCACGGGGTCATCATCCGCACGCCGAACCACAGACGCTCCCGCCGCGACCACGACGCGTACGCCGGGGGCACGTGTGCGGCGGGACCGCGTCGTCCCTCGCTGACGCCGTGATCGGCGGCGGAGATGATCACGTCGAAGAGGTCGCGCACGAGCACGACGGGACGGATTCTCATCCACGACAACAGCGCGACGTCGCCCGGTGTCGCCCGCAGGTGCTCCTGCGAGACGGTGTCGCGGGCGAGGAACATCGGCAGCGCGCCACGCAGGATCACGCGCTCGGCGTCGTGGCCCGTGGTGTTCAGCAGGTAGCGCTGGAACCCGGTGGCCTCCACGAGCAACGCGTCGAGCCACGTCGAGGCGCTCTTCGGCATGCTCGCGACGAGGACGTGCCGGCACCGGTCGCGGTTGGCGGCGACGATGTCGTCGATGCCCCGACGCGCCACCTCGAAGAACGCCGTGTCCGCTGAAGTGGGGTCGGGTCTCGTCTCGGGTTGGCGGGTTGCGGTGGTCACGAAGGCGGATCGCCCGAAACGAGACCGGACCCCAATGTATCCAGGATGCGGCGGGCGAGGGCGTCGTACGTGTCGTGGGCGGCGACGTCGGCGCGCATCGGGGCGAGCAGCGCGCGCCGGGCTGGCTCGTCGTCCACGTAGCGGTCGAGCAACGCGTGCAGCGTCTCCGGACCGTCGAAGACGACGCGTTCGAACGCGGGCAGGTCCGCGGCGCAGCGATGCGGAACGTGCCGGACGTCGGCGAGGGCGTCGAAGAGCGCCGCGTCGCCCAGACGGTCCATCGGGACCCCGGCCGCCTCGTGCAGCAGGCGGATGTCCTGATCGCGGCGGGGATCGCCGCCCGGGGCGATCGCGGGATAGTCGAGCCGTCGGAGCGCGGCCAGCGCGATGCCGAGGTCGTTCGTCGGCTCGGCCGCGCGCAGGAGGTCGCCGAGACTCGTGACGCCCGCCGAGGCGATCGCACGCTGGAGCGCCAGCAGCGGCGGTCGCACGAAGTCGGCCGGATTGTGCCGCACGAGGACGAAGCCGCCGGAGGCGATGCCGTCGAGCAGTCGCTGGTGCAGTGATCCGAAGCCGTTGATCTGGAGGTTGATCCGCGACGCCCGGGAGACGCAGCGCAGCGGCTCACCGTTGGCGATCTCGCCCGCCGCGTGCTCGCTCAGCGTGGGATGACGCTCCCACCCGCGACCGTAGATGCGCAGCGTGCGGTCGCGCGCCCGGCACCACTGCGCCGTCCACTCCAGCGTCTCGTGGCGAAGCAGGCGATCGACGATGCGGATCACGGTCGGCCGGATCAGCACGTTGCGTTGCTCGGCCGTGGTCCGAGCGCCGATCGACGCCTCGGCGTCGAGCATGACGTCGAGCGTGTCGCGGAAGGAGATGCGCCGCCGCGCCGCGAGGCGTTCGCGCAGCCGCTCGGTGATCGCGGCGAGCAGCCTCCCGTAGACCGCGGGCTGGCCGACACCGCACGCCGCCACGAGCTCGTCGACGGTCTCGGACCCGTGGCTCACGAAGGAGACGTCGCAGCGGTGCCGCTCGGCCTCGACGGGATCCACCGGCTCGTCGTGGTACGTCGAGAGGCTCGTGAGGTTGCTCGTCGCGAGGAAGCGCTCCGCCGGGTAGTCGAAGAGCGTCGTCAGGACCGGGCGGTCGTAGCCGAGCACGAGGTCGCGATCGGTGATGGAACGCCCCGCGTCCTTCGACCACAGCGCCGGCAGGTGATCCTGGATCCAGCAGACGAAGGGCAGGTCGGCGTGGATGCGATCGGGCATCTCGCGCCGCAGGTGATTGATGACGACGACGAGATCGCAGGGCTCGGCGAGCGTCGTCCACGTATCAACGATCGCGCTGGAGTCGTCGGGCTCCTTCACGAGATCGAAGGTGCAGCCCTGGCGTCGGAAGGCGTCGGCGAGGTCGCGCATCGCGTGCTGGACGACCGTTGAGTAACGCGTCGTGAAGCCCGCGATGCGCAGGGGCGGCGCCGCGGCGCGGCCGGCCCGGAACCGCGCGATCCGCTGCTCGGGCGTGATCGCCTCCTGGTGACGCGCCTGCGCGACGCCGAGCCCGCGGCGCCGCTCCTCCACGCCGGCGCGAACCCGCGTGAGGTACGCGTCGTCCACCGTCGGCGGATCCCAGCCCGGACGCCGGCACGACGCCACGAGCGTCGGATCCGAGTGACCGAGGTGCCTGGCCAACCACTCGGCGTAGTGGTCGAGCGCCTTCAGGCCCCCGAACACGCCGACCCGTCGCTCCGTGACCGCCGGCGCGATGTCGACGAGGTGCAGCCAGACGGCGAGCACCTCGAGGTCCGTCTCGACGATATCCACCGGCGGCCGGAAGCCCTCGCGGCTGCGGCGTCCGAGCAGGCGCTCCAGCAGCGGCGGCAGCGGCACGCCGGCGAGCAACGCCGAGCCGCGATCCTCGACGTCACCGAGCGGGAACGCGGCGGCGCGGCGACGGTGGTCGTCGAAGTGGAACACGAGGTCGAGCCGGCCCGCGTCGTCATCGCGAATGACCTGGCAGTTGCCTTCCGGCGTCATGTACACGCGGATCGCGCTGCCCGGCACGCCGGCCGGTGCCAGCGCGTCGCACCAGGTCATCCCGGTGCCGGCAAGGGCGGCGCGGTTCGCCTCGTACCGCTCCGCGAAGGTCGTCAACGGGACGTCACCGGGCGGCAGCGCCGCGAGTTGCTCGCAGAGACCGGCGATCTCGGGGTTGGTCTCCACGAGGTTGCCCGCCGAGCGCAGCAGCCGCAACGCGATGCCGGCGAGGCCATTGCGCACGAGTGTCCTCAGCACGGCGAGCAGCAGATCGACGCTCCCCCCCGACGCCAGGGCTCCGAGCGCCGCGGTCAGGGCCGCGTCGACGTTCGGGCCGTCCAGGTCGGCGATGAGCCGGCGGTGATCGACCGGGGCGACGGGGACAGTGGGACCGGAATGAGACACGCGGGGACTCCGGGCGCGGGATCGAGGGCTCTGATCGTCATCGGCCGGAAGGGCGTCGGCTTCCCAACTTCGGCCCCCTCTCCGGGCCTCTGCCGCGGATACACTCCCGCCATGCCTCCGCTCACCCCCCACGAGTGCCGCGTGCTTGGCGTGCTCATCGAGAAGGCGCAGACCACGCCGGCTCAATATCCGCTCACGCTCAACGGGCTCATCACCGGATCGAACCAGAAGAGCAACCGCCTGCCCGAGCTGGCGCTGTCCGAGGACGACGTCCTCACCGCGCTCGACGGGCTCCGCGCGAAGAGCCTCTCGCGCGAGGTCATGATGAGCGGCAGCCGCGTCGAGAAGCACCGGCACATCGCGCGGGAGACGCTCGAAGTCTCCACGAGCGAACTCGTCGTGCTCGCCGAGTTGCTGCTTCGCGGTCCCCAGACCGTCGGCGAACTGCGCGGGCGTGCGTCGCGCATGCACCCGCTCGAATCGCTCGACACCACGTCGGCGGTGCTCGACCACCTCATGGAACGTGATCCGCCCCTCGTGCGTACGGTCGCGCCCGCACCGGGAAGCCGGGCACCGCGGTTCGCCCAGTTGCTGTGCCCGGAGCTCCATCGTGTGGAGGCGGTCGGCCCCGGCGCCGAACCGCGCGCGGTCGTTGCGGTCCCGAGCGCGGCGCCGGCGGACGCGGAGCTCGAGTCGCGGGTGGATCGCCTCGAGAGCGACGTTGCGGAGTTGCGTCGAAGCATCGAGCGTCTCACCGAGGCCCTCGGCGGCGACCCGGGAGCGGCTCCCCGGGCGGCTCCCACGGGTTCGTAGCCTGAGAAACCCGAGTATGGTCCGCCATGTGCCGGACGGATATCATCGGAAGGCACATGAACTGCGACCAATGTCACAAGCCGGCCGTCGTGCACGAGGTCACCGTCCAGGGGGGCGTGAAGACCGAAGTGCATCTGTGCGAGGAGCACGCGGCGGCGGCGGGGTTCTCGGTCGGCGTCCAGCCCGGACCCATCGATCAGCTCCTCACACAGTTCGTGGTCTGTAGCAAGACCAAGGGCGAGCGGCCCCGGCGTACCAGCCGCGCATGCTGCCGAACGTGCGGGACGAGCTTCGCGTCATTCCGGCGCACGGGTCTGCTCGGCTGCTCCGACTGCTATACGGCGTTCGAGCGACATCTCGCGGGGATGATCGAGCGCGCGCAGAACGGCGCGACGAGTCACGCCGGCAAGTGTCCCCGCCGCGGCGGTGCCTCCATCGATCGTCAGCTCAGAGTCCAGCGCCTCTTCAAGGAGCTGGAGGACGCGGTGGCCGCCGAGCAGTACGAGCGGGCGGCGGAGTTGCGCGACCGATTGCGCGATCTGAAACCGGACCTGGCTCCCCCGCAGACCCGGGGGAGCGCGGACCCGGCGTAGCAGCTTCGGACTCGCTCTTGCGATGGACTTCAAGACCCACGGCCCCTGGATGAGCGTTGACGGCCCACAGAGCGACGTCGTCGTGAGCTGCCGAGTCCGCCTTGCCCGCAACATTGCCGGCTTCCCGTTCGCGAACCGCGCCACCGAGGCGCAGCGTCACGAGCTGGTGCGTCTCGCGCGGCGTATCCTGCTCGGAAGCAGCCTCGCCGAGGACATGGTCTGGGTCGACCTCAAACGCGCGACCGAGCACGATCGCAAGCTGCTCGTGGAACGTCACCTCATCTCGAAGAACCTCGCCGAGAGCGAGATCGAGCGCGGCGTCGCGATCTCGGGCGACGAGACGCTGAGCGTGATGGTCAACGAGGAGGACCACCTGCGCATGCAGTTGCTCGCGTCGGGCCTGCGTATTCCGGAGGTCTACGACCGGCTGAACGACGTGGATGACATGATCGAGTCCCACGTCGACTACGCCTTCAGCCGCCGCTGGGGATACCTGACCGCGTGCCCCACGAACGTCGGCACCGGGATCCGCTACTCCGTGATGATGCACCTGCCGGCGCTCAAGATCACCAACGAGATCGACCGCGTCCGGCGGGCCGCCAAGGACCTGCACCTGGCCGTGCGCGGCTACTACGGCGAGGGCTCGGAGTCCGCCGGCGACTTCTACCAGATCAGCAACCAGGTGACGCTCGGCCGCAGCGAGGACGAGCTGCGTGGCGAACTCCAGGATCAGATCCTGCCCCGGATCATCGAGTACGAGCACCACGCCCGCCGCGTCCTCGTGGAGCGCAACCGGACGCTGCTGGAGGACCGCACGCAGCGCGCCCTCGCCGTCCTCCGCTCCGCCCGTCTCCTCGGTCTCGAAGAAGCGATGAAGCTCCTCAGCCGCGTCCGGTTGGGCCTGTACCTCGGCCGCCTGGAGGACATCGATCCCACCGTCGTCAACCAGATGTTCCTGCTCGTGCAGCCGGCGCACCTTCAGAGGCACGTGGATCGGGATCTGAATCCGGATGAGTTGCGGGAGGCGCGGGCGACGTTCGTGCGGGAGCACATGGAGTAGGAGGGGACTCCTACACTCCAGCCGCCACGGTATCCGTGCTCGTGGCGAACGCGAAGTCGTTCTCCGTGAGCCCGCTCGCGTCGTGCGTGGTCAGCGTGAGCGTGACCTTGTTGTAGCGGACCATGATGTCCGGGTGGTGCTGGTGCTCCTCGGCGAGGTCGGCGATGCGGTTGACGAACGCCATCGCGCCGCGGAAGTCGTCGAAACCGAACGTGCGCTGTAGCTTCTCACCGTTCAGCGACCAGTCGGGGAAGTCTTCGAGCCGCGCTTCGATGTCATCTCGAGACAGCTTGTCCATGGCTACACTCCGTTGTCAGCCTTCCGATGCCACCACGAGCGGCCTGCCGGGCCCCCCGAATCCCGGGAGGGCCCTCGGGCGAGCAATATACCCGGCGGTGCGCCGATGACCACCCGCGTCAGCCGTCTCGCCCCATCTCCCACCGGCGCCCTGCACCTGGGGAACGCCCGCACGTTCCTCGTGAACTGGGCGCTGGCCCGCCGGGAGGGCTGGAGGCTGCTGCTCCGCATGGAGGACCTGGATGGTCCCCGCGTCCGGCCGGAGGCCGCCGAGGGCGTGCTGGAGGTCTTCCGGTGGCTCGGTATCGACGGCTACGAATCCGTCGGCAACCAGTCCGACGACCTCGAGCCCTATCGCGACGCGATGCGCCGGCTCGCCGCGCGCGGGCTCGTCTACCCGTGCGCGCTCACGAGACGCGAGATCGAATCTGCCCCCCGCGCTCCGCACGTCGGCGAGCACGAGCTGCGCTTCCCCGTCGAGCTGCGGCCACCGGACGGCGAACCTCGCGCGTTCGACGCAGAGGACACGAACTACCGGCTCCTCGTCGATCCCGAGCGTCTGCGTATCGACGACGAGTTCGTCGGGTCGTCGACGCATGCGCCGTTCGACGACGTCGGTGACTTCGTGATCTGGACACGGCGCGGCGTACCGTCATACCAGCTCGCCGTCGTTGTCGACGACGCGCGTCAGGGCGTGACCGACGTCGTGCGCGGGGCGGATCTCTTACCGTCAGCCGCGCGACAGGTGCTGCTCTACCGGGCGCTCGACCGAACACCACCACGCTGGTGGCACCTGCCGCTCGTGATCGGCACCGACGGGCGGCGTCTCGCGAAGCGCCACGGCGACACGCGGCTGAACAGCTACCGCGAACGCGGCGTTCCGGCCCGGCGCGTCATCGGGTTGCTCGCCTTCTGGTGCGGCATCACCCCGGAGCGCGGACCCCTCGACCCCGACGGCTTCCTCCGGGGGCTCGATCTGGCTAGGCTGTCACCCGATCCCGTCACGTTCACCGCGGATGACCACGCATGGCTCTTGTCCGAGACCACCTGACCCCCCGCCGCCTCCTCCCGTCCCTCGCGGTGACCGCGGCGCTGGCTGGCGGATGCCGGGACATGCCCGCGGCGGATGCCCGGGAGCCGGTCACGATCCGGGACCAGACGTTCCACCTGGAGCTTTCGATCACGGAGCAGTCCCGCACGGACGGCCTCATGCACCGCGCGTCGATTCCGGAAGACGGCGGCATGATCTTCGTGTTCCCGGACGCGCAGCCGCGCTCATTCTGGATGAAGAACTGCCTGGTCGACATGGACCTCATCTTCCTCGACGGGCGGGGACGGGTGACCGCGTTGCACCGGATGAAGGCCCTGCCGCCCCGCCGCGAGGACGAGACGGAGTTCCAGTACGAGGCTCGCGTCCGGGGCGAGGCCATGTACTGGAGCCACCTGCCCGCTCAGTTCGCCATCGAGCTTCGGGCGGGCTGGCTCGATCGCCTCGACCTCTCGGTGGACGACCGGATCGAACTCGATCTGGACCGCCTCAAGGCGACCGCCCGCTAGGACGATGATGAGCGGTCTGCGTTCGCGCTTCGGGTGCGCTGCGCGCCGGCGACCGATAACGCCGCGATCGAGCAGGGACGCTCCGAATGATCCCCTGGAATATCCTGGTCGTCGCGTTCGAGGGCCGGGGGTCCGAAGCGACCGCGTTCCGCGCCCGACTTCTCGAGGCGTGGCGTGGCAGTGCCTCTCTGAATCCGAGCTGCGTCACCCGGGATGACCTGACCGTCGAGCATCTGCGATCCGTGGAGGCGGTCATCCTCCTCGTGGCCGCGGATGACGAGCCGACCGCGGTCTTCCAGCTCATGCCGGTGCTGGACGAAGCGGACGTCGCGGTGCTGATCGTGCTCGACGAGGCGCCGTTGGCGGACTGTCCGTACCGCTTCGGCCGGGCGATGCTCCACGGCCCGCCGTCGGACGCCGACATCCTCGCCGCCAAGCTCGAGGCGCTGCTGCACCGGCAGCCCGAGGTCCAGAACCTGCACGAGGAAGTCTCCATCGCCCACCGATTCCACGGCGGGCTGAAGGGTGAGATTGCGCGTATTCACGACGAGCTCCAGCTCGCGGCGATGGTGCAGCGAGAGTTCCTGCCCCGCGACCTCCCAGCGTTGTGTGGCGTCGACTTCGCCGCGTTCTGGCGCCCGGCGCACTATGTCTCCGGCGACATCTACGACATCGTTCGCCTCGACGACGATCACATCGGCGTCTTCCTCGCCGACGCGGTCGGCCACGGCGTGCCCGCGGCGCTCATGACCATGGTCATCTGCCGCTCGCTCACCACCAAGATCATCTCCGGCTCGTCCTACCGCCTCATCGAGCCCTCCGAAGTGCTCGGTCGCCTCAACGACGACATGATCCGGCGGCAGGGACGAACGACGCGCTTCGCCACCGCCGTGTACGCGCTCGTGAACTGCCGGAGCCGGCGCATGCGGCTGGCCGGGGCCGGCCATCCTCCCCCGCTGCTGTTCGGTGAGGACGGCTCCTGCCGGGAGCTGACGACGACCGGCGGACTGCTCGGCGTGTTCGCCGACGAGCAGTACGCGCAGATCGAGGTCGACCTCGCCGCCGGCGACCGCCTGCTGCTGTACTCCGACGGGTTCGAGCAGGCGTTCCCCAATCCCGGCGCCGGCGACTACGAGCGCCGGCTCCCGACGGCGCGCTACCGCGACGTCTTCGCCGCGCTCGGCGCGCAGGAAACCCCGGCAGATATGATCCAGGAGCTCGGACGCCAGCTCGACGACCAGACGGGCTCGCTGCACCAGGCCGACGACCTGACGATGCTCTGCATGCGGGCGGGCGCGCTCGCGTCGGCGCCGAGCCGGCAGACGCAGGCCGAGGTAACCTCGACCTCGCCCCCCGCGGCAGCGTGATCGCCGGACGCGGTCACTTCGCGGCGCCGTGCCGCCGCAACCAGTTCACCACCGTCTTCGCGATGTAATCCGTCTCGAGGTTCACGCGGGTCCCGGGCTCGGCGCGCGAGAGCGTCGTCCGCTCCAGCGTGGTCGGGATCAACGCCACCTCGAACGCCTCATCGTCGACGCTCGCCAGGGTCAGCGACACGCCGTCGACCGCGATCGAGCCCTTCTCGACGATCTGGTCCATGAGGTCCGCGGGCGCCTCGACACGAACGCGCCACTCGGTCTCGTCGCGGATCACGTCGCGCACGATGCCGACGCCGTCCACGTGCCCCTGCACGACGTGACCGCCGAGCATCGTCTCCGGGGTCACCGCGTGCTCGAGGTTCACCTCGTGACCCGGTGCGAGGTCGCCGAGCGCGGTGACCGAGAGCGTCTGCCGGATCACGTCGAAGGCGAGGCGACCGGCCTGGTCCGGAGCGTCCTCGTTCGCGCACACCGTCAGGCAGCACCCGCTGACGGCGATCGATTCTCCGGCCTTCGGCACGTGCGTCCAGCCCCGCGTGCCGATCACGATTCGCGCTCCGAAGTCCACGTGCCCAACGGCATCGACCGTGCCGACGTGCTGTACGATTCCGGTAAACATGCTCTTGACGGTGCCCGCGACGGGCGAGGAGGGACCAAGGCGGCACTCTAGGCTCTCTTGACGCGTGGTGGAAGCCCCCGGATACTGCCCGATTCCGGGCCTTTCGAGTTCCCGGCCCCAGAGGAGATCGACCATGCACGCCCCGCCTCGATGCCCCGGCGCCGCCGGGATCCTGCTCCTGGCCGCGGTCCTGCTCGTCGGCTGCGCCTCCGGCGAGAAGGACGAGGACGCCGCCGCGGCGGCCCGCGAGGCCGCGGCGATCGCCGAGGACTCGATGTCGGCCGGGGAACTCGTCGATCTCAAGTACATCATCGCCCGGTCCAAGTCGCACTCGCTCCGCTATCGCATCGACTGGCAGCACGCCTCCTCCGGCTACCCGATCAAGGACTTCGTCCAGACCGGCGATTCGGTCTTCACGCTCGACACCGCGAACAACCTCACGCGTTTCCGGCACGCCGAGGGTGACCGCGTCTGGCGCCGCGCCGTCGCGAACCCGGTGGTGCGTATCTTCGGCATCACGTACGTTGAGGAGCGGAACCGGGTGTTCCTCATGACCGGCAGCGAGGTCCTCGAACTCGACGCCGAGACCGGCGCCCTGGTCACCAAGCAGAAGCTCTCGCAGGTGGCCAACACGGCACCCGTCCTCTTCGGCTCGATGCTCGTCTACGGATCGCGCAGCGGCCAGGTCGTCTGGCACTCGTACGAGCTCGCCACCATCTGGCGCGCCTACCAGGTGGCCCCGTCGATCCAGGTGGCCCCCGTCACGAGCGATGGGTTCATCGTCGCCGTCGGCAGCGACGGCCGAATCATGAACCTCAACGGAAAAAGAGCCACGCAGGTGTGGCGCCGGCGGGCGCTCTCCTCGATCGTGGCCGACCCGGCCATCGGCGACGGCGTCGTCTACGTGGCCAGCAATGACCAGCACCTCCGCGCGTACGACCTCCGCCAGTCACGCTCGCCGCTCTGGGAGTACCTCACCGAGAGCCCGCTCACCGAGGCCCCCACGCTCATCGGCGACCACGTGTACCAGTTCGTCCCCACCGAGGGCCTGGTCTGTCTCGAGGCGCAGCCGCTGGACTCACCCGGCGGTCGTGTCGTCTGGCGCAACCCCGAGTGCACCGGAAACGTGCTCACGCGGCTCGGAGACGAGCTGATCACCTGGGACGCCGAGCGCCAGCTCGCGGCCGTGGTCGACGTGCGGACGGGCTCCACCGCCGACACGCTGCACCTACCGAGGGTCGCCGACGCGAGCGCCACCGACGTGCTTGCCGGCAACATCTACCTGATCGGAGTGGACGGCCGGTTCCTCCGATTGGTCAAGCGAAACTGAGCGGGAGACTCCACGTCAGGACGATGCCCGATCTCGCTCCCATCCGCCGCGCCCTGCTCTCCGTCAGCGACAAGACCGACCTGGTGCCGTTCGCGCGCCACCTGCGCGAGCTCGGCGTGGACATCATCTCCACCGGCGGCACGGCGCGAGCCCTGCGTGATGCGGGCATCGACGTGGTGCCGGTCGATCAGGTCACCGGGTTCCCGGAGATGATGGACGGGCGCGTCAAGACGCTCCATCCCTCCGTGCACGGGGCCGTGCTCGGCCGGCGCGACGTCGCCAGCCACATGGAGGCGATGGCCGCGCACGGCATCGAGCCGATCGACCTCGTCTGCATCAACCTCTACCCGTTCGAGCAGACGATCCTGCGCGACGATGTCAGCGCCGAGGAGGCAATCGAGCAGATCGACATCGGCGGGCCCGCCCTGTTGCGATCGGCGGCGAAGAACCACGACTCCGTGACCGTGCTCACCGCGCCGGATCAGTACGACCACGTGGTCACGGAGATGCGGGCGAACGACGGGGCGACGACGCGCGCCCTGCGCCGGGATCTCGCGGCGGCGGCATTCATGCGCACCGCCGGGTACGACACGGCGATCAGCGCGTGGATGTGCTCGCGTCGGGAGCGCTCCTTCCCCAGCCTGCTCCGCCTCACGTACGCCCACGAACTCGACCTGCGGTACGGCGAGAACCCGCACCAGCCCGCTGCCGCGTACCGCGATCCCAGCGACGCGGGCGCGAGCGTGCTTACGGCGCGGCTCCTGAACGGCAAGCCGCTGAGCTACAACAACCTCAACGACGGAGCGCAGGCGCTGACGCTCGCGCAGGACCTCGCCCGCACCGCCCCCGACGACGCGTATTGCGCGATCATCAAGCACACGAATCCCTGCGGCGTCGCCGCCCGCCCCACGCTCGGCGATGCGTGGGACGCCGCCCTCGCGGGTGATCCCATCGCGGCATACGGCGGCATCCTCGCCACGAGTCGCACCGTCGACGCGGACACCGCCGAACGCATCGCCGGTGGGGACGGGTTCCTCGAGGTCATCATCGCGCCCGGCTTCGGCGACGACGCCCGGCAGCGGCTCGCCGCGCGGTGGAAGAACGTGCGGCTGCTCGAGACGCCGGGCTTCGACCGCCCGCGCCCGGCCGGTATCCAGTACCGGTCGATCCCGGGCGGCATCCTCGCCCAGCAGCGCGACGCCAAGCTCGCCGAAACCGATGACTGGGTCCACGCCGCCGGCCCCGAACCCGACGACGCGCTGCTCGCCGAGGCGGCGTTCGCGTGGATCGTGGTCAAGCACCTGACCTCCAACGCGGTCGCCATCACTACCGGGCGGCAACTCGTCGGCGCGGGCGCGGGACAGGTCGACCGCGTCGGTGCCTGCCGCATCGCGGTGGAGAAGGCCGGCGACCGACTCCCCGGTTCCGGGACGGTCATCGGCGCCTCCGACGCCTTCTTCCCGTTCGACGACGGACCACGCGTGCTCCTCGACGCCGGCGTAACGTGCCTCGTCCACACCGGCGGCTCGAAGCGCGACTCGGAGACGATCGCGCTGTGCGAGGAGCGCGGGGTGACGTGCCTGCTGACGGGGGTTCGGCACTTTCGGCACTAGTTTGAGCGCTCCGTACGGCGGCTTGTCTGAGTCGGCCCTCCGGGCCGATTGGGGGCCGACACTCCCTTTCGTGGAACCTACGGCGTTGGGGCCAACACAAACACCACCGCCAACCATCCGGGATACCGACCGCTTACACTGCCTCCCATGTGTGCGACGCGGCGCCCGGATGGAGTGGTGGACGGTGGCGACGGGGTGGCCCGCTGCTGGTGGTGCGGCGAGGACGCCGAGTACCGGCGCTACCACGACGAGGAGTGGGGTGTTCCCGTCGACGACGACCGCCGGCTGTTCGAGAAGATCTGCCTGGAGGGCTTCCAGGCGGGCCTGAGCTGGATCACGATTCTGCGGAAGCGCGAGAACTTCCGCGCACGGTTCCGGGGCTTCGACCTCGAAGCGGTCGCGAAGTTCGGCAAGCGCGAGGTGGAGCGCGCCCTGCGCGACGAGGGCATCGTGCGTCATCGCGGCAAGATCGAGTCGACGATCAACAACGCCCGCCGCGCGCTGGAGGTCGTTGAGGAACTGGGCTCGCTCGCGGCGCTCGCGTGGAGCTTCGAGCCGGCGGCGCGCGAGCGCGCGCGTCCGATCACGCGTCGCCGGCTTCTCCAGCTTGCCCGGACCCCGGAATCCACCTTGCTCAGCAAGACGCTCAAGAAACGCGGGTTTTCCTACGTCGGCCCCACCACGATGTACGCGTTCATGCAGTCCGTCGGCATCGTCAACGACCACCTGGCAGGATGCGCAAGACAGGCGGAAATCGAGCGTCTGCGAAGCCGATTCGAACGTCCGGTACGGAATCCGTGATTCCAGGAAACCGGCGCATCCCGGGTCGACGTTTCGTACTGTGAAACAGGGGAAACGGCGCTTGCCCCCCGCCGTCAATCTCCCCTACACTGGATGCAAGATGAGCGGGGACAGGAGATTACGCACATGATCGACACGCCGGGTGTCCTGGACGAACGGGTCCTCGTGCTCAATCGCCTGTACACCGCGGTTCGGGTCATCAGTGCGCGCCGCGCCTTCGTCATGCTGTTCAAGCAGGCCGCGGAGGTCATCGCCGTCGAGGACGGCCGGTACCACAACTACGACTTCGACTCCTGGACGGAGATCTCGGACCTCCAGAAGGCGTTCGAGCCGACCGCGTATTCCTGGGTGCGCACGCCGCGTCTGGAGATCGCCGTTCCCAAGATCATCCGCCTCTTCGGGTACGACCGGCTGCCACGCCAGGACGTGAAGCTCAACCGACGCAACATCTACGCCCGCGACGGCAGCCGCTGCCAGTACTGCGGCCGTCACTTCAGCACGAAGGATCTGACGATCGACCATGTCATGCCCCGCGTCCAGGGCGGCGAGCACACGTGGATCAACCTCGTCTGCGCCTGCGTCCGCTGCAACACCCGCAAGGGCGGCCGCACACCGAACCAGGCCCACATGAAGCTCATCCGCCGCCCGTTCAAGCCGAAGCGCAACCCGGCGGTGACGCTCCGCCTCGGCACGTCGAAGTACCAGTCGTGGAAGGCATTCCTGAACGACGCGTACTGGACGGTCGAACTCAAGGACTGAGGTAGCTGTCAGCTGATAGCCAACCCCTACGTCGCCCCGATGCTCACGTCCACCGGCTGCGGCGCCACGTCGTAGTTCGGCTCCAGCGCGATCTGGAGCGGCACTCGATGGCCGTCGCCGTCGTAGGGGATGTTGTCGGAGTCGATGATGCGCTGGATGGCCATGATGCCCTCCATGAGCATCTCCGGACGCGGCGGGCAGCCGGGCACATAGACGTCGACGGGGATGAACTGGTCGATGCCCTGCACCACCGCGTAGGTGTCGAAGACGCCGCCGGTGGAGGCGCACGCGCCCATCGAGATCACCCACTTCGGCTCGCACATCTGGACGTAGATCCGCTGGAGCACGGGGAGCATCTTCACCGCCACCCGGCCCGCCACGATGAGCAGGTCCGCCTGTCGGGGGCTGAAGCGGAAGACCTCGGCGCCGAAGCGGGCGAGATCATACCGGCTGCTGGCCGTGGCCATCAGCTCGATGCCGCAGCACGCGGTGGCGAACGGCATCGGCCAGACCGACGACCGGCGCGCCCAGTTGATCACGCGGTTGATCTGCGTGGTGAAGATGTTGTCGACCGGCAGAGCGGCTTCGAGTCCCATCGGCGGCGGCTCCTGTGCCCGTCATCGTAGCACGAAGCCCCGGTCTCAGGCCGCAAGGGTCCGCGCGAGATCGGTCTCCGACCGCACGCGCCGGTACAGCCGATCGAGCTTCAGGAGCCGGAACTGCGCGTCCAGCGTCGGCTGGACCCCGTACAGGTAGCACCGCGCGCCGAGCCCGCGCGCACGGTTCCGGGCGTCGATGCAGAGCCCGACGCCGAGGCTCGACAGGAACTGGACGTCGCTGAGGTCGAGAACGAACCGCCGCAGGCGGGGACCGGCGGCGTCGAAGGCCCCGGCCAACTCGCGGGCCGCGATCGCGACGTGCCGCTCGGTGACGTTGGGCCCGGCGATCGCCGCGGTCATGATGCCGTCGCCGCAGGTGATCTCGGCGAAGCGGGAGCGTCTCGTGAAGGCGGCGGTGACCGGGTCGGTCCTTCGCATGACCTGACGTATCGACCATCGCCATCGCGACGACGAGCCCGGAGCCCGCGTTTCGACGGGATCGGCTTATGCGGACCGTCCCGCGGGCGCGACCACTCGGAGCTTATGGGAGGCGCCGACGTCCCCCGACGGCGCCGGCGCAGACCGTCTCAGACGAACGACACGACGCCGCGCGGATTCCTCGGCGCCGCGGGCCATTCGCGCGCTCATGTGACGCCCGGACCGGGTCGATCGCCGCCGTGTGGAGAAAGACCCCCAGACCCGCGACGCCCGACACCGGTGGCCCGCGGCCGTCGTCCTGCTCGCCGTCGCCGCCGCGCTCACCGCGGTGCCGCGGCCCGGAACGGCCGCCGCCCGGGAGACCCGCGAGGCCCGCGCCCCCGCGGCCCGACCCGGCCCCGGCCGCGCGACCGCTCCGCAACACGACTCGGCCGCCCTCGACGCCGCGCGGGGGCTGCTTCCGGACCGGTTCCTCGAGTACGAGACCTCGCGGTTCGTCGTCCTCTCGGACGCGGACCCGCGGTGGACCCGCGAACAGAGCCAGCGGCTGGAGCGCACGCACCACCAGTTCCTGCGCTACGCGCGGCGTCTGGGCCTCGACCCGGACCCGCTCGCGCAGAAGCTCGTCTGCGTGCTCTTCGACGATCGCGACGAGTACCAGGCGTTCGCGATCCGGCACGACGGCGTCGTCGACCCCTGGATCGCCGGGTACTTCAACCCCACGACCGATCGCATCGTCTTCTATCGCGGCGACTCGAACCCGAGCGTGGTCAACGCGCGAGCCCGGCTCGACGAGATGGCCGCCGACCTCGTCGCGATCCGACGCGACGCGCGGGAGGCCGAGCACGTCGGGGCCGCCACGCACGCGCGGGAGCTCCAGCGCTACCGCCAGGACTTCGAGCGGCACGTGCGCTCCGAGCGACGACGCGTGGATGCGTTCGCCGAGCAGATCAGCACCGCGACCGTCGTGCACGAGGCGGTCCACCAGCTCATGTTCCGCACCGGACTCCAGTCGTCGCAGCGTCAGTACCCGATCTGGATCTCCGAAGGTCTCGCCACCGCGTTCGAGACCGACGATACCCGCGCCGCCTTCGGTCCCGATCACGACTACACCCCGCGTCGCGAGGCCTTCGACGAGCTGCTCCGCTCAGATCGGCTCCTCGATCTCCGGGAGCTCATCGGCTGGGACGAGGTCCCCGAAGACGACGACGACCACGTCCACCGCGTCTACCACCAGAGCTACGCGCTCGTTTGCTGGATGAGCCGGTTCAAACGCAAGGAGCTTCGGCGGTACCTCGAACTCCTGCTCGCGGAGCCGCCGGAGACCGTCTCGCCCGGGCGCCACGTCGAGCTCTTCGAGGAGGCATTCGGCTCCGTCGAGGCCCTCGAACGCCGCTGGCTGCGCGACGAGCGGCGCCAGTGGGCCGGCTCCTGACAAGAACCACACGGTCCAGACGAGAAAATGGTGGCTGACACCATTTACGCTCGCGACGCTAATGGTGTCCGCCAAACAGCTTGTGACTTATCGGCGCGAGATCGTCGTCGCTGGCAAGGCGACGCGACGCTGGCATATCCATGGATACGTCGAGGAGCGGCAACGCAGCCAGCGGCGGCGAGGTCCGTCGATATGTTACAAG